>JAPPEG010000392.1 GCA_028875345.1 Gemmatimonadota bacterium
ACAACGACGGCCGCTGCGTCCACGTGCTCTCGCTGATGCAGGAGGGCAAGCTCCAGCCGAGCCGCTTGGTTACGCACCGGCTGCACTACTCGGACATGGTCCAAGCCTACGAAATGGCGTATCATCGCGAGAAAAACATGCTCAACGTGGTGTTCAACTGGAAGGACTAAAGCGCGTATGGACCTGCTGCCGACGACCAATGCCGACGGGCGGGACATCGTCCCGATGACCGAGGCCCAGAAGTACCTTTTTGATCTCAAGGGGTTTGTCCTTTTGCCTGCGCTGTTGAGCGAAGAAGAACTGGTGCTGATCCGCGCCCACCAGATGAAATTTCTCTACGAGCGCGAGTCCCTGCCGCCGGACGAGCGCGACAATCACGGCGGGCCGTCGCAGATTTTGCTCGACCACCCGGCGATAGTGGGCGTGCTCAACGAAGTGCTCTCGCATCAGGCGCTGGCCAGTGAAGACTGCTATGGGTTTCGCTACGACCACACCTATACCAGCCATCGTCAGGCTGGGCACGACAACTTCGGTCCGCACGGCGGTGGTGGGTACTTCAACTTTCGCGGCAACTCGCACATCTACCAAATGCAGTCGGGCAAGGTACACTCCGGCCTGACGCGGGTGGTGTGGGAGCTCAACGAAGTCGGCGACGGCGATGGGGGCACGCTTTTTCTGCCGGGCAGCCACAAGGCCGCCTTCCCCCGGCCCGACGAGCTGAGCGAGCGCGACAGTGCACTGTGGGAGAGCTATATCTGTCCGGCTGGTTCGGCGGTGATTTTCACCGAGGCCCTGTGTCATTCGGGGACGCGCTGGATCAATGAGCAGCGCGACCGGCTGAGTTTGTTCACCTGCTACGACACTGTCAATTCCAAGTGGGGCAAGGGCTGTCCGTCGGCCGAAGTGATCGCCTCGTTCCCAGAGAAGCGCCGCACGCTCTTCCGGGGCGTGTGGCACGGGATGAGCGATGTGCCCGGCATCAACAAGTACTACGAAGCAGCCAACCAAGCCGTTTGACGCGACGAAAGAATTCTGCATGAGCGAAAAAGTTCTCTTCCTGCTCGATGGTATGGCCCTCGTCTATCGGGGCCACTTCGCGATGATTCGCAACCCGCGCCTGACCTCAAAGGGCATGAACACGTCGGCTGTTTTTGCCTTTGCCAACACCTTGCTCTCCATCATCGAAAAGGGCGAGCCGACGCACATTGCCGTTGTCTTCGATACGCCTGAGCCTACGCATCGGCACCACAAGTACGAAGAGTACAAAGCCCAGCGCGAGGCGATGCCCGAGGATCTGAGCCAAGCACTGCCGTACGTATTCCGGCTCTGCGAGGCGTTTAATATCCCGGTCCTGCGCGAACCGGGATGGGAGGCCGACGACGTGATCGGCACGTTGGCCAAAAAGGCCGAGCCCGAGGGATTTGCCACGTACATGGTCACGCCCGACAAGGACTATGCCCAGCTCGTTTCCGAGCGGAGCTTTATGTACAAACCGGGGCGCGGCGGCGACGAGGCCGAGGTGTTGGGCGTGCCGGAAATCCTCGCCCAATGGCAGGTCGAGCGGATTGACCAAGTGATCGACGTGTTGGGGCTAATGGGCGACTCCTCGGACAATGTGCCCGGCGTACCTGGGATCGGCCCCAAGACGGCGCAAAAGCTCATCGCCGAGTACGGCAGCGTCGAAGAGTTGCTGGCGAACACCGACCAGCTCAAGGGCAAGCAAAAACAGAACGTAGAGGAACATCGGGAACAGGCTCTGCTCTCCAAGGAGCTAGTCACCATCGAGTGCGATGTGCCGCTGGACGTGGGACTGGCGGATTTGGCCAAGGTTGAATGGGACCGGCAGAAGCTGGAGACCCTATTCACTGAGCTGGAGTTTAATACGCTGGGCCGGCGACTGCTCGGCGACGAGTTTAGCGCTGAAAAGGAGCAGGCCCACGGCCCGCTCAAAGGGGTGGCGGATGTGGAGCACGACTATCAACTCGCCGACACGCCCGACAAGCGACAGGCGTTGATCGCGGCGCTATTGGAACAGTCTGCGTTTTGCTTTGACGTTGAGACCAACGGCCTCGATGTCCGGCAATGCGACTTGATTGGCTTGGCCTTTTCGTGGGCACCGGGCACGGGTCACTACGTGCCGCTGCTTAAGGAGCGGGCCAAGGTGCTGGCCGTTTTGGAGGAATTCCGCCCGGTGTTTGAAAGCGGGCAGTGCGAAAAGATCGGCCACAACCTCAAGTACGATCTCAGCGTCCTCCGCTGGCACGGCATGCGGGTCGAAGGCCCGTTCTTCGACACCATGCTGGCGGCGACCTTAGCCGAGCCCGAGCTGAGGCGCAGCATGGACGAGTTGGCCAAGAGCCTGCTCTCCTACTCACCTAAGCCCATATCCGAGCTGATCGGCGAGCGCGGCGGTGAGCAGCTAACGCTCTTGCAGGTGCCGGTGGAGCAAGTGGCCGAGTATGCCTGCGAGGACGCGGACATCACCTTCCAACTCGCTGCGGCGCTGCGGCCGAAGATCGACGACATGGACCAGCAGCGCGTTTTTTACGAGATCGAGGCTCCGCTTCTGCCGGTCCTGGTGGATATGGAATACGAGGGCATCCGCATGGAAAGCTCGGCCTTGGCTGCGCTCTCGCGGCAGTTTGAGGAGGCCATCGAGCAAGCTGCCGAGCGCGTCTTTGAGCTGGCTGGGGAGCGCTTCAACCTCAATTCAGGCAACCAGCTAGGCACTATTCTCTTTGACAAGATGGAGCTGGACCCCAATGCGCGGCGGACGCAAAAGACCGGCCAGTACCAAACCAGCGAACAGATCTTGCGCCGACTGGCCAATCGCCACGAGATCGCGCGGCAAGTGCTCGACTACCGATTGCACACCAAGCTCAAGTCAACGTATGTGGATCAGCTACCTAGCGCGGTCTTTAAGACCACTGGGCGCGTCCACACCAACTACGAGCAGCTAATGACCGCCACCGGGCGCATGAAGTCCGACCGCCCGAACCTCCAGAACATCCCCATCCGCAGCGAGCAGGGGCGGGAAATCCGCCGCGCCTTTGTGCCGCGCAGCAGCGAGTACCTGCTCTTCTCGGCCGACTATTCGCAGATCGAGTTGCGGATCGCCGCTGCGCTTAGCCGCGACGAGGGGATGCTGGACACCTTCAACAGCGGCGGCGACATCCACGTTGCCACGGCCGCAAAGATCTACCAAGTCGCAGAAGACCAAGCGACCCCCGAGATGCGCCGCCAAGCCAAGACGGTGAACTTCGGCATCATCTACGGGATCTCGCCCTTTGGCTTGGCCGAGCGGCTTGACATTCCGCGCGGGCAGGCCTCTGAACTAATCGATCAGTACTTCGCTCAGTATCCAGGGGTGCGGGGCTATCTCGACGAGACTGTGGAGTTCGCCCGCGACAAGGGGTACGTCGAGACGGTGACCGGGCGGCGGCGCTATTTGCGCGACATCAACTCGCGCAATGCCACCACCCGCAAGGGAGCCGAGCGCAATGCGATCAATACCCGCATTCAGGGTACGGCTGCGGATATGATCAAGCTGGCGATGAGCCGCATCCACCGGCTACTGCGCGAGGAAGGGTTCCGCTCGGCGATGCTGTTGCAGGTACACGACGAGTTGGTTTTTGACCTGCACAGGGACGAGGTGGAGACCCTACCGCCGCTAGTCGCGCGCGAGATGCGCGAGGCTCTGCCGATGGAGGTGCCGATAGAAATCGAGATGGGCACCGGCGAGACCTGGCTGGAGGCGCATTGAGAGTCTGACATACTACGAGCAAGGTCTATTCTGGTCGCGTCGGAATGACGAAATCTGCATTGGATGGACCGGTTGCCCGACGACCGGATAGCGACACACAACAGAGAAAGGCACTGGCAATAATGGGCGAGCGCATTCGCGGCTTTGGCAGCGACAATCACGCCGGAGTCCACCCCGAGGTCATGGCGGCCCTACACCGAGTCAACGTGGGGCACGTGCATTCCTATGGGGACGATCCCCACACGGATGAAGCCGTCGCGCTTTTTCGCGAGGTGTTGGGATCGGAGGTAGAGGTTTTCTTGGCCTTTAACGGCACTGGGGCCAATGTTACGGCCCTCACCGCGCTCACGCGCTTTTGCGACGCGGTGATCTGTTCGGACACCGCTCATCTCCACATCGACGAGTGCGGTGCTCCCGAACAGGTGGCCGGCGTCAAGCTCCTGACCGCGCCAGCACCCGACGGCAAAATCACTCCCGAGGGAGTCGTTGCCCACATTGCGGGTCGCGGTGACGAGCACCAAGTGCGCCCCCGCGTGGTGTCGATTACTCAGGCTACGGAACTAGGCACTGTCTATGCGCCGAGTGAGATTCGCGCCCTCGCCGACTGCGCCCACGAGCACGGGTTGTATTTGCACGTCGATGGGGCGCGGATTGCCAACGCAGCCGTGGGCTTGGGCTTGGAACTGCGGGAGGTTACTGGGGATTGTGGGGTTGATGTGCTGTCGTTTGGCGGCACAAAGAACGGCCTGATGCTGGGGGAAGCCGTGGTCTTTTTTAAGCCGGAGCTAGCCGAAGACTATCGCCGTGCGCGCAAGCAGGGGATGCAATTGGCCTCTAAGATGCGCTTTGTCGCCGCGCAATTTACGGCCCTGCTGACCGACGATCTGTGGCGGCGGAGTGCCGAGCACGCCAATGCTATGGCGCAGGTGCTGGCCGAGCGGGTGCGGCCCATTCGCGGGGTGGAAGTGCTCTATCCCGTGCAGGCCAATGCCGTGTTCGCGCGTTTGCCGGTGGAGGTGATTCCCATTTTGCAGCAAGAGTTTTTCTTTTATCCCTGGAATGCCACGCGGGGCGAGGTGCGCTGGATGACTTCGTTCGACACCGAGGCAGAGGACATAGAGGCGTTTGCTACGCTGATTGAAGAAACCATGACAGAAAGGAATGCATCGTGATTATCGATACTCATACTCACTTCTACGATCCCACGCGGCCCGAAGGCGTGCCTTGGCCACCGGCTGACAATGAATTGCTCTATCGCACGGTATTGCCCGAGCACCACCGCGCCCTCGCCGCGCCCGAAGGGGTGACCGGGACGGTGGTGGTGGAGGCCAGTGCGTGGTTGGCAGACAATCAGTGGATTCTGGACTTGGCCGCTGATGACCCTTGGATCGTCGGATTAGTGGGTCACGTCGATCCCAATCGGGAGGAGTTTAAAAGCGACATTGACCGCCTAGCGGGAAACGCGCTCTTTCGCGGCATTCGCTGTGGCGGTGGGTATTTTGCCGACTTGGAGGCCGGATCTTTTCTCGCCGACATGGAGCATCTCGTCGCGCAGGACTTGGAGCTCGACGCGCTGGTGGGGCCGGCGGATTTGGCTCAAGTGGTGGAACTGGCCCGGCGGCTGCCGGAATTGCGCATTGTCATCAACCACTGCGGTGGGGTCGGAGCCGACGGCGGCGATCCCGATCCGGTGTGGTTGGACGCCATAGCTCAAGCGGCCGAGCAGCCTCAGGTCTTTATGAAGGTGTCGGCGATCATGGAGCAAAGCAGGGTGGAGCCGGTGCCGGAAGAGCTGGACTTTTATCGCCCGATCCTCGACGCCATGTGGGACGCCTTTGGCGCAGACCGCGTGATCTACGGCAGCAATTGGCCCGTCAGCGACCGAGCGGGGAGTTTCAAGGCCGCCATCTCCATTGTCAAAGCGTACTTTGGCGAAAAGGGCGTGACCGAGCAGTACTTCTGGCAAAACAGCAAGATCGCCTACAAGTGGCCAGATCGCTAAGGAGGCCATTATGAAATTTTGGGTTTTCACCCACAGCGACCAGCCGCTCGAACACTGGCTCGAAGGTTATCAGCAGCGCTTTGACGCTTGGGAAGAAGGCGGCGTCGAGGGCATTATCGTCGGCCGCATGCAGTTTAAGCAGGACGATGGTTCGATTATCTCCAGCTATCCGGTCAATACCAAGCTCTACGCCGAGCACGGCGTCGAGCCGCCGGAGGATACGCCCCGCGATCTGGAAAAAGAAAAGAAGCTGCAAGGCATGATGGACGACGCGGCGGCGCGCGGCTGGCAGATTATGACTTTTGGCATGGGTCGTGGGGGGCTGGTCGGGCTGGAGGAATTGATCGCGTTCTACCCGCAGGTTCACGGCGTCATTATCGACGGCCCCGGCGAAAACCACTACGAGCTAGCGTTCCACCACGGCGGGGAGCTTTTGGAACTCCGGCCCGGCGAAGATCAGCTTTTTGCTGGCATGGGGGCCGATGTTGGGCGGATGCAGCGCGGCATCGACCATCTGCGGCAGGCCCTGTGCCGGCTGACGCCCGAGCGGGTACGCTACCTCGCCCAAGGCGGCCTGTTTTCGGTGCTGAATTTGATCGATCTCGACGAGGATGGGCTGTATTGGTTGCGGATGCGGCAGGAGAAGTCGCGCCGCTCTTGGGAAGACGCCCGCACAATCGTCGATCGGGCCTCGCGCAAGATCGAATTGGGTGGGATTCCGCGCACGGCTGTCTTTTCTGGGTTGACTGGGCAGGATTACGAGCGGATGGCTGGATACTTCGATTATATACTGCCCAAGCACTACTACTGGCATCGCGGGTTTGACGGCCTGTACGGCACGGTGGCGCGCTGGGTGCAGACGCTTGGGGAGTGGAATCCGGGGCTAACGGAAGAGGACGCCTTTGCCGTGGTCGAGGCGCTTTTTGGCATTAAACTGCCTGGGGTGCGGACGCTTTTTGACTTGGAGGCGGGCTTTCCCGACGAGTTTTTCAGCGAGGTCGTGTACGGCGAGACGCGCCGTGCCATAGAGGCGGCTGGTGTCGATAAGGTGATTTGCTGGGTCTCGACTGGTCGCACGCCGCACGCTGGCGACCCCATGCCCGCGCGCGATTTGCTTGGCATTTTGCGGGCGTCCGAGGCGGCTGGGCTCAAGCGCTTCGTCTTTCATCCAGAGGTTATGGGCGCGTCTGAGTGGCGGGTTTTGACGGAAGTGTGCGGGACGCCGTGGCGCGAGGATCCGAGTGGGTACTGGCCTTCGGGTACCGAGAAGCCGGATGCTTTTAATGGGGGACGCAAGAAAGAGAATTAGGAATTCACCGTCGCGCTGTATTCACTCCGCCGAGGTTGACATCTGATTGTCTCTACACTGTGGAGACAATTGCGCTGGTCATACTTGATTGCAAAACTTAAGAGAAGCTATTGATGACCCGCTGGAGCATCGTCGTCTCGGAGGTGAATGCAAAATGACTCACACACTCGTAAAATCGCCTGACTACGCCGCATGGCTATGCGAGATGAAATCGCGCATCCGGTCGGCCCATCTCAGTGCAGCGCGGGCGGTGAACCGCGATATGATTCTGCTGTATTGGGACATTGGGCGCGGGATATTAGAGAAGCAGAAGGAACAGGGCTGGGGTAAGTCGGTAGTGGACAGGCTGGCCGCAGACTTGAGAAAAGAGTTCCCCGACATAAGTGGTTTCTCTGCACGCAACCTCTGGAACATGCGTCGGCTGGTTGAGGCGTATTCTAACGCTGGAGTCCTTGCACAAGCGGTGCAGGAAATAGGGAACTTGGAGAAAGATGAATTTCTGCAACAGCTTGTTGCAGAATTAGAAAATGATCGCACGGAACAAGCCGCCGAATTTCTGCAACAGCTTGTTGCAGAAATTCCTTGGGGACATAACTTATTGATTTTGAATAAGATATCTGATTTTGAATCCCGCCTGTACTACCTCCGCGCCACCGCTCAATTCGGCTGGACGCGCAACGTCCTGCTCAACTAGATCAAAGCTGGAGCCTATGAGCGCTCCTTGGCCGAAGGCAAGACGCATAACTTTCCGAGCACATTGCCCGAACATCTGGCCGAACAGGCGGAAGAAGCCCTCAAGAGTTCGTACAATCTCGAATTTCTGGGGATCTCACACGAGGTAAAAGAGCGAGAACTTGAGACTCGGCTCATCGAGCAATTGCAGGATTTCATTTTAGAACTGGGCTATGGCTTCTGCTTCGTGGGACGGCAGCATCGCCTGACATTGGGCGACAAGGAGTATTTCGTTGATCTGCTGTTCTATCACCGCTTTCTCAAGTCGCTAGTTGCCTTTGAACTGAAAGTAGGAGCATTCGAGCCAGAATACGCCGGCAAGATGGACTTCTACCTCAACGTGCTCAATGAGAAAGAGCGAGCCGAAGAAGATAGCCCTTCCATCGGCATCATCCTGTGTGCGGAAAAGGACAACCTCGAAGTGGAGTTTGCGCTCAAGAGCAAAACCAATCCCATCGGCGTGGCCGAATACCAGTTGCAATCGACTTTACCGGAGGAATTCAAAGGCAAACTCCCGACATCCCAACAACTGAGGGAAGCCTTGGGCCTATCGTGAAAAGCCGACTATGGAAAGGAGATTGTTGCGACACTGTCGCGACAATTGGACTGGAGCGTCGAATTCTGGAGTGTCCGCACCACCAACTATGGAAATATGTCGAGAAAGATCAATCGAGGCGCAACTTCCGTGTATAGAGAAACAAGCTGAGATCATAATTCGAGCTGAAGTATTGGAAGCGAAACTGATGACTTATTGACGAAAGCTCAAATCGCTCCAAGACTTCTTCTGAACACTTTTTCACGAACTGATGACGGCGGGGATTCGCGTTCAACAGATCAATCTTCCGTCCGTGTAATTTTTGGAGTATCCGCAGCGATGGATCATACCCACATAGTTAATGACAGTGATTTAGAACAGTATGCCGATACACGAGCCAGCGAAGGAGTGATTCCCGAGTTGATATATCTGCTCGTTAAGCAATCTGTCTCTCAGGTGTCTGTTTGCCGTATTCCATACGGTGATGCCGTGAACCAACCGGGCTGGGATGGTCTAGTGGAAACTCAGGACGACTTTCTAGAGTTTGTTCCCAAGGGAGTCTCTTATTGGGAGATCGGCACACCGGCCGACCCGCAGACAAAGGCCACTAAAGAGTTCAGAAAGCGCACCAAAAGAATCTCTGAATCTGATAGGAATGGGTCCTCGTTTATTTTTGTAACGCCCCGGTCGAGAAGTAGCGGTGGCTGGAACGAACCAAAGCAAACAGCGTGGCTCAACCGTCGGAAAAATCGGGGATGGAAAGACATTCGGATTATTGACGGGGTAAAGCTCGCCGATTGGCTCCGAGAATTTCCGGCTCTTGGCCGATGGATGGCAAAAAAGATCGGGCTATCTCCAACACTAGGCGGCCTTTCGACTCCGGCTGAACATTGGGAGCTGATACAAGCCTCAGCGACCTCGGTCTCCTCAGCAACCTCAGCCGATCCACCCCTCCCACCAAAGGTATTTATTGTAGGTCGAGATAATGCTTGCAATGCACTACAGGCACTGTTCGAGGGACAATCAAATAAGCTGATCCTTTTTGCAGAAAGTCCTCGTGATGTAGATGACTTTGTGGCAGCGTACCTTGCTACTCTAGATGACGACACTGCACAGTCATTCACTCATCGTTGTCTGTATGTTAGCGACGAGGATGCATGGCGTTCGGTAGTTGAAAGCAGAAGGTCTCATGTGCTGATAGCTGATCCAGATCTATGTTTAGAATCAGATAACGCAGACCTTCAAACTCTTGCTACCAGCAAAGGACACGCAGTCGTTATTCCGATTTACGCCTCATGGTCCGGGCATAATCCAGAAATCATAAGACTTCGGAGTCCAACGCAGTCTCAGCTGGAGATGGTGCTCTCCGACTCACAATACTCTTTGGCCCGAGCAAGAGAGCTCGCTAGTATAGGAGGTGATAGATTATCGGCACTGAGGCGACATTTTCAAGGCTTAGGAGCTATTCCACCCTACGCCTCATGGGACAACGCACGACTCCTCGCCCAAGCAGGACTTGCTGGAAAGTGGAATGAGAAGAGTGAAGCTGATCGTGCAGCCTTGGAGAACCTATTGGGAAAAGAATATGGGGAGTGGATTGAGACTCTAATATCTGACACGTTGCGCTCAGACACTCCCCTTATTCAACGTGACGGGAAGTGGCGACTCGTCGCAAGAGGCGAAGCATGGAACGCATTGGGCCCTAGATTAACGGACGATGACTTAGACCGTCTCCAAGAGACAGCAATTATGGTCTTGGGAGAGCGAGATCCTAAATTCGATTTGCCGCAAGAAGAGCGGTTTGCCGCGAGCATCCATGGCAAACAGTTGCAACATTCAGAAATACTCCGAGAAGGGCTTACTGAGACACTTGCCCTCGTTGGCAGTAGGCCCGGGGCGCTCTCATCATGTTCTCATAACAAAGCCGAGAGTGTAGCAGGTCTAACTGTACGCGGTTTGCTCGAAAACGCTACGTGGGATCGCTGGGCGGGTCTGGACCGTTTACTGCCGCTCCTCGCCGAATCTTCTCCTGACGAGTTTCTTGATGCCGTTGAGTCGGGACTTGAGAATCTGAATGAAACTCCATTTCATCAGGTATTTGCACAAGAAAGCAGTGGAGGGGTCGGAGGGAGCAATTACATAAGTGGCCTTCTATGGGCACTTGAGACCTTGGCGTGGCATCCGGATTTTCTAACGCGAGTTATTGTCGTTCTTGGGGACTTGGCTTCGATTGACCCTGGTGGAAACTGGGCCAATAGGCCGATAAATTCTCTCCGCAATATTCTCTTACCGTGGCATGTACAGACCTGTGCTTCTATGGAGAAGCGTAAAATGGCCGTCGAGACATTGCTCCGTGAACAATCCGAAGTGGGATGGGGGCTCTTACTCGGGCTACTGCCACATAATCACGGACACACCATGGGCTGTCGTCGTCCGGTTTGGCGCAACTACATTCCAATAGACTGGAAAGACAGTGTAAGAACATCGGAGTATTGGGATCAAGTGACGATTTATACTGACATTGCGGTTGATTTTGCAAAAACCTCTTTAGAAAAACTTGGCGAATTGCTTGAGAGTCTACCTGATCTTCCAGTGTCCTCCTTTAATAGCATACTAAACTACCTCTCTTCGGAAGAGATATCAGGTCTGCCTGAAGACAAACGATTTCCAGTATGGCAAACTATTTATGATCTGGTTCGCAAACACAGAAAATTTGCGGACGCTCAATGGGCGATGTCCGAAGAGTTAGTCAAAAAGATAGAAATCGTAGCTAATGCTCTAGTGCCAGATACTCCAGAACTGCGATATCACCACCTTTTTAACAGTGCCGACTACGATATCTACAGTGAAGGAAGTTACGAAGAACAACAGGAACAGCTCAGTCAGGATCGCCAGAATGCGTTGCAATTGATTATCGAGCGGGGAGGAATTAATGCGGTGATGAGCTTTGCTCAAAAAGTTGCCGCTCCGGAGCAGGTAGGAGGGACACTAGCAAATATCTCAACTGAGTCAATGGAATCAGAAATCCTTCCATCACTGATAGGGACAAACGATGAGATCCTAAAGAAATTCATTGGAGGCTATGTCTGGAGACGCTTCCATAAGTTAAAATGGTCCTGGGCTGACCCATTGCTATCGAATGATTGGAGCATAGGTCAGAAGACAGACTTTCTTATGAGGCTCCCATTTGCAGAAGATGTCTGGTCCCGTGTAGAAGCCCATCTCGGCCAAAGTAATAGGAGTCTCTATTGGAGTAAGGTGGGTATAGCTCCATATATGATAAAGAGGGACTTTACTTTAGCTGTCGAAAGACTGATTGAGTACGGACGTGCGAATGCGGCTGTTCATTGCGTTTATTTCGGTATTAGAAAAGAGAAGAGTTTCGACGCGGAGCTCGCGACTCGGGTAATCATAACAGTTCTTGAGACAGAAAATGCGGGAGATCAACTCGATCGCCACGATACTATAGAAGTCATTAAGTGGCTCCAAAAGTGTCCTGATATTGACGAGGATGTCCTCTTCAGAATTGAATGGAACTTCCTGCCTTGGCTGGACCAGTTTTCACGGGGTTCACCTAAAATACTTGAGAACCGTCTCGCTTCTGATCCGTCATTTTTTGCAGATGTTATCGCCCTCGTTTTCCGCTCTAAGAATCAAGAGCGAAGTGATGAGGAATCGACTGAACATCAAAAGCGAGTAGCATTGAATGCTTACAGGCTCCTAGACGAATGGAGACAATGTCCTGGAACGTCAGCTAATGGAGATTTTGATTCCGACTCATTTTCTAATTGGTTGACAGAAGCAAAGCGCATCACCAAGGCGACCGGCCACTTTGAAGTTGCATGCAGCCGGATAGGGCATGTGTTAGCGCACGCCCCGGCGGATCCCTGCGTACTTTGGATTCATCCAGTAGTGGCCGAAGCACTGAATGAGAGGGATGCCAAGAGGATGAGAGAAGGCTTTAGGATCGAGACATTTAATCAGCGAGGTGTCCACGGATTCAGCGCAGGCAAGGAAGAGCTCGAACTCGCTCGACTAAACCGTAAGAAGGCGGAAGCACTTGAAGCGGAAGGATATTCAAGATTTGCGACGGCCATGCGAGAGTTGGCCGAAGGATATGAACGAGATGCTAAGCGCGAGGCATCGAGAGATCCTTTTGAAGACTAGCTATGGTACTTCATTACTCACTGGATGTCGGCTGGATATTTTTTAACAGTTGTTGGAGAATTTGACAGGAACTAGGAGAAAAGAATGTACGATGAATGGAAGCCCATTTACTCCGCTTTAGTTACCGACATCATGGATCAACTCGGCTACCGCGATCAGGCCATGACTCCCGATATCCGGCCTAGTCGCCCCGACGCCTTTATTGCTGGGCCGGCGCTCACTATCGACGCGTATGCCGATACCAGCCCCGATCCTGATCCCTACGGCCAAATTTTTGCTGCCTACGATCAAGCTAGCCCCGGCGACGTTTTCGTCATCGCCACCAATGGCGAAGAGCGCTCCGGCCTTTGGGGCGAGCTTCTCTCCACGGCGGCCCAAGCTCGCGGCGTCGAATCCGTGCTCACCGACGGCTTGGTGCGCGATGTGCGCCAGATGAACGCCATGGGCTACCACTGCTTCTGCAAAGGCTATTCGCCGCTCGACTCGGCGGGCCGCATCCTCGCCAAAACGATCAACCAACCTATCGCTTGTGGCGGCGTGCAGGTTCACCCTGGCGATTTTATTTTAGCTGATTACGATGGCGTGGCGGTGATTCCGGCGGCGATTAAAGGCGAAGTTCGCAGAAAGGCTATGGAAAAGCTCGCCGGGGAAAACGTCGTGCGCGATGAATTGGCTGCGGGGCAGTCGCCGAGGGAGGTTTTTGATCGCTACGGGATATTGTGATTGTTGGATTTGAGCGGTTTGTATTTTGTTTTCATGGCTGACGTTACGCAGTGGTGTACAGAAGGGCCGGCTTCCGCGACGAAGGTATTTTGCTAGTCCCTAAAGGTTGCACTCATGGGTTGTGTCCGATACAGTCGAACCCGGTACGCCTCTGTCCTCCCCACTGTGCTGCCGCCTTGGCATGGATATTGCAACATATCAATTAGGGATTGACCCAACCGCCCCCAGTTTGGACGGCTTGGCCAGCTCTAATTCCTATTCCTAATTGATTGACTGCCATGGCCGAAATCGACACCATCGCCAAGCACCTGATCCAAACCTACCCGGCTGACTTCGCCCGCTTCGCCCTCCAGCGCGACGACATCGAAGATATCGAAGTGATCGAGAGCGAGCAGCCCATCGTCAAAGCTCGCCGCACCGACAGCCTCCTCCGCGTGCGAATCGGAGGCCAAGAAGTGTTAGTCCACCACGAGTTTCAGACCACCGACCACTCGGCCATGTCCCGCCGCATGGCAGGCTACATCGGCCGCATTATCGAGCACTACGGCCTGCCGGTGTACGCCCACGTCTTCTACCTGCGCCCCGCCGCCGGACGACGTGACCCGGGGTACTACCTCCAAGAGCATCCCGGCTACCAAATCCTCGTTCAGTATAAGGTGATCCGCCTGAGCCAGCTCGCCGGTCAAGCCGTGCTCGACCACGAGTTTGTGGGCTTGCTGCCGTTTGCGCCGTTGATGCAGCCGCCAGCCGGTCAGACCGAGGCGGCGTGGTTAGAGCAGTGTGTAGCCCGGGCGGCAGCACTGCCGCTGGATCGGCCAAGTAAGGCCGATTTTCTCGCGGGACTGGCGATCTTGAGCGGGTTGGTGTATAATCCGCAGACGGTCATGGCCATTGTTTCCAAGGAGCATCTCATGGACCTCATGCGCGAATCCTCGTTTGCCCAGTACCTTGCCGAAACTATCCGTGAGGAAATCACCAAGGAAGTCACTGAACAAGGCATTGAGCAAGGCATTGAGCAAGGAGGCCGAGAACGCGCCATCGAATATCTGCTCGACGTGCTGGCGATTCGCTTTGCGCTGGCCGCTTCGGATCCGTTGGCCGCTCGCATTGTAACTATCGAAGATGTCCAGCGCCTCAAGCAGTTGCATCGGGCGGCCATACAGGTGCCCAGCCTCGAAGCCTTTAGGCATTTGTTAGAGGCCGACGAGTAGAATAACCACTCAAAGGGGTCAACTCATGTTAGTAGCCCTAAATGAAGGAGAAACCTGTGCTCACGCGTTTTACAGCCGTAATAACCAAGAGCGAAGATTTGCCTTTATTTATCGCTCGTTGCTCTCAGGTAGGCACAGTTAGCCAAGGAAAGACTGAGGAGGAAGCATTGAAAAACCTCAAGGAGGCTACCGAGCTGTACTTGGAAGAAGTCACAGACTCTTCACATCAGACGCTTCACCTTGCCTAGCCTTCCCTCTGGAATCTCAGCTAGGAAAGTCCAGCGTGCTCTTGAGCGCTTGGGCTTTTATTTTGTCCGGCAGAAAGGTATCGCGTCCCCTGTCCTATTCCCCCTTCGTGTTTGTCCGCATCGCAAAAGACGCCGCTCCCGCTGGACAGCTTCAACGCGCTAGGACCAGTTCAAGCGCATCGAGGGCGCTACGCGCCCAAGTCGGAACATTCAAGACAAACAGCCGTCTTGAACGTTCCGGCTCAACTACACGGCGAAGACGAAGCACTGGCACAGAGGGGGATTATTCAAATAGAGGAACAATCTTTAGAAGCCAGTCTTCGTTGGGAAGGATGGGATCGCTATCTATGGCAGAAGTTTCTACATGGGAACCATCTAAGTTGTTTTTTACCAAAACAGTTCCTCCATACTCTTGGTCTACTGAACCTATCCAGTACATCTTGCCTGCCGTGCTGTCCACAGCGATGCCCCGGGGACGCCTCAGATTGCCATGCGATTCCCCCCAATATGAAGGGCCATCCTCCCACCAAGGCTTTATTTCCCACGAAAGCACGGTTTCTACAACCCCGTCCATATTGGCTCGATAAATACCCGAATTAGGATAAGATTGAGACCAGTACATGTAGCCATGATGTGTGTCAATGGCAAATCCTGATGGGGCATAGCCCGGTGTTCCAACCCCATCAGAGACAAGAATTTCTACATCCGATCCATCTAAGTTGGCCCGTTGAATGGCATTAGGCTGATAGCTAACCCAGTACACTTTCCCTGCATGGACATCCAATGCAATAGCCATCACTCTACCAGCATCTTTGCGATCGACAATAGTTTCTATGCCGGAGCCATCTATATTGGCTCTATACAAGCCCCACTCTGTTTCTCCATCAGGTTTCACTAGTGGCCCGAGAGCCCCCCAATATATTTTCCCTGCACCCACTGCAAGACATTCAGGCCTTCGCAACCCATCCCTCCTAGTGAGAATTTCTTGCACTTGGGACCCATCCAAGTTTGCTGACCCTATCATATCCCTGCGCTCATCAAGCCAGTACATCTTGCCTTGATCTGTATCGAGACTGAGGTCCCAATTCGCCAAAACCCCGCCACGACGTTCTACATCATAGACTAAGGTTCTGACACTAGCCCCATCTGGATTTGCTTGGTGAACACCTATTAGGCTGACTAAGTACAGCTTTGTCAGCCTAATAGGTGTGTCCAGCTCGCTCGCCGTGTTGGCGTCGTCGGCCAGATCGCCTTGCCCGTCGTCTTGTCCATCTTGATTCTCTGACAACGTCGTAAAATTAGGGCCATGAATCCATTCAGATGTTCCATCGCTGTTCTCCGCCCTCACCGCCCAACGATACTCCGTATCAGGTTCCAGATCGTGGATTGTGTTGTATAGCCCAGTCCCTCTATGCGGCGCGTTGGTCCATCTGCCTCCCACCGCTGGCTTGTAGTTGACATCGTAGTCGGTGGCTCCATCGGAAGCGTCCCAGCGGACTGTACAGGATGAGTCCGTAGGAGCATCAAACCGCAGGTTGGTCGGAGAAGCCGGCCCATCACTTAAATCATCATCTTCGGATGATCGCGTCGTAAAATTAGAGCCAAAAACCCAAGCAGACGTCCCGTCGCTATTCTCCGCCCTCACCGCCCAACGATACTCCGTATTGGGCTGTAAGCCGTGGATTGTGTTGTATAGCCCAGTTCCCCTATGCGGCGCGTTGGTCCACCTGCCTCCCACCGCTGGCTTGTAGTTGACATCGTAGTCGGTGGCTCCATCGGAAGCGTCCCAGCGGACTGTACAGGATGAGTCCGTAGGAGCATCAAACCGCAGGTTGGTCGGCGCGGCAGGCGCGGCAAGCGAGGCTAAAGACTTGCCCGCTGGTGCAACCGGCGCAGGCCGATCTTTCGAGCAAGAGAGAAGGGCGACAGGCAGGCCAAGCAGGACAAAGAAAACAGTGCGAGCAAGCACAATGGAAACCTCCTAAAAAGCTATCTGAAAACCCCTAGTGACTTCACGCGGCTGCAAACGCGGTGGTCGGGGCACATCCAGAAAAGTCAAAAGGTTTAAAACGTGTGCATAAAAATATAAAAAACAAATATAAGAAGCAAACTCTGGAACTCCAAAAAACGCTCTATTACAGGGTTCCTCGACCACTGCTCAACGCGATCCGCCGGTAGTTTTCAGACAGCTTCTAAACAGATTAGAGACGATGCCCGCTGACAGTACGGCCTAAACTGTCAGTGGGCAAGTAGGTCGAGGCGATTTGAGCGGCTGGGAGCGGTTATGTGGTATCGGTAAGTATTGCTGGAAGCGGCCGAATTAGGCAGCAACGCGCCTGCGCAATTGGTTGTCAATTTTTACTACCTCCCTAGAGCGGTTTGTATTGCTGCTTCCAGAACTCACTCATAGCGTCCTACACCCCAGCCAGCGCCTGTGCAAAGTCCGCACACAAATCCTCGGCGGCCTCAATTCCGCACGCCACTCGCACCAAGCCGTCGGCTATGCCTATGGCCGCTAGCTCCTCTCGGCTCAAGCCGCTGTGCGACGTGGTGACGGGCCGAGTGATGAGGGTTTCGACGCCGCCGAGACTGGGGGCTGACGCCGGCAGCACCAGCTTGGATAGCAACCGCTCGGCGGCCTCCACGCCTCCGTGCAACTCAAAGCTCAGCACCCCACCCGCCCCGGCAAACAGCCGCTGCGCCCGCTCGTATTGCGGATGGCTTTCCAGCCCTGGGTAGTTCACTCGCGCCACCTGCGCCTGCTCGGCCAAAAAGCGCGCGAGTCGCAACCCATTTTCGTCGTGTTGCCGCATTCTCAGCGACAGGGTCTTCAAGCCTCGTTGCAGCAGAAAGCAGGCGTGGACATCCAGTGAGCCGCCCAAGTGATTCAGCTTGTGCTTAACGGCTTTGACGTGTGCAGCCGAGCCGACGATCACGCCCGCGACGAGGTCCGAATGGCCGTTGAGGTACTTGGTCGCGCTGTGCAGTTCTATGTCAAACCCGATTTCCAGCGGGCGGAAGTTGCACGGCGAGGCAAAGGTATTGTCGATCAGGGACACTAACCCGTGCTCGCGGGCAAATGCCACTACCGCCTCTAAATCCGCGACCTCCATCAGCGGGTTGGTCATGGTCTCCACGTAGATCGCCCGCGTCTCGGGCCGCAGCTTGGCGGCCCACGTCTCAGGCGCATTGCCAGCGATAAAGTCGTAGCTCAGCCCCAAACCCGGCGCATCCTGCGTCACAAAGCTGTGCGTGCCCCCGTAGAGGCAGTCTTGGATCAGCAGGTGATCGCCGCTGTTGAGCACGGTTATCAATGCGGTGGTGATCGCCGCCATTCCCGAGCCGGCGACCAAGGCGTCCTCGCCGCCGCAGACAGCGGCCAATTTGGCGTGCAAGGCGCGGTGGTTGGGCGTGTTGTTGAGGCGGAGATAGCGGATGTCGTGGTACTCTTCCTCCTTAGGTGAAACAAAAGTCGAGCTCTGGAAGATCGGCGTCACCACGGCGCCTTTGATGCGCTCCTCGCCAGCGTGGACGAGGCGGGTCTGAATATCCATGAAGTGATTCCTTTCCTTTGGTGGTTAATGGGGGTTGTCCCTACCATGGCACATATCTGACGTTAGGCAGTCTTATAGCAATCCTGAATGAGTTAGACGATTCGAGATGCGGCTTGTCTTGTCAATATAGCCATCCTACATCATTCACGAGCCGAATTGTAGGGGCCAGCGATCGCTGGCCCCTACCTGCAAGGTGATTCGCATCTTGAATCGTTCAAGTCATTCAGGACTACTATATGTCCTCAACTTCCCATCCCTGTACCCTTTCCGCTACACTCCAACGCCTCTGATCCCCTCCGTCTCTCTGAGCGCCCCCTGGCACAATTTTTGCAAGGGGTTAGAGTGTGCCCAGCCATCCGAACCAGAGAGTAGGGGCAGAGTAATTCCTAATTCGTAATTGATTGCCATGGCCGAATTTGATATTGTTTCCAAGTATTTGGTGCAGCACTATCCCGACGATTTCGCCCGCTTTGCCCTCGGACGAGACGACGTCGAAGGTGCCGAAGTGATTGACCCGGAGCAACTCACCGTCAAGGCGCGGCAGGCCGACAGTTTGCTGCGGGTGCAGTTGGGCGGCGAAACGGTGCTTGTCCACACCGAGTTTCAAACCACCGATAGTACAAAGCCGCCGATGGCGCGGCGGATGGTCGGCTATATCGGGCGAATTGTTGAGCAATACGGCCTGCCGGTGGTCTCTATCGTCCTCTATCTGCGGCCTGCGGCCGGGCGGCGCGATCCGGGCCATTATCTACAGGATCGTCCCGGCCATCGAATCTTGGTCGAGTACCAAGTGATCCGGCTGAGCGAGTTGGACGGCCAACGCATCCTCAAGTCCGGACCTGTGGGACTGCTGCCGTTTGTGCCGTTGATGCGGCCGACCGGCCCGTCAGCGGATTGGCTACAGACTTGTGTGCGCGAGGTGCAGGCGCAGCCGCTGGATCAGGCGACAAAGGCTGATTGTCTGGCCGGCATGTCGCTTTTGAGCGGGTTGTTGTATGCGCGAGAAACCGTTGCTGCCATTTTCTTCAAGGAGGGTCTAATGGATATGATCCACGAATCACCTGTTGCCCAATACCTGACCCAACAAGGCATTGAGCAAGGGAGCCGAGAACGCGCCATTGAAGATCTGCTCGATGTGCTGGAGATTCGCTTTGCGCTCGATGCGGCGGACCCGTTGGCTGATCGCATACGGGGCATTGAGGACTCGCAGCGTCTCAAGCAATTGCATCGGGCGGCGATTCAAGTAGAAAGCCTAAAGGCATTCCAAGCCCTCCTAGACGCCGACGAATAGGGTGGGCGCGCAACATCATTCATGCCCGCAGGTTAGCGACGAGGACTGCTTCTAGGTCAGATCTTCGACCACTTCCTTTGGCCTCAGTTCCAGAAATTCCAATTCGGCGTCCATCTGCGGATTACAGGGCAAATTGAGAAAGCAGCCGCTCGTATAGCCGAATGAAGTCCCGGCGGCCGTTGTCGCGGTTATACACGTAGCACATGGGGTTGGGATTGATCTCGATAATGGAGAAACCGTCTGCGCCGTGGATGAGGTCGATGGCGTAAAAACCGAGCGAGAACACGTCGGCTACTTGCGCGGTTAGGTGCTGCATTTGCGCTAGCAGGGCCGCGTCTTCTACGCGCACGGCGCGCCCTGTGGCCTGATGCAGCGGATTGAGATCCCCGTCTGCGCCCACGGCCTCGCTCTCCTTGCGATAGGCCAGTAACAGCTCGTCGCGGCTGGCGACGATTCGATACTCCGGCCCGGCCACGTATTGCTGCACCAGCGCGATGTTGTCCAAAAAGCCGCTGTTGGCAAAGAGGGCTTGGAGCCGCTGGCCGAGGTCTGTTGGGTTGCGCTCCAAGAATACGCCCTGCGCCAGTGAGCTGTGGCACTTTTTGACCAACAGGGGAAACTCGAACCGCGCCATTACTTCTTCGACGATTTCCGCGACTGTGGCGTGGGTTTTGTAACGGTCGAAGCGGGCATCAGCTAGGGGGTTGAAGAGCTTGAGCGTATCGGGGACTGGCAATCCGGCGGCGGCAAAATCCTCGTATTGGTACGCCTTGTCTTCGGCGAGCCGGGCCTCGACGTAGTCGTTGAAGGGATGTTTGTTGCGCCAGAAGCGCAGGGGCCGCCGTCCGCCCGACAGCTTGAGCCGCGTGCCGTCGTCCGAGATCCACTCGCAGATGAGTTCCTGTCGTCGGGCCGCTTCGGCAATGCACTCCAGATTCTCCAGCGCCATGTCTTCGGTGATGCCGTCGCGCTCGCCGGGCAGGGCGAAAAACTCCCGCGCCCGCGCCACCAAGTGCAGCGACCCGGCCACGCAGACTCGGCCTTTGGGACCTGCCAGTGCCAGCGCGCGTTTGAGAGCTTGGCTGCTTGCAGGTACCTGCTCGATGGCTAGGCCGTCTGGTGCTAGGTCTGCTAGCGCCGCTGGTGCCAGTGCCCGTGGATGGTCCGACGAAGTTAGCAAGACTCGCTGTGCTACCGGCGCTAGCGCGTGCAAAATCCCCGCCGCATCGTGTCCCATTCCCGCGCCGACGACCAGCACCCAGGCGTCGTCGGTATTGGCGACGGGACGCTCGCCGCTCAGAGGCTGTCTGAACACTCCGAATCTCGGCCCTTGTGTGCCGCCGCTCCCTACTGGATTCCCGCTTTCGCGGGAATGACGGTCCCCCTGCCCTTGCACGGCTCCACACGATCCAAGGTGGGTTTTCAGCCGGCTTCTCAGCCGCTGTAACTCCTCGGCCAGCGCCTCGGCCGCCGCTGGATTGTGCGCGCCATCGAGCAAGACCAACGGCTTTTCTTGCGCCACTTCAAAGCGGCCCGGCCAGCAATGGGTCGCTACGACTTGGTGCGCTGTATCGTCTTCTAGGTCTTGGACGAGTCCCTGTGCCGCTTCAAGGGCTAGCTGCGCATTTTCCGCGTAGGTCGCTGGACGGCCCGTTAGATGGCCTAGAGGCCATTCCGTTTCGGCGATTTGTAACTTCACTTCTTGTTTTGCACAGGTCTGCCGGATTAGGTCCATCACTTCGGGTGACTGCGCTGCCGTGGTGACGAGCGTGCGGCCCGACCGGGCGATGTGAAGCTTGTCAGCGGCTATTTCCTCCAAGGTATTGCCCAGCAGATCCACGTGGTCTAGGCCGATGGCCGTCAGGACTGCCATCTCCGAGTCCCAGGCGTTGGTCGCGTCGTAGCGGCCCCCTAGCCCTACCTCAAAAATCCCGAATTCCACGTCCTGCTGCGCGAAGAGATGGGCCGCGAGGCCGGTCAGAGCCTCGAACTTGCTAAACGAACCCAATGCCTCCCGGCCAAAGTCGCGGGTGCAATCGTCGAGGTGCGACACGGAGTCGGCCCATCGTTCCTTGCTGAGAATATCGCCGTCAATGCGGATGCGCTCGCGCTGGGTGTGCAGGTGCGGCGAGGTGTACAGCCCAGCCTTGTGCCCGTGCGCCTTTAGGATGGCGGCGAGCAAGCTGGCGACCGTTCCCTTGCCGTTGGTGCCGCCGATAATGACCGAGCGGAAGCGCGTCTGCGGGTCGTCGAGGCGGGTCAGCAGGGCGCGCATTCTCGGCAGGTAGTCTTCGATTGGCCCGAGCGCTGGACGGCCGACCTCCCAGTCGGGCAAGGCGTCCAAATAGCGTTTGGCGCGAAAGTAATCCATGTATTGGGAAAGTGCGGCTCAACCGCCGCGGGTGTGCATCTCGCGGTGCGGATCGGCTTGCAATTCTGCGACTTGATAGAGCACGCCGCGATGTGGATCGTCGCGCCGCTCTTCGGCGCTGCGGTCCGTCCGGCCCGCCCACCCGGCGCTAATGCGTCGCACTAGTCGCTCGCGGTCTGCTCCGTTGCGCAGCAAAGGCTTTAGGTCGGTGCCTTGCTGCGCGTATAGACACGTGTACCACAGTCCGTCGGCTGTCAGGCGGCTGCGATCGCAGGCCCCGCAAAACGGCTCAGTGACCGACGCGACGATGCCAAAGCGCGTGCCGTCGCGTAGGCGGAAGCGCTCTGCGGGTGCAGAGCCGCGCCCCACCTCGCGCTCGATAGGCCCGTAGTGTGCCTCCAGCTTCGCTAGCATCTCCTGCTGCGACACCACCTCTCCGAGTGACCAGTGGGTGGCCCCGCCCACATCCATGTATTCGATGAAGCGAACCTCTGCGCCTATCTCCCGTCCGAATTCGAGCAAATCCACGAGTTCGTCGTCGTTGAAGCCCCGCATTACGACCGAATTGATCTTGAGTGAGTCAAAGTTAGTTGTGGCAGCGGCGCGGATCCCTTCCAGGACTTTGGCGTGCGCGGCTCTCCGCGTCAGCGCCTCAAAGCGCGCTGGCTGCAGCGAGTCCAAGCTGACGGTGAGCCGGCGCAGCCCAGCTTCCCGCAGGGAGTCAGCCCGGCGCGCCAATTGCGTCGCATTGGTCGTCAGCGCTAGGTCCTCGACTAATGGTAGTCGTGTGAGTCGGGCGACGAGTTCGAGCAAATCGGCGCGCAACAGCGGCTCACCGCCAGTCAAGCGCACGCTGCGGACACCAACTTGGCAAAAGGCATCGACCACGCGCTCGAGCTCGGCGGCGTTGAGGATGTCTTCACTCGGCAGCCAAGTGTAGTGCTCTTCGGGCATGCAGTACTGGCAGCGCAGGTCGCAGCGGTCGATTACCGACACGCGCAAAGAGGCCAGCGGGCGACCCAAAAGGTCGCGCACTAAATCAGTTTTGGCGGGTGTTTCAAGGGCCATACAAAGGTATCCACAGACAGAGTTAAAGAGACTTGAAAATATAGAGAATCCCTATTAGTGGGCAATGTCAGGCGGAGTCGGCGCGTTCTTGCTGTACGGAAGTCGGGGCGTGATATTAAGGGACTTGACCCGCCTGCGATAAGCGTTGCGGGCGGCGAACC
>JAPPEG010000157.1 GCA_028875345.1 Gemmatimonadota bacterium
AGGTCAACAAATTGCGCGGATCAAAAATCCCAAACAGCGTCGTCCCCCGCAGCGGGGCAGTGACGATCTGCTCCTCTTCCTCGGCACCATCCATCGTCACCATCAGTGCGCGCCTCGGCAACTTGCGCTCCCCATTGATCCCCCAGTCCGGCGCATCCGTCACCGCCCCAGTCTCCGCATCGAGCCGATACGCTTCCAATCGCACCGGCTTCGTGTAGATAATGCCAGACTCAACTCCGGGAATGACAAACCGCCCCGAATCATCCGCCGCCGCCCAGAAATCAGGCCGCACCCCAGCCAACGTCGGATGGCGCAGCCGCACCCGCACCAACGCCCCGACCGTAGGCTGATCCGGCAGATAGCTGCGCGGCCCGTAGTGGACCACCTCCCCACCAATGGTGCCAAACGCATCGTTGCCCCAAGCCCACGGCTCCAGTTCCGGGTCGTCAATAAGCGCAGGCAGCACGCCCTGCAGCAGCGCAACTTGATCGCCCAACCAGTCAAAGCGCACCGCCCCAGGATAATCGTCGGGCGCGTCAAAGCGAGCGCGGCTGTCGTTGACCGTGCAAAAAGCCAACGCCGGGCATCCGGCGAGAGCCGCTACCGCCGCATCCAACGGCACCGTCAGCCCCATTCCCCCCAAGCCCTGGCGGGCAAAGTCCTGCTTCAGACCATTGACCAGCACCCGCTTGCCCCCCAACGCAGAGTCTTCGTGCGCCGTTACCAGCCTTAACAACCGCTCGGTAATCGGCGGCGCGAGCAAGGAGACGCGATACGGCTCTCTCGGCCTGAACGCCCCGAGCCGCGGACTGTGCGACGACAGATCCAACCCCACCAAAAAGCGCGTCTCCAGCGCACTGAGCCGCTGCAAAAGCACGGTCTCCTCCACCTCGTCCTCCCGCTGCCCTGCAGCCGTTAGCAACAACGGCGCGAAATGGCGCATTCCCGCCATGTTCTGGAAGTGCCCAGCCGTCCACAGCAACACAACCGTGCGCTTGGGCGGCCGCTCGGCAAACCCCCGGGCCAGTTCCAACAGCGCCGCCGCACTCGCAGCTTGCTCGGCCCCCGGCGCTAACGCTGGCACCGGCGACATAGCGTCGTAATGCGCAGCAAGGAAGACGACCTCCTCCCCCAGCGTCGCATCGCTCCCAGGGATCACGGCGACCAAATTCTGCGCCGTCACCTCCCGCCACGCCATTCGCCCCCACAGTCGCACCTGCGCCCTCGACTCTTCCAACACCCGCAAACGTTCCGCCACGTCTTTGCGCGCATAGAGCCTCGGTAAGTCGGCCGGCACGTCGAGAAACTTCTGCTCAGCTTCCTTGCGATGCGCCCCGGCCGATTCCAAGAACACCACGGCCGCAGCCCCCAAGTGAAACGCATCCACCCAAGCTGTGCCCGAGACATAGTCGAGCAGGACGATCCGCCCGACCACCGGCTGCCCTTCAAGTCGGCTGCCATCCCCGCCATACACCAACTGTCCCTCAATCCCCTCGACCGGCAGAGTCGGCGTCCGCACCAAATTGGGCCAAACGCCGAACAATTCGAGCCGCTCCCCCGCGCATTCGAGCCAGAATCCCTCGTCGATCGGCACCAGTACCGGGAACTCGTGCCGGTAGATCTCTGCTATCCCCAAACTCTCTAACTCGGCGACCAGCCACTCGCGGGCTGCCGCAGCCCCCGGATAGCCCGTCATCCGCGAGTCAGGTGCGGATAACGCCTCCACCGTGCGCCGCAGACGCGCTTCCCGCTCAGACTCGGCGGCAAGCGCCGGGCTTGTGAACAGCGCCAACACGAGCAGCAAAAGGCAAGCCCCTAGGCATCGAGGCCCAGAGGCTTGCCCATGTGGCGTGTATCTCAAACTAAGTGGTGCGACCAAACGTCCTCACCCCCAGAGCTTGGGCAACTGCTCCCGCAGCGTGACAAATGAGAAATAGCCAAAGAAGGCGCAGGCCCAAATCAAGGCCACAAAGCGCACCGGGTGCATGGCCAACGCCCCTTTGAGCACGCGGTTGTTCTGCCACAAGAGCAATACCGAGTACAACAGCATAACTCCCGCGTTGAGCGAGGCACTCAAGACCAGCAGTTGCACCGGCTTGTTGTAGTCCGAAAGCATAATCAGCACGCCGAAGAGAATCTGCGCCCACAGCAGGAGAAAATAGAGCCGATTCCGCGTCCACTTGGCGTGTTCGCGCAGCCAGTTGATCTTGATAATGTCCGTGGAAATGCGCGCGCAGGCGTCCAACAACCCCAGCTCGGTCGTCAGCAAAATGGCAATACCCATCCAGTTGAAGAGGTGTTTGAAAAAGCTGCCGTGCTCCTGCGCGATAAAGTCGCCTTCAGCCCCAATAAACC
>JAPPEG010000155.1 GCA_028875345.1 Gemmatimonadota bacterium
ATATAGAGTTAGAGAGGGTTTGCAAGACCTTCCGCGTGACCCGGAAGCAAAAGGGACTGGCCGGTGCGGTGAAGGGCTTGTTCCGGCCCGACCGACGTGAAGTGCACGCGGTGCGCGACGTGAGCTTTGCAATTGAGCCAGGCGAACTGGTCGGGTTCATCGGTCCCAACGGCGCGGGGAAGTCGACGACGATCAAGATGCTCTCCGGCATCCTCTATCCCACGTCTGGGCGCGTCTCCGTCGTCGGCCTGTCGCCCCAGAGGCAGCGGCGGGCGGTCGTCCAGCGCATTGGCGCTGTGTTCGGTCAGCGCAGCCAGCTAAACTGGGACCTTCGTCTGGGCGAGTCCTACGAGCTGTTCAAACGGATCTACCGCATTGCCGACGACGACTTCGAGCGGAGCTTGGCCGAGCTCTGCGAGGTCCTCGGCATCGAGGACCTCCTCGACACACCGGTGCGGCAGATGTCCCTAGGGCAACGCATGCGCGGGGAGTTGGCCGGTGCCATGCTGCACGAGCCAGATATCCTGTTTCTCGACGAACCCACGATGGGCATGGACATCGAAGTGAAAGCGGCGATCCGAGCCTTCATCCGAGATATCAACCAGCGCCGACGCACCACCGTACTGCTCACTACGCACGACCTAGACGACGTGGAAGAGCTCTGCGAACGACTCATCATCATCAATCAGGGACGCATCATCGAAGACGGGCCTCTGGCGGCGCTCATCGACTCGATCACTCCGCACCGCTATCTAATCGTCGAGTGCGACCCCAGCGGCGGAGAGCCGCTGGCTGGCTTCGCCCACGCCCACGCAGAGATCCTCGAACGGCGAGACAGTGTCGTCCGCATCCGCTTTGCGAGGAGCCAGGTGTCGGCGTCGGCACTGATTTCGGAGTTGTCGGCCCGCTACCCTGTGCGCGACGTGTCCGTCCAAGAGCCCGACATCGAGGACGTGATTCGCACGGTGTATGGGCGCGACGTGGGGGGATAGACGCAGTCAGCTAGTTCTAGCTGATTCAGTTACTCGAATACCCGAGGAGTTAAGAGGGTTGCGGTCAGCCTACCATTGGCCCATGCAAAAGGCACTTGCGATTGCGTTCGCAAGTGCCTTTTGCTTTCTAGGTATTCCCTGTAAAAATCAGCTACCGATACGAATGCGATTGATCGCCCGCGCCAGTGCTGCCTCGGCCCGCGCTACATCGACCCGCTCCTCCCGCGCCCGCGCCAACCGTTCCTCGGCCCGCTGCCGCGCTGCCTCGGCCCGCGCTACGTCGATCTCCTCGACGCGTTCAGCCGTCTCGGCCAGCACCGCAACCTGCTCGCGCCCGACCTCGACAAAACCGCCGCTGATGGCCATTTGGACCTCACTGCCGTCCTCCTCGACAAAGCGCAACCGCCCTATCTGCAACGAAGTCAAAAGCGGGATGTGTCCGGCGAGGACGCCGAACCCCCCCTCGCTACCGGGTGCTTGCAGGCTGGCTACCTGACCCGAGTAGGCCACCCGCTCTGGCGTGACAACCTCTAAGGCGAAGGCAGGCATAGACTAAAGGTCTTTGGCCGCTTCGAGGGCCTGTTCGATATTGCCGACGAGGAAGAAGGCGAGTTCGGGCACATCGTCGTACTCGCCATCGACCAGCCCCTTGAAGCCGCGGATCGTGTCTTCGATCTTGACGTACTCGCCCGGCTTGCCCGTGAATGCCTCGGCCACGTGCATGGGCTGCGTGAGGAAGAACTGGATCTTTCGCGCTCTCGATACAATCAGCTTGTCCTCGTCCGACAGTTCGTCAATGCCTAAAATGGCGATGATCTCGCGCAGGTCGCGGTAGCGCTGTAAGACCTCTTGGACGCGCTGGGCAACCTGATAGTGCTCTTCGCCGACGGCGCGCGGATCGAGGAGGCGCGACGAAGAGGCGAGGGGATCGACCGCTGGGTATAGCCCTTGATCGGCCAAGGAGCGCTCCAGCACGATGCGGCCGTCGAGGTGGGCGAAGGCCGAGACCACGCCTGGATCTGTATAGTCGTCGGCTGGCACGTAAATGGCTTGCACCGACGTGATCGAGCCGTTCTTAGTGGTGGTAATCCGCTCCTGTAGGGCACCCATCTCGGTCGCCAGCGTCGGCTGATACCCTACGGCCGAAGGCATGCGGCCCAATAGAGCCGAGACCTCGGCACCGGCGAGGATAAAGCGAAAGATATTATCGACAAAGAACAGCACGTCTTGGCCGGCCTCGTCGCGGAAGTGCTCGGCAATGGTCAGTCCGGTGAGGGCGATGCGCTGGCGCGCACCGGGCGGTTCGTTCATCTGCCCAAAGACCATGGCCGTCTTGTCGATGACGCCCGACTCTTCCA
>JAPPEG010000204.1 GCA_028875345.1 Gemmatimonadota bacterium
GGCCGCGCTATCGCAGCGAATACGCCACCTTGCGCGGCTGGAAGCCCGACCTCAAACTGCTGCTGCGCCTGTTGCGCTATGGCGGCCCCAACGGCGTCAACTTCATGCTCGACATCATGGCCTTTACCTTCTTTTTGTTTGTCGTGGGCCGCTTGGGGCCGATCCCGCTGGCGGCGACGAATTTGGCCTTTCACATCAACAGCCTCGCCTTTATGCCGCTCATTGGTTGCGGCATTGCCGTATCGACGATGGTCGGCCAGCGCTTGGGGCGCGATCAGCCCGAAGCCGCCGAGTACTGCACGTGGTCGGGATTGCACTTGGCCATGCTGTACATGGGGACGATGTCCGTGGGCTATGTGTTGGTGCCGGAGTTTTTTCTCGCGCCTTTTGGCGAGGAGAAAGACGCCAATTTTGCGGTCGCGCATCAGATCGCCGTGGTCTTGCTGCGCTTCGTGGCTCTGTACTGCGTCTTCGATGCCGCCTATATGGTATTCGCGGCGGCCCTGAAAGGTGCGGGCGACACCCGTTTCGTCATGTGGATTTCGATCGCGCTGGCTTGGGCGATCATGGTGGTGCCGTCTTTCGCCGCCCTAACTTATTTCGATGGGGGGCTGTACCTGATATGGATCTTCTGCTGCGCTTATATATGCGTCTTGGGCGTGGCTCTCTACTTGCGTTTTCGCACGGGCCGTTGGAAGAGTATGCGGGTTATTGAGCGGGCGGATGAGCGTGAGTGAGGGGGCAACCACAAGTGCGGGGCAATCACAAGGGTTGCCAAGATAGGTGCTGACGATATTGGCCCCGGCGGCCTAGCGTTGCCCAAGGCAACTGTGCCGCCGCAACCCTCGGGCGGCCCGCGCCTTCGACAAGCTCATCAGTCACTGCCGCTGGCCATGCGAGGTACCGCGAGCGCCCGCCAATTGTCGTAGTAGCGACGGGTGCGCTCCGGCAGAGTGGCGCGGATATTGTCGGCCAGCAGCCAATGATGATCGCCCTTTTCGCCTTTGTCGTCGTACTCCGAGCGGTGGTCAATCAGGGCACCCATCAAGGTCCAGCGCTCCTTAAGCCCCTCCGGCTTCAGACCCCGGTGAATGCTGTTGCTATTCCAAAATACCGTCTGTCCCCTCTGCAAGGAAATCTGCAAGGCACCCGGGATCTCTCCTTGCCGGTCGTTGAGCAGGCACTCGCGCTCGCGCTCAGTGCGGTAGCGCCGCTGGCTGCCGGGAACGATCCACAGACAGGGATCGTCGGCTAGGGCCAGATGCCATTTGACGAAGTGCTTGCGATGGCGTCTGAGAATCTCCATCTCTACCTCGTAGCTGCCATCTTGCTCGTTGCCGCCGGTATCTCGGTGCCAGCCGATTTCATAGTCGTCCCCAACAGCGCAAAGATGTACCCATCCCAAGCGCAATTCCTCGCCGATAAATGGCCGCAAATAGCGGGCGATGGGTGCCGAACCCAAATACTCGGCAAACACCGGTGCGCCAAATTCCGGTGCCATTATCCCGCAGACGAAATGGGGGTCTACACCCGCTGCACCCGGCCCATCGGTGCGCACCCCCGCTGCGTCATCGATGACCTCTCCAGAGCGCACCTTGGCCATCACCTCGTGCGCCGCCGTCGTCAGTTCCTCTAGCATATCTAGCTCCACTGCGTCGTCGGCAATGAAATAACCCTGATTGCGGTATTGGTTGATCTGTTGCTGACTGGTCATAATTGCTCCGTCTGCGTTAGTGGGGATCCAGTGCCAATCGTGCGCCTTGAAACACCAAGAAGTGCCTGTAAATGTAACTGCCGATCGAGGCGTCGGGAAAATCCTCGACGCCTCGATCCGTGATTCTATTCGCTCTTTGGCTTGGCCACGGCTAAGCCCGTCCCCACTGCTGACACGCGATTCCATCCCGATCCTCTGAGACCCGCATAAATCATGTAATAGGTCCCATTGATCGCGAACACCTGTGGAGTTAGGAGACCGTCGCGGTCCCAAGCATCGGCATCGGTCGCAGGCGTGAAGATAGGATTGTGTGGGTTGGGTTCGAAGGTGCGGAAATCGCGCGTGCGGACGTGCCCAATGGCCCAGACTTTGCCGTCGTAGCCGCCGTAGAACAGATGGAAGTAGCTCGGCCCTTTGAGGATTTCGGCTTCGCGCACGCCATAGTGGTCCCACGCCTGCCCTGAGCCGCAGAACACGGGATTGGCGGGATTTTTGGTGACCTGTGTCGGGTCGCTGGTCGGTGCGGTGGCATGGCAGATGGTCGGCACGTTGTAGAGAATATCGCGCCGTTCAGGAGGTGCTGGCGACTCGCCGGTATAGACCATGTGAATGACATCGCCCGACACGGCCACGGATGGATGGGAAGAGCCGTGTTGTTCGTGTGTGCCGCCGACTGCAACTACCGGTTCATTGCCAATCCGCGTCCACGCTCCGAAATCGCCGTCGCTGACCAGCAGGCCGGTCTGTTTGCGGCGGGGCTTGCCTTTGCCTTGGGTGCCGAGATAATAGGCGTAGTAGCGCTGGTCGGCGGGATTCCAAAACGGGAATGGGTATTCCACGCCGTGATTGTCGAATCCGTCGGCGGAAGGCAGGAGTATGGGATTGCGCTGGTCGTGCGTCACCGCCGTAGGATCGGCGACTGGCGCGGAGCTGTGCATGTGTACCCAGCTACCATCTCCTCCCTTTTTGGCCCATAGATAATGCACGGTGTCGGACACGACGATGGCGTGACTGGCAGCCGCCCACGCGGGTGGCTCGCAGTACAGCAGCGGCTTCTCGGCGGTGAGCCGCTCGAAGCGGGCGAATGCTGTGAATGGGATTGGGTCGTTGGTGTTCATAGAGCCTGCTTGAAGCGAGATTGGCGACTGGGTAGATTGAACTGAATAGGCCATCCAACATATTGCACACCCCGCGCTCGTTCAAGTTACCTAAAACGCCAAGGACCCTTTCAATGCCTCGTCCCAATATCCTCTTCATCATGGATGATCAGCACCGCTACGACTATCTCGGTGCTGCCGGCGCCGACTTCCTGCGGACGCCCCATCTCGATCGCCTCGCTGCCGCTGGCGTGCGCTTTACCCAATGCACCACCAACGCACCCGTTTGCGCGCCAGCGCGGATTGGCTTGGCTTCTGGCTTGCAACCGAGCCGCCTTGGCTGCTTGGACAATTCGGGGCGGCTGCCCTTGGGCACCACCACCTACTATCAGCGGCTGCGCGACGCTGGCTACCGCGTCGGCTGCGTTGGCAAGCTCGATCTGCGCAAATCCGACGGCTACAATGGCCGCTACGGCGACCGGCCCTACGCCTATAGCTGGGGCTTCACCCATCCAGAGGAATGCGAGGGCAAAATGCACGCCGGCTCCTCGCCTACGCCGATTGGCCCTTATACGCACTACCTAGCCGACAAGGGGCAATTGGCGACGTTTCACCAGGACTATCGACAGCGCGCCGCCGCTGGTTGGAGTACCGATTGCCGCGACTCTCCGCTGGACAGCGCGGATTTTGAGGACGCCTATATTGGCCGTCGCGCCGCCGAGTGGATCGCCCATGTGCCCGACGACTTCCCTTGGCACTACTTCGTCAGTTTCGTCGGTCCGCACGACCCTTTCGACCCTCCGACCGAATATGGCGACCGCTACCGCGATGCGTCGATGCCCCCGGCCATCGACGACTCCCTCGCTGGCAAGCCCGAGTGGATCAAAAAACGCGCCGCATACTTCGCGCGCGACCAAATCGCCCAAACCCGCCGCCAATACTGCGCCGCCATAGAACTCATCGACGACCAGATCGGCCAGATACTCGACGCGCTCGAAAAGCGCGGCCAGCTCGACAACACCTACATTATCTTCTCCTCTGACCACGGCGAACTGCTCGGCGACCACGGGCTGTACACCAAGAGCGCCGCGTACGAGGCCAGCTTGCGCGTACCGCTGATCATCGCCGGGCCGGATATCGCCGGGGGCCGCGTCTGCGACGCGCTGTGCGAACTCATTGATCTCAATGCCACGATATGCGATTTCGCCCAGCTCGCGCCGCAGCAAGACATCGACGCCCGGTCGCTGCAACCGGTCCTCGACGGCCAGACCGACACCCACCGCCAAGCGACTGTCGCCGCCCTGAGCAACTTCCGCTGCATGCGCACGGCTACGCACAAGTACATTCAGAATTACAACGACTGCGACGAACTCTACGATCTTGAGCAGGACCCCGACGAGTTGGACAACATCGCCGCTACTGCTCCCGCTGTGGTTGGCGATCTCGCGCGTCGCTTGCGCCGTCGTCTGGGCTGAACACTCCTACGATTGATTTGCTTTCCAGGCTTGGTACTCGGCCAAGGTCTGCTCATCGGGGGGATAGGTGCCGACGATACTGGCTCCGGCGCGGATTTTCTCGGTGATGAAACGCTCCTTTTGCTCCATCTCCTCGGCCTCGATGGCGACCTCCTCGACCAGATGCGCGGGGATGACCACGACCCCTTCCCCGTCGCCGACGAGGATGTCGCCGGGAAAGACCGCCACGCCGCCGCAGGCGATGGGTACCTGGATTTCACTGGGGTGGTGAATGGTTTTGTTGGTGTGGGCGTTCATGGCTGCGGCGTACGCGGGCAACCCCGATGCGACTATGGTCGGCGAGTCGCGGTAGGCCCCATCGGTGACGATCCCCGTGCAGCCCCGCACTTGCAGCCGCGCCGCTAGGATGGATCCCATAGTCCCGGCGCGGGTGTCGCCGCGTGCATCGATGACGAATACGTCGCCTGCGGTTACCTGCTCAATGCCGATCCGCTGCACGTCTTTCAGGTTGTCCAGTGGGATCTCGTCGAGGTCTTCGCGCGCGGGGATGTAGCGCAGGGTAAAGGCCCGACCGACCATTTTCATGTCGGGCGCGAGGGGCGCGACTTGGTGCATAAACGTGTTGAGCAGTCCCTTGTTGCGGAGCACGGACGTCAGGGTCGCGGTGCTAGCCATCTTTAGTTTTTCGCTCAATTCGGCAAAATCCACAATTCGCTCCTTTCAGCGTATCTGCCCGCGGGCGTCAACCGGCCAGACGGCTTCCACGCGGCCGCGGCGCACGGCAAAGATCTGGTCGTGTTCGTTGAAACAGGGACAGGGATGAACCGGCAAGACCTGCACCTGTTCGCCGATTTGGGGCTTGTCGTCGCAGGCCGATAGATCGACATGTCCATGTTCTTCCGAGGCCCCGGAGAAGACGGCTTGGGGGTACTCGACGATGTGGCCCATGATAGACGAACCATCCTCCTGGCGGTGGACCGCGGCGCTGAGTGACTTGCTGCCTCCGTCGAGGATGGCGCGATCTTCGGTTGGCCGGCTGACCACGGTCATAAGTACCCGACCTGCACATTGTTCGACGCTGTGGGTTCCCCGGCGGAGATGGCCGACGCCGCCGACTGGGTACTCGCCGGCTCGGTACTCGGTTAGTTCGGGAATCTCGTGCGCCATAAATGCGCCCGACGTACTGCCCCCGCTGACGATGGGATGCGGCAGACCCTTGCGGTCGAAGTGCGCGAGCGTCTCTTGGATTAGCGATCGCATGTCTGGAGTCGCCGGCATGGACATGATGCCCCGGAGTTCGATGTTGGAGGCTTGGTCGATTTTTTCGCCTAGAGCGGCAGCCGCTTCGGGCGAGCCTACGCCCGTGCGGCCGCGATCGAGCTCGACGACCGCGCCCACGGTGACATCCGCTGCCGTAGCGGCCTCGGATAGCCCTTGCACGGTGTATTCGGAATCGGCCGCTATGGTCAGCCGGGTGTGCCGCGCCAGCGCGACTAGTCGCGCCAGTTTTTGCGCGCCGATGATGTTGTAGGGAATCAGGATGTCGCGATCGACCCCGCCCTCGGCCATGACCTCGGCCTCTCCGAGCTTCTGGCAGGTGATGCCGATCGCCCCGCGCCGCATTTGCATATGGGCGATGGCAACGCACTTATGGGTCTTGATGTGGGGCCGCAGGCCAATGCCGTGCTCGTCAAAGTAGCGTTGGTAGCGGTCGAGGTTGTCCTCCAAGCCGTCGAGATCGACGAGGAGGGCGGGTGTGTCGAGGTCTTCTATGCGCATAGTGGCCTTTCCGGAGTGAAGGTGGGAGCCGAGGAGATAAAATAGCAAACCAATTCCGCCGCAGAAATTGACGCGATTAGGTCTCTTGCCTTTTGTTGCAAGATGCCCATCAAGCTCCAACCTTCCACGCCCGTCGCCCTAATCTGCGCGGTATTGGCCGATTCCGCAGAGACGCTCGCCGCGGCCAAAGAACGCCTCGCCGAATGCTTCGGCCCCCTGCGCGCGGCAAGTGCGACCTATGATTTTGATTTTACCTCGTACTACGAAGCGGAAATGGGCGCGGGGCTGCGCAAACAACTCGTGTGCTTTGCCGAACAGATCGACCCCGCCGAGTTGGCGGCCGTCAAGGCACAAACCATGGTGCTGGAGCGGGCGATGAGTCGGGGGAAGTGCCGCCGCGCCAATATCGACCCGGGACTGCTGTCGATCGAGAGCTTGGTGCTGGCCACGACTAAATGCGCTGGACATCGCATCTGCATTGCCCCTCAGCTCTACGCCGAGGTGACTCTGCTCTATCAGCGGGGACGCTACCGGCCTTTGGAGTGGACGTATCCCGACTACCAGGGCGATGCAGTGCAGGGTTTCTTGCTCGAAGTGCGGCCTTGGTTGCTGGCCGTGCGCGACTGAGGTTAGCCCCGCTCACCGAGCGCGACAAATGGGCGATGTTCTGGCCCGGTGTAGATGTGGTTGGGGCGGATGAGGCGGTTGGCGTCGTGCTGTTCGATCACGTGCGCTGCCCAGCCCACCACGCGGCTGGCCACGAAGATGGGGGTGTAGAGCGGGATCGGGATGCCCATCATGTAGTAGGTGTACGCGCAGGGGAAATCGACGTTGGGGAAGATGCCCTTTTCGCGCATCATCGTCTCTTCGACTACGTCGGCTAGATCTGGCCACTTGGTGTCGCCGATGGCTGCGGCGATCTGACGGCCAACCTTCTTCATCGTCGGCACCCGCGAGTCGCCGCTCTTGTATTCCCGATGACCAAAGCCCATGATCTTCTTCTTTTGCGCCAACGCGTCGAGGACCCACTGTTCGGCCGCCGCGGGCGAATCTACCCCCAAGAGCATGTGCATGGCCGCCTCGTTGGCACCACCGTGCAAGGGGCCGTGTAGAGCGCCGATGGCCGCGGTCATGGCGGCGTACATGTCAGCGAGCGTCGAGGCCACGACCCGCGCGGTAAACGTGGAGGCGTTGTACCCGTGCTCGGCGTAGAGGATTAGCGAAGTGTTCATGGCCTCTACTTCGTACGCGGGCGGTTTTTCGCCGCGCAGCATGTAGAGCAGATTGGCCGCGTGGTCTAGCTCGGCGTCGGGGGCTACTGGCGCTAGGCCCTGCGAGAAGCGATAGCCATAGGCGAGTGCGGTGGGAATTTTGGCTAGTAAGCGCACGGATTTGCGCACGTTGGCATCGTGGCTGTTGTCGGGGGTCTCGGCGTCGAAAAACGCCAAGGACGATACCGCAGTGCGTAACAGATCCATGGGGTGGGCGTCCGCCGGTGCGGAGCGCAACAGGTCGACCACCGGGCCGGGCAGGTCGCGCTGCGAGCGCAGTTGTTGGTTGAATGCCGCCAATTCGGCGACTGTCGGCAACTCGCTGTAGAGTAGCAAGTAGGCGACCTCTTCGTAGGAGGCGTTTTCGGTCAGTTCGACTAGGTCGTAGCCGTACAGGATCAGGCGGTTGATATCGATATCAATGCGCGAAAGGGCGGACTCGCCGGCGATGACGCCTTCGAGGCCGGGACTGTAGGATTTGTCGGTCATTCTGTAGATCTCTCTATGGAAAGTGTTGGTTGTGGGTAAATTTGAGGCTAGTAATTCAGCGGTTTTCTCCGTTCGCTGGAAAGCGGTCGGCCAATGCTGCGTCTAGTTTGGTGTACTCGTCGTAGCCGAGTAGTTCGTAAAGTTCGTCTCGCGTCTGCATCTGTCCAAGGGCACCTTCTAAAGTGCCCTTTTCCTTCAGTTCGCGGAACAGTCCTTCGACGGCCTTCATCATCGCGCGGAACGCGCTCATTGGGAAAATCACGAGGCGGTATCCCATGGCGGCGAACTCCGCGACCGATAGGTACGGCGATTTGCCGAATTCGGTCATGTTGGCGAGGAGCGGGCCTTTGACTTGCTCGGCGTAGCGGGCGAATTCCTCGGTGCTCTGCATGGCTTCGGGAAAGATCGCGTCCGCGCCGGCTGCCAAGTAGCGCTGGCCGCGCTCGACGCTTTGTTCAAAGCTCTCGACGGCGCGGGCGTCGCAGCGGGCGATGATGACAAAGTTCGGGTCTTGCCGCGCCGCGCAGGCCGCGGCGATTTTGCGCTCCATTTCTTCGACCCCGATCAGGGCCTTGCCGTCGAGGTGGCCGCAGCGCTTGGGCATGACTTGGTCCTCTAAGTGCAGCCCCGCCAAACCTTCGCGCTCGTACGCGCGCACTGTGCGCATCACCTGCCAGACCTCGCCAAACCCAGTGTCTGCATCGCAAATGCAGGGCACTTGCACTGCGTTGGCAATGTAGCCGGCTTGGCGCGCCATTTCGTCCATGCCCAACAGGCCGACGTCCGGGTAGCCTGCGCCGTTGGCCAGTCCGGCCCCGGAAATGTACACGGCCTCAAACCCGATGCGCTCGGCCAGCATGGCCACGGGCGCGTTGAAGGCCCCGGGCAAGGTCAGGGTCTTCTCGGCCATCAGGCGGCGCAAAACGTGCGGTTTGGACTCGGGGGGTGCGGGGTTGAGTAGCATGGCTCAGGCGAGGGGGATGGTGGCTTCGCGCTCCGGCCCTACGGAAATCAGGGAGACCCGCGCGCGGCTCAACTCGGCGACTCGCTCCACGTAAGCCTGCGCCTTTGGCGGTAGGTCGTCGAAGCGGCGCGCGTGGGTGGTTGGAGTGCACCAGCCCTCGACCTCCTCGTAGATTGGTTCGCACAGCTCTAGGACTTGCGGGTCGGCGGGAAACTCCTCCAGCACTTGGTCGCCGCAGCGGTAGCCAATGCCCAGCTTGAGGTGTTCGCATTGGTCGAGTACGTCGAGCCGGGTCAGGGCGATGCTGGTCAGGCCGTTGATGCGGGTCGAAACCCGCAAGATGGCGGCGTCGAACCAGCCGCAGCGCCGCGGCCGGCCGGTGGTGGCTCCATACTCACGGCCCAAGCTGCGCAGGCGCTCGCCTTCTTCCCCTAGTAACTCGGTGGGAAAAGGCCCGTTGCCCACCCGCGTGGTGTACGCTTTGGTCACGCCGACGACCTCGTCAATCCGCGTGGGACCGATACCTGCACCCGTGCAGGCTCCACCCGCTGTGGTATTCGAGGAGGTGACATAGGGATAGGTGCCGTGGTCGATGTCGAGCAAGGTCCCTTGCGCCCCTTCGCAGAGGACCGTTTTGCCTTGGTCGAGGGCTTGGTTGAGCAGGAGCGAGGTGTCGGCTACGTATGGGGCGAGCCGCTCGCCGTAGTCGATGTACGCGTCGATGATGGGGCCTGCCTCTAGCGGCTCTTGACCAAAGACCTTGGTCAAGATTTCGTTTTTGGCGCAGATGCTGGCCCGGAGCTTGTCGCGCAAACGCGCCGGGTCGCACAGATCCATGACGCGCACCCCGTAGCTGCGCTCGACTTTGTCGCGGTAAGCCGGGCCAATGCCGCGACCGGTCGTGCCGATGGCGACGCTGTTTTCGCTTTCTTCCCCGGCCTTTTCCAAGACCTTGTGATAGGGCATGACGACGTGGGCGACTTGGCTGAGAAAGAAGCGGCCGGCCACTGAGAAGCCCTTGGTCTCTAGTTCGGCGATCTCATCGAGCATGACGGCTGGATCGACTACCACCCCATTGCCCACCACGCAGATTTTACCCTCGTGCATGATGCCCGAGGGAATGGCGTGGAAGATAAACTCCGTGTCGCCGGTGACGACTGTGTGACCGGCGTTGGCCCCACCTTGATAGCGCACCACTACATCGGCTGCGGACGTGAGGTAATCTACTACTTTGGCCTTGCCTTCGTCGCCCCACTGCGCTCCTAATACTATTTTTGCGGGCATTGCGTACTCCCGTGCTTAAAGACTGACTTGTTTGGCCCAGGAGATGTACTCCCGAGAGAGAATGTCGTCAACTACGTCGGTGGTGATCGGGTCATCGACGTTGAGGATGGTCAGGGCTTGGCCGCCCATTTGGCGACGCCCACACGACATTTGGGCGATGTTGACATTGTGGCTGCCCATGACCGTGCCGATTTGGCCGATGATGCCCGGGACATCGTCGTTGATGTAAAAGAGCATGTGTCCCTCTGGGACGGCGTCGAAAATGTACTCGTCGAGGTGCACGAGGCGCGGGTCGCTCTTGCCGAAGATCGTGCCCGCGAGCAGGCGCTGCCCCTTGTTGGTGTGATACACCACGGTGATAAGGCTGGCGTAGTCCTCGTGCTCACTGCTGAGTCGCTCATCGACTTGCACGCCGCGCTCCTGCGCGAAAAGCAGCGCATTGACTACATTGACCGCCGCGTCCGAGACGGTCTCCATAATGCCCTTGAGTACGGCCGAGGTCAACGGCGAGGTCGGATAGGCGGTGATGTCGCCTTGGTATTCGATGGTGATGCGCTCTAGCTGTCCCTCGCCGAGTTGGGCTTGCAGGCGACCTAGCCGCTCGGCCAGCACAAGATAGGGCTGGAGCTTGCCGTGGATCTCGGGATCGACCGAAGGGGCGTTGACCGCGTTGCGAATGACGCGACCCATCAGCACGTCGCCGACCTGCTCGGCCACCTGCAGGGCGACGTTGGCTTGGGCTTCCTTGGTGGAGGCGGCCAAGTGCGGTGTGCAGATTACGCGGTCGTCAACCAAGAGATCCACGAGGGTCGGTGGCTCTTCTTCAAAGACGTCTAAGGCGGCACCAGCGATCTTGCCCGAGTGTAAGCCGCGCAGGAGGGCGGCTTCGTCAATGATGCCGCCGCGGGCGCAGTTGATTAGATAGACCCCGTCTTTGCACTGAGCGATCTCGGCGTCGGAAATCAGGTGCCGGGTCTGGTCGCTGAGATGGGTGTGGACCGTGATGAAATCTGCGGTAGCGTAGATTTCGTCGAGGGATGCCAGATGCGCGCCGTAGGAGAGGGCCATCTCTTGGCCGATGTAGGGATCGTAGCCGAGGACCTTCATGCGAAAGGACGCAGCGCGTGCGGCTACCTCTCTCCCCACGCGGCCCAAGCCGATCACGGCAAGGGTCTTGCCGGCTAGCTCGACGCCGACGAATTGGCTCCGCTCCCACAGCCCTTCTTTAAGCGTGGCCGTCGCCTGCGGGATGTGCCGCGCAAGGGAGGCTATGAGCGCAAAGGTGTGCTCCGCGGTCGATAGGGAATTGCCGCCCGGGGTGTTCATGACGATGACGCCGTGGCGCGTTGCCGCCTCTACGTCGATGTTGTCGAAGCCCGTGCCGGCGCGGCCAATAACTCGGAGGCGTGGCGCAGCGGCGAGTACCTCGGCCGTCACCTTAGTTGCGCTGCGCACGACGAGTCCCTCGTAGTCGCCGATGCAGTCTAGGAGCGCACTCGGCGACAATCCGCTGCGCACATCTACTGCGACCCCGTCATTGGCTTCGAGAATCTCGACGCAGCGGGGGTCCATCTTATCGCTGATCAGTACCTTCAAATGGTCCTCTTTAGATTGCGTTGCCAGCTAGCGCCTCGGCGATCCACTCTGTAATGTCATCCTGCCCGCGGCCATCGACCGCCGAGAACGGCACAAAGGAAAGGCCGGCGAGCGACCCTTGGGCATCGAGTTGGTCGAACAGGTGTTGCAGCTTGTTGCGCGACAGTTTATCCGCTTTGGTAAAGACCAGCAGAAAAGGCTTATCGAGGGCGCGCAAACGGTCTATCATCTGCTGGTCCAGATCGGTGGGGCCGTGCCGGGCATCGATGAGTTGCAACACCGCGCACAATGCTGCGCGATTGGCCATGTAGCTGCGGATGAGCTGGCCGAGTTGTAAGCGCAAGCCCACGCCGCCGCGTACGTACCCATAGCCAGGCAGATCGACCAAGTAGAACTGCTCGTTGGCTAGGTAGTAGTTCAACTGCTGGGTCTTGCCGGGTACCGTGCTGGTGCGCGCCAGCTTCTTGCGATGTACCAATCTGTTGATCAGCGAGGACTTGCCGACGTTGGAGCGACCCACTAAGGCGATTTCAGGCAAGCCGTCCACGGGCAAATCGGCCGTGCGGACAGCGCCAATTTTGAATTCGACCGAGGAAAAGCGCATCGCCGGGGCTTGGAGATTAGGCGCGTTTGCGCCGCATCTCTTCGTCTTCGCTGCTGTACTGTTCGATCCCTCTCTCGATCATCTCGCCCGTAACTTGCAGACGCGTCACGCCCTCTTGAGAGGGAATATCGAACATGATGTCCATCATGGCCTGCTCTAGGACGGAGCGCAGGCCGCGGGCCCCCGTGCCCTTGTGAACGGTCAAGGCCACTATCTTGCGCAGGGCTTCCTCGGTGAACTCGACCTCGACTCCGTCCATGGCGAAGAGCCGCTGCGACTGCTTGATGATGGCGTCGTGCGGCTCGGTGAGGATGCGGAGCAAGTCGCCCTCGGCGAGCTCGTCCATGGTGGTGATTACTGGTACGCGGCCGACAAATTCTGGGATCATGCCGTAGGCGAGCAGATCTTCGGGCTGCACCAGCGGCAATACGTCTAAGGTGTCGGAGTTGCTCTCGTCTTCGCTGTCGGCTCCAAAGCCCATGGTGCGCTTGCCGACCCGTTGACTTATGACCTTGTCTAGCCCCTCGAAGGCTCCGCCGCAGACGAAGAGGATGTTGCGGGTATCCATCTGAATCATCGGCTGCTCAGGGTGCTTGCGGCCCCCCTTGGGCGGGATGTTGGCAGTGGTGCCCTCCAAAATTTTGAGCAGTGCTTGCTGCACACCCTCGCCCGATACGTCGCGGCCGACCGAAGGCGTGGCACTCTTGCGGGCAATTTTGTCAACCTCGTCGAGATAGAGGATGCCCCTTTCGGCGCGGGGCACATCGTAATCGGCCGCCTGCAAAAGGCTCACGAGGATGTTCTCCACGTCCTCCCCCACGTAGCCGGCCTCGGTAAGAATGGTAGCGTCGGCAATGGAAAAGGGAACTTGCAGGAATTTTGCGAGAGTTTTGGCCAATTCGGTCTTGCCAGTGCCGGTGGGACCGATGAGCATTACGTTGCTTTTTTCGAGCTCCACCTCGTCTAAGTCAACTTTGGTGCGGATGCGCTTGTAGTGATTGTACACGGCGACCGCGAGGATTTTCTTGGCCCGCTCTTGGGCGATGACGTATTCGTCGAGAAAATCCTTGATTTGGGTCGGCCTGGGCATCTCGGCGGTTTCCCAGGGGAGGGTCTTTTGCCGCTCCTCGGCCAAGACGTCGTTGCACAGCTTGACGCACTCGTTGCAGATGTGGACCTGGGGGCCGGTTATGATCTTGTCAACTTGGTTGTGGCTGCGCCCGCAGAACGAGCAGCGCGGATCGCTTTGGGGGGGCCGACGGCGCAAAACAAGCTCCTAGATTGGGGAAGGGGCTACCTCGACACGCGATGGAGCGATGATCTCGTCGATGATGCCGTATTCGACGGCTTCTGCGGCCGACATGAAAAAGTCGCGCTCGGTGTCGCGCTCAATGCGCTCCAGCGGCTGCCCGGTACAATCGACTAATACCTCGTTGATCTGCTGGCGCATGGCAATGATCTCGCGGGCGTGGATCTCCATGTCGGCGGCTTGGCCGCCAATTCCGCCCATGGGCTGGTGCAGCAAGACGCGAGCGTTGGGCAGAGCTTGGCGCTTGCCCTTGGTGCCGCCGGCCAATAGCACGGCCCCCATGCTGGATGCTTGGCCGATGCAGATCGTGGATATGTCGGCGGCCACGTATTGCATGGTGTCGTAGATGGCCATGCCCGCCGAGACTAGCCCGCCGGGGGTATTGAGATAGAGCGCGATGTCTTTTTGGGGATCTTCAGAAGCGAGAAAGAGCATCTGGGCGATGACGAGGTTGGCAATCGCGTCGTTGATCGGAGTGCCCACGAAGATGATGCGATCCTTGAGCAGCCGCGAGTAGATGTCGTATGAGCGCTCGCCGCGGCCCGTCTGTTCGATGACCATTGGAATCAGCGACATGATTTATACCTTTTCCTCTTTGATTTCGGCTTTGGCGATGAGCAACTCGATGACCTTTTGATCTTCCAACTCGCGTCGCAGTCCTTCCGCGTTCTGCAAGTCGGCAGGTTGGGTGCCAGCGCGAGCGGCGGCGAATTGGGCAAACTCTTCGTCCGTTACTTCGACCCCGGCTTGTTGGCGCACGCTGTCAAGCAGCAGATAGCTCTTGAGTTGGCGAGTGGCCTGGGCGCGCTCTTCGTCGCTGTGGCTGTTGTCTTGGTCGGCCTGCTCTCGTTCGAGCGAGTCGAGGTAGTTATCGACCATGCTGTCGGGCAGTTCAAAGTCGTTTTTTAGAATGAGCTGGTTGATCAACTCGCTGCGCAGGCGCTGTTGGGCCATGTACTCCCAGCGCTGTTGGATCTGCTCGCTGAGGTGCTGGCGCAAGTCGTCGAGGGTCTGGAACTGTTCGCCGAGGTCCTTGGCGAACTCGTCGTCGAGTTCGGGCAGGGTGCGCTCGCGCACCTCGTGGGCTGCTACTGCGAAATGCGTGGTCTGGCCGGCGAGCTGTTCGTTGGGCAGGTCCTCGCGGTAAGCGAAGCGGACCTTGCGCTCTTCGCCAGCGCTCATGCCGACGAGGGCCTCTTCAAACTCGGGGCTGAGGGCATTCTCGTCGCCGATGAGGATGTGGCGCTTCTCGTACTTATCGCCGATGACGGGCAAGCCGCTGTCGTCGAGGCGCTGCAAATCCGCGACGAGCACATCGCCGTTGGCCAATGGCCGCTCGACGGCTTGTTCGGTGGCGTGGCGGCGGCGCAATTCCTCTAGGTGCTCGCCGATTTCCTCGTCGGCCACCTCGTGCACCATGCGGGTGGCGGCGAGATTTTCGTAGTGCTCAGCTTCGATCTCGGGCCAGATGTCGAAATCTGCGGTGAACGTTAGGCTTCCCCCCGGCTCGTGGTCGAGTTGGGAGATTTTGGGTGGTGCGGCCGGTCGCAGGCCGGCCTCGCGCGTGGCTTCTTCTAGTAGCGAGGGGAGGAGATCGCCGAGGACTTCGCCGCGGATGGAACTGCCGAAGCGCGCTTCGACGATCCTGAGCGGCACTTTGCCCCTGCGGAAGCCCGGAATCTCCAGCCGCTTTTGGTAGCGGCGCAGGGCCTTATTGACGGCGTCGTCAATACGCGCGGCTTCGACTTCGACGGCCAGCTCGCGTGCCCACTGGCCCTTCTCTGTGACCTGTGTCTTCACGAAACGCAATCCTACAAGGCTAGGGCGCACCACCTGCTCGCAGGCAGTGCGCTCGTTTATTCATGGTGCGAAAGGGGGGACTCGAACCCCCATGCCCTTTCGGGCACTAGATCCTAAGTCTAGCGCGTCTACCAGTTCCGCCACTTTCGCCATACCGGATGAATCTGCGCTTGGGGAGGGTTACAGCCCAAGCGCGAAGGATAATATCAGGATTTATACTACCGGGTCAAGGGATTTGCCAAGCGTCCATGCCACTCTCAAGGTGGGCGCGCAACTCAGCTATGGGCACCCGCTCTTGGGCCATGGTGTCGCGAGCGCGCACGGTAACAGTCTGGTCCTCTAGGGTGTCCGAATCAACCGTTAGGCAAAACGGCGTCCCCACTTCGTCCATGCGCCGGTAGCGGCGGCCGATCGCGCCGCCCTCGTCGTAGAAAACCCGCATGTAAGGCCGGAGATCCTCGGTGATTTGCCGGGCGATAGCGGGCATGCCGTCGCGCTTGACGAGGGGCAATACCGCCGCTTTGATCGGCGCGATGCGCGGGTGAAAGCGCATTACCACCCGCGTCTCACCCCGGACCTCTTCCTCGTGGTATGCTTCGACTAAGCAGGCCATTAGCGTGCGGCTGGCCCCTATTGAGGTTTCTACGACGTAGGGCACGAACTTGGTGCGTTGTTCCTCGTCGAAGTACTTGAGTTGTTTGCCCGCAAACGCTTCGTGCTGCGACAGGTCGTAGTCGCCGCGATTGTGGATGCCTTCGATCTCGCCTGGACCAAAGGGAAACTCGTACTGGATGTCGAAGGCGGCGCGGGCATAATGGGCCAGTTCGTCGCCTTGGTGTTCGTGCCAACTCAGCTTGCGCTCGGGCAGGCCGATTTGCGCAAACCATTTCCAGCGCTCCTCGCGCCAATAGTCGAACCACTCGTCTTGGGTGCCCGGCGCGACGAAGTACTGCATCTCCATCTGTTCGAATTCCCGCGTGCGAAAGAGGAAATTCTTGGTGTTGATCTCGTTGCGGAATGCCTTGCCGATCTGGGCGATGCCAAAGGGCAGCTTCTGGCGCGTCGCCGCCTGTACGTTGAGGTAGTTGACGAAGATGCCTTGGGCCGTCTCCGGGCGGAGAAAGACGCGCGCACTGTCGTCCTCGAGCGGGCCGACGAAGGTCTTGAACATCAGGTTGAATTGCCGCGGGTCGCTCAGTTCGTTGCCCTTGGGGCTTTTGATGTTGCGCTCGCGCAGTAGCGCGCCCATCTCCTCGGCGCTCAGGCCCGCTACGTCAATGCCGTTTTCTTCGAGGAGTTGGTCGAGCCGAAAGCGCTCGTTGGTCTTGCGATCTTCGACCATGGGGTCGGTAAAGCTATCGACGTGGCCCGATGCCTCCCACACTCGCTGATTCATGAGGATGCTGGCGTCGATGCCCTCCACGTCCTCTCGGTAGGTCATGGCCTTCCACCAGACCTCTTTGATGTTGCGCAACAGCTCGACGCCCAAAGGGCCGTAATCCCAGCAGCCGTTGAGGCCTCCGTAGATTTCCGAGCTTTGGAAGATGAAGCCTTTGCGTTTGCACAGGGATACTAGTTTTTCCATTGCGTCGTCGGACATGAAAATCTCCAATAAGTTAGGCGGATAAAGCGGCCTTGTTGAGGCCATCGAGAAAGTCGAGCGATTTGAGCCGGCTGTGTTCGCCCCCGTGGTACTCTAGAAAACCGCGCAAGGCCATGCGAATCTCGCCGCGCTGAGCAGGGGCTTGGGGGAGAGCATCCTTGCTGTAGGTCCTGAGACCTTGAAGGACGGCGAGAAAGTGCAAGCTGCGCTGGGCTAAGCGCACTCCGTTCCCGGGGCCGCAGGCGGAGCACAGGCCGCCCCCTAGGGCTGCGCTGAACCACGACGAGGGGCCGACCAGTTCGCGTTGGCAGGTAATGCACTGGCGCAGTTCTGGGCGGTAGCCGAGGGCTGCGGCGGCGCGCAGTTGGAAGTACCAGAACAGCGATTCGACCTGCTCTGGCTCTACTTCGGCAAGGCCGTGCAATACCCCGGATAGACACTGGTAGAGCCGGAGGTTGCCCTCGCCCTCAATTGTCAGGCGGTCAACCAGTTCGCAGGCGGCGCTGCCAAAGGAAAGTCGCTCTAGGCTTTGCGATAAGTCGGGCGCTGGTTTGAGTAGGGTGCATTCGCTCAGGGTCTGCAACTCGCGGGTTTCCTTGACATAACAGACGGCTTGGACCTCGGTCATCAAGCCGAGCGCGGCCCCGAACCGGCTCTTGGGCTTGCGAGCACCCCGGGCCATGGCCTTGAGTTTGCCGCATTCCTGAGCGTATAACGTCACTAGGCTGCTGGTCTCGCCCATGCGCATGGTGCGCAGCACGATGGCGCGCGTTTTGACGATAGTGCGCGGCACGGCGTCACTCGCCTTCTTCCACAGGCAGGGGGATGACCATCTCGCCCGGCTTGACCAAGCCGAGATCTTCGCGCGCGACTCTTTCGATGAAATCGATGTCGCTTTCGAGCAGTTTTAGCACTTGGCGCAAGCTGTCAGTTTCAGCTTCTAGTTGTTTCACCTGTGCTTCCAATTCCATTAGGGTCTTCTCTTCCTGCCACACCTTGTAGAACAGCCCGTTGCCAAAGGCTATGTACGCCACCAGAGCGAGGAAGGCGATCAGCAAAATTTTGGCCGTTTTAGTCACGTCGATTTTAGAATAAGACGAGGTCGTCGCGGTGAATGACTTCGCGGGCGGGACGGCCCAGTGCGCTGGCGACTTCGGGCGAGTTCATGCCCAATATGCGGCGCAGCTCAGAGGACGAGTAGCGGCACAAGCCCCGTCCCAGCTTCTCGCCGCGCTCGCCGATCACCTGCACTACGTCGCCAGCGGCAAACTCGCCCTCGCAGGAGACGACCCCCACCGGAAGCAGGCTCTTGTCCTGCTCGGCGATGGCGCGTTGGGCACCGCGGTCAATCACTGCGCTGCCGCGACACTGGCTGGCAAAGCCGATCCAGCGATGTCGGCTTTTGAGCTTGCGACCAGTCGGCAGAAAGAGCGTCCCCTGTTCGCAGCCAGCGAGGATGTGGCGCAAGCGGTGTTTGCGCCCGTGCGCGATGACCGCCATTTCGCCGCAGGCCATCAAAAGCCGAGCGGCCCGTAGTTTGGTCGCCATGCCGCCACTGCCGCGGCCGTCGGCCGACCGACCGATCATTCCCTCTAGGTCGAGGCTGTCTTGGCTTACTTGGTTTACTAGCTTGCCTTCGGGGCCGCTCGGCCCGAAGGCGTGGTAAAGTCCCTCGACATCCGAAAACATGACCAGCATATCCGCCCGGATCAGATTCGTCACATAAGCAGCGAGCATGTCGTTTTCTCCGAGCTGACGCCGGAGTTCAACAACGGCGACGCTGTCGTTTTCGTTGATTAGGGGCACGGCTCCATAGGCGAAGAGGTTGCGAAAGGTGTTTTCGAGATTTACGTAGCGATGGCGGTCGCCGAGGATATCCTCGGCGGTTAAGAGTACTTGGCCGATGGGCACGCCGCAGCGGTGGAATTTGTCCTTGTAGATATCCATCAACAGGACTTGGCCGATGGCTGCGAGAGCTTGCAGTTGGGCGATGTTGTCTGGGCGTCTATCCAACTCCATCCGCCCCATGCCCGCGGCCACCGCTCCCGAGGTGACGATCGCAACTTCCAATCCCTGTGAGCGCAGTTCGATTACGTCCTCGACGAGTTGGCTGACGACCTCGTCGTCGAGCTTGTGGCACTGAGTGGTCAGGGCGCTGCTGCCAATTTTGACTACCAGCCGCTGCACCTCGCTCATCAGTGTCTGCCGCGACACTTGGCTAGCCTCGGTCACTGGCGCACCGTGACCCCGCGCTCGCGCAGAAAGCTCTTGACTTCGGGGATCGAGTAATGCTGGAAGTGGAAGATGGAAGCCGCCAGCGCGGCGCTGGCTTCGCCCGCAGTCAGCACCTCGTGGATGTGGTCGAGATTGCCGGCACCGCCCGAGGCGACGATGGGTACATCCACAATGCGCGCCACTGCTTGGTTTAGCTCGAGGTCGTACCCAGCGCGCGTCCCGTCGGCGTCGATGCTGTTGAGCACTAACTCGCCCGCTCCGCGATCGACGAGGGCCTCTACCCACTCTAAGGCGTCGATGCCGGTGGCTTTGCGGCCGCCGTTGATGTATAGCTCCCAAGACGGCGGCTCGCCGGGTGCGGTCGGACGCCTGAGCGCGTCGATAGCTGCGACAATGCACTGCGAGCCGAAGCTCGCCGCGCTTTGGTCGATGATTTCCGGCGAATACACATGGGCCGAGTTGATCGAGACCTTGTCGGCACCGGTCTTGAGAATGTGGCGCACGTCTGCGAAAGTGCGAATCCCGCCGCCGACCATTAGGGGAATAAAGACTCGCTCGGAAACTTGGCGCACGAGGTCCATGACAATGGCGCGGCCATCGGCTGAAGCCGTGATGTCGTAGAAGACGAGCTCATCTGCGCCTTCGGCGTCGTAGCGCGCAGCTAGCTCGACAGGGTCGCCGGCGTCGCGGTCGGCCGAAAAGCGCACCCCGCGCACGTTGCGGCCATTTTTAACATCTAGACAGGGAATGATTCGCTTAGCGAGCATATTTCTTCAGCGCAGGCGCGCGAAATTGTCGAGAAGGCGCAAGCCGTGGACTTGGCTCTTTTCGGGATGAAATTGTACGCCAAAGACGCGGCCGCTTCCGGCGACTGAGGTGTAGTCAATCCCGTAGTCGGTCGTGGCGACGCAATCGTCTTTGTTTTCGTTTACCACATAGTACGAATGTACAAAATAAAAAAAACTTCCTTCGGGTACGCCCTCTAAGAGCGAGACCTTGCGCTTGATAGCGATTTGGTTCCAGCCGATCTGCGGCACTCGCCCGGTAGGTGGGAAACGCACGCATTTGCCCGGTAGGATTCCGAGGCCGCGATGCTTCCCCATTTCCTCGCTTTCCTCGAACATGAGCTGCAATCCCACGCAGATGCCCAAGAAGGGCTTGCCGGCCGCGAGACCCTCGGCGATGGCCGCATCCCAACCGGCGGTCTGCAAGTTGTGCATGGCATCGCCAAAAGCTGCATCCCCAGGCAATACGAGATGTGTGGCCGCGCTTAGACGCTCAGGGTCTTCGACGATCTCGGCTTCATAGCCGAGGAATTCGAAGGCTTTCTGCACGCTGCGCAGATTGCCCATGCCGTAGTCGATGACTGCAATCACGATTGCCCCAGCTCGGCAGAGCGCTCAGTCGCGGCTAGCACGGCGCTAATCAGGGCGTCGCGCAGGCCCTTTTCTTCTAGCTTGTGCAATCCGGCGGCCGTAGTCCCGCCCGGCGAGGTGACTTGGTCCCTAAGCACGGCCGGATGCTCGCCGCTTTCGAGTACGAGGCGCGCGGCACCGAGCAGAGTTTGCGCGGCGAGTGTTAATGCGGTTTCGCGCGGCAGACCGGCGCGTACGCCGCCGTCGGTGAGAGCCTCGACGACGGTGTACGCCCAAGCCGGGCCGCTGCCGGAGAGTCCTGTAACGGCGTCCATGAGGCTTTCGGCGACCTCGACCGTCGTGCCGACCAAGTCGAAGAGAGAGCGCACTTGCGCCACCTGTTCTGCGCTGGCAGCGCGACCAGTGCAGAGAGCGCAAGCCGCACCCCGCACCTTCACCAGCGTCTGCGGCATGACGCGCACCACGGGCATTTGCGCGGGCAGTAGCTCTTCGAGCCGGGCGGTCGATACGCCGGCCATAAGCGAGACGACGACCTGCTGGGTGCTAAAATGCGCGGCTAGCGCCTTCAATACGGGAGCGGCCACCTGCGGCTTGAGCACCAACACGACCAAGTCCTGACCGCGGACCGCATCCGCAGCGTCGGTGCTAGTGTGGACGCCCAACGCCGACAAGCCTGCGAGGGCTTCCGGTCTGATGTCAGCTGCGGTTATCCGACCCATAGGAAGCTGACCAACCAAACCTTCAATCAGCGCCCGACCCATGTTGCCGGTACCCACAAACCCCAATTTGCTTTTTTCGATCATCAATTTTTAGGCCTCAAAATACGACAAATCCCAAGCACAAAATTAAAATGCCCGTTTTCGCAAATTATGTCAAACGTCCCTAGTGAGAGCGTTTTCCCCTATGAAAAAGCTACATTTTTGCTTGACTTATACTGCCCTCGTACTATATTGGAAAGATAATGTTGTAGCTGCACAAAACGGGTAGAATCGGCCTTAAACTTCACGAGGCGGAAGAGGCCGAGAAACCAAATTCTTAAACAACCCCCTTCGTGGGTTTTACCCCTACAGCCAAAGGAGAACTTTGTTATGGCGAAGAAGAAGCCTGTTGCCAAGAAGAAGCCTGTTGCCAAGAAGAAGGCTGCTGCCAAGAAGAAGGCTGCTGCCAAGAAACCCGCCGCTAAGAAAGCTGCTGCCAAAAAAGCTACTGCTAAGAAGAAGGCTGCTCCTAAGAAGGCTGCTGCCAAGAAGAAGGCTGCTCCTAAGAAGGCCGCTGCTAAGAAGAAGGCTGCTCCTAAGAAGGCCGCTGCCAAGAAGAAGGCTGCTCCTAAGAAGGCTGCCGCCAAGAAGAAAGCTGCTCCTAAGAAGGCCACTGCCAAGAAGAAGGCTGCTCCTAAGAAAGCTGCCGCCAAGAAGAAGGCTGCTCCTAAGAAAGCTGCCGCCAAGAAAAAACCCGCTGCCAAGAAAAAGGCGAAGCGCAAGCCCAATCCTGCTTTTATGAGGCCCTTGCAGCCCGACGCCGCCCTTGGGGCCATAGTCGGCAGCAAGCCATTACCGCGTACTCAGATTACCAAGAAAGTCTGGGCATACATCAAGAAGAATGGTCTGCAAGACCAGAAAAACAGGCGTATGATCAATGCCGACGATAAGCTTCGGGCCGTCGTAGGTGGCGCGAAGAAAGTGAGCATGTTTGATCTGACCAAGCATGTTAGTGAGCACGTGGAATAGCTACTCCTGAGCAAGACATCGTAGTCCAGTGCCATTGGAGAGGGATTCCCAGCGGGGAGTCCCTCTCTTTGTTACATTCCCCTCGCGTCTATGACTCCTGAATTCTTTGAGCTAATCCTATCCGTCAGTGTCGTCCTCGTTGTATCCTGTGTTTGTTCGCTCTTGGAAGCTGCGCTCTACTCGCTGCCCGCCAGTCAAATCGAAATGCTGGCCGACCAAGGGCGCACTTCGGGCAAGATCCTCAAGAGCCTGCACGCGGATATCCAGCGCCCCATCTCGGCCATCCTCACGCTGAATACCTTGGCCCATACTGGCGGTGCTGCCATTGCCGGTGCCGCCT
>JAPPEG010000003.1 GCA_028875345.1 Gemmatimonadota bacterium
TGGCCATCGACCGGGAGAAACTCGTCCAGCTAGCTGAGTCGGGGGCGGGCGTGGTTGCGCTGCATCCCTTCACGCCCTACGAATGGTTCGCGCCTTTTGACGAGGCCCTGCAGGAGATCCTCGCGCGGCACGGGTACGACACTAAGCCGCACTTGGAAGAGGTGGATCGGATTATGGAGGGGAAAGGCTATCGCAAGGACGACGAGGGCTTGTGGGTCAACGCGGAGGGCGAGCGCGTCGAGATCGCCATGTACGTGCCGCAGTGGCTGCGGGCCTACGGTCCGCCGCTGACTCAACAGCTACGCGACGCTGGTTTTGATGCGAACTTTGACACCTCGCCCGGTTTGACCTCTCTCGTGCAGACGGGGGAGCAGACGGTTTCCTTGGGCTGCAAGGGGCCGAGTGGGGTGCGCGGCATGGATCCCTATTTGATGTTGTCTTACTACACTTCGCAGTACTTCCGGCCCACGGGGCAGCCAGCGCCGCTGTGGTCAACCATCTCGCGCTGGCGCAACGAGGAGTTCGACCGCATTGTCGAGCGCATCGCGCCTCTACAGGTTGGCGACGAGGAACTGTTGGAGTTATTCAGCGAGGCGATGGAGATCTGGGTGGGGGAGTTGCCCGACATCTTCTTGGCGCAGCTAATTATCCGCTACCCTTGCAACACCACCCGCTGGACCGGCTGGCCGAGTCAGCAAGACCCCTACGGCTTTCCACACTCTTGGCAGTGGGAATTGTTGAAGACCTTTATCCGGTTGGAGCCTGTGGATAATGGGGCAATGGCTCGGGGAGAGGGGTAAGCTATGGACACTGCGGACACTGATATCAAGATGCATCGGAACGAGATCGAGCCGCTGGCGCTGGCTGGCGATGTCCGCCTGCTGCTGAACGGCGAGTGGGAGTTTGCCGAGGGTCCCGACGGCGATCCGCCGACCGACGGCTGGGAGCGCGTGCGCGTGCCGCATCGCTCGCGCGAGTTTGAAGACGAGCCGCCCGAGTCTGGTTGGTACCGCACGGAACTGCGCCTACCGGAAGGCTGGGATGTAAACGGGCGCATCGTGCTCGACTTAGGGAGGATCCGTCACTTTGGGTGCGCTTATCTCGACGGTGAGGTGATCGGCGAGCACTACGGGATGCGATTGCCTTGGCGCATTGACCTGACTGATGGCATTCGTCCGGGGCGGGATTACCGGCTCGATGTGTTTACTCACAACTGTAGCGGCCGCTATGCGCATCCCGACATCTCACAGTTGAGCGAAGAGGCGGAGAAAGCCCTCGACACTCGCTTTTGGTACACGAGCGCCGCCACTGTTGGCATGGAGTCGGATGTGTGGCTGAGTTGGGAGTCGCGGGTGCGGGTCGAAGATGTGCAGATCGTCACGTCGGTGCGAGCGCGCGAAATCCGCGTCGGGTTGACCGTTCGCAACGACGCCGAGGAAGCGTTCCACGGCGACATTCGCCTGCAAGTGCGCCGCGCGGGCGAGACCGAGTTGGAACTCGAAGGTTGTAATCTTGATTTGGCACCGGGGGGGAGCCGTCGCCTAGAGACCGCAGCGCCTTGGCGCGACGCCGTGCTCTGGGGCCGTCCGCCGTACGGCGAGCCGGTCCTGTACTTCCTTGAAAGTTCGCTGCACTCGGCAGGTCGCGCCGTGCATACTGCTGTGACTCGCTTTGGTTTTCGCGAGATCTGGGCCGAAGAGGATCGGCTGTTGCTCAACGGCATTCAGCTCATGCCTTGGGGCGACCACACGGTGCCGTACGTGTACGAGCGTCAGTGGCTGACGCGGAAGTTCGTCGATCTGGCCGACGCCAACGTCAGCATTGTCGAGCACCACCGCTACGACCCGCCGCCGGTGTTTTACGACGTGGCCGACGAACTTGGCGTGTTCGTGGTGGGGGCCAACTTTTGCGTTGGTACGGGACAGGTGTACACGCCGGAGATGGATGTGCGGGAGAAGGCGCTGGTAAGGGGGTACCAGCTAGCAGTGGCCGACTACTGGATTCGCTCGGTTCGCAACCACCCGTCGATTTTGTTCTGGGACATCACGGACGCGAGAGACCCTGAATACTGCGTGCCCCTGCTGCGCAAGGTGAAAGAACTTGACGACAGCCGCATTGCCGAAGTCACCTTTGACCCGTCGGTGGCCACGGACGAGTTGATTGAATTGATTGATTGCTACCGGCTGTTCAGCAGCTTGGAGAGCATAGAGGCGAGCATTGATGCGATTCGCAGCGACCTCCCGGTAAAACCGATCCGAGTCGGTGAGGCGGGCATCTTCGCAGAGGCCTCCTGGGGAGAGCAGGAGGAGCCGCCGCTGTCGGAAGGCTGGTGGGAATTTTTGACCTCAATGCCGGAGCGCAACGTCCACGGGCTACAGACGTTTTTCTTTGCCGACATGGACTACCGAGGCTTTGGCGACCACGTGCCGGGGATGTTGGTTGGACCGCTCGACGTGAAGGTCTCGTGGCCGTCGCAGTCGGGGGCGGACGCCCGCATCGATCCTTTCGGTGTGGGGACACCGGCGGCGTGGGGCAAGCACCGACTGTGTCTCAATTGGTGCGACCCGCAGCAGCCGGTCTCGCGCCCGACGGCGACGACGGCTTGGTCGCAGGAGTTGTTCCGGCGGCTCGCTGGGCGGGATGTGGGGCCGCTGGCGCAGGAGCGATTGCCGGAGGTGCTGGTGCGGGTGATGCGCGACGGGCAATCGGTCGCCCGCGCCTGTGTTTTGGTGACTCCGCTGGATGGACAGGCGGTCCTGTCCTATGCCGTCCGGGCCGATCTGGCGGGTACGTCGTGGTTTGTGTTGCCCGAAGCGGGTGCGTACCGCTTTACTTGTCAAGGAGCAAGTGTGGACGTCGAAAGCCAGCGGCAGCCGATCCGCGCGCCGGGGGGATACGACCACGTTCAGTTGGTGACGCTGCATTTGCCTTAGATCTCTCAAGCGGAGAATGATCATGCCAGACACTCGTCCCAACATCCTGCTCATTATGACCGACCAGCAGCGCGGCGACTGCATGGGGCTCGATCCCCACAGTCCCTCGTGTCTGCAAACGCCCAGTCTCGATTGGCTTGCCCGCACGGGCACGCACTTTCACCACGGCTATTCCGAATGTCCCAGTTGCATTCCCGCGCGCCGTAGCTTGATGACTGGCACGGCACCGGCGGCCAATGGGGCGGTTGGCTTCAGAGGCGCTCCGTGGGACCCGCCGCACACTTTGGCTGGCGAGCTGTCCAAGGCAGGTTACCAGACGGAGATGATCGGCAAACTCCACTTAAATCCCCATCGCAAGCGCTACGGTTTTGACCACATGCAACTGGCCGATGCCACTCGGGGCGCGGACAACGACTATGTCGAATGGCTGCGGCAATACCACGGTCGCAATGAAGTAGATCCCGGCATGGCCCACGGCATTTCCGCCAACGGCTGGGTTGGTCGCCCGCACCATTTGCCCGAGGAACAGATGCATACCTTTTGGTGCGTTGACCGGGCCATGGACTTTTTGCGCAAGCGCGATCCGTCAGCACCGTTTTTTCTCAATCTTTCCTTTATCGATCCCCATCCCCCGCTCACGCCACCTGCTCCTTATTACGACCGCTATATCGACCGCAGTCTGCCCGATCCATTCGTCGGCGATTGGGCACCTGCATTCGATGGTCCTGAAAAAGGTCTCAACCCCAATGCGTGGGAAATTCGCCTCGACGAACACGACATGCGCTGTAGCCGCGCGGCTTATTACGGCATGATCAACTTTATAGACGACCAGATTGGCCGCCTTATTCAGTTTACCGGTGGTCTCAACAACTGCTTAGTCATCTTCACCTCCGACCACGGCGAAATGTTGGGCGACCACAACCTCTTTCGCAAAACCTGGCCCTACGAGGCGTCGGCGCGAGTTCCTTTTTTCATGCGCGCACCAAAAAATTGGGATTATCCCGAAGAAGTCGTTTGCCAAAGTCCCGTCGGCATCCAGGATATCATGCCTACCATCCTCAATGCGGCAGGCATCGACATTCCCGGTACTTGCACGGGCAAAAGCCTCCTGCCCGTCATGCAGGGGGATGCCGACGGCGTCAGGGAATTTCTCCACGGAGAACACGCCGGGTGTTATGCCCGCGACCACGGCAATCACTATGTTACCGATGGGCGCTGCAAATACATCTGGTATTCGCAGACAGGCCAAGAACACCTTTTCGACTTGGACGAAGATCCCCAGGAAATGCGCGACTTGTCTCGTGAATCCGACGCTGAGACTAGAATGCAACCTTGGCGAGATCGCCTCAGCGAATTTCTCAAAGATCGACCGGAAGGTTTTGTGGATGGCACGCGCTTGATCCCCGGCCAACCCCATGACGCGCTGCTGCCGGACTACGATCCAGAAGCGACTTATCCCTATCTATGAGCTAAGTACGCGACAGTAAAGTCCCACTTCTATCAAATTGTCCCAGGGCGGTAATCCTTTGCGTTTATGGACGCTGTCAGACATGCATCTCTCCCATCCGGAAAATCGCGAAGTGCTGGAGAGTTTTCCGGCCTTTTCCGAGGACTGGCTGATCCTAGCGGGAGACGTTACCGACGGTCCGCGGCGGCTTGAGTGGTGCTTTCGGCAACTGACTCCGAAGTTCCGCCAGATCGTCTGGGTTCCCGGAAACCACGAACTCTGGACAACTCCCAACGCGGCTCACGGACTTCGCGGCGTCGCGCTCTACGAGCAGCTCGTCCAGATTGCTCGCTTCCACGGTGTTCTCACCCCGGAGGATCCCTACCCAGTGGTTGAACATCGGGCTGGGCCGGTTCTGATCGCGCCGCTATTCCTGCTCTACGACTACAGCTTCCGGCCCCGGCACGTCCGGCGTGACGAGGTTGTTGGGTGGGCCCGGGAAACCGGTGCCGCCTGTGCCGACGAAATGATGCTGCATCCCGATCCGTTTCCGGATCGGGAATCGTGGTGCGCCGCACGCTGCAAGGATACCGCCACTCGGCTCGCGTCGTATCCTGCGGATCTTCCCAAGGTCCTGATCAATCACTTTCCGCTCGAAGAACAACACGCCGTGCTGCCAGGGGTTCCCCGATTCACTCCGTGGTGCGGGACCCGCCGGACCCGGGGTTGGCACCGCCGTTTCAATGCGTGCGCAGTGGTGTACGGCCACCTCCACATTCGGGGCACCCATTGGCTTGACGGCGTGCCTTTCCGAGAGGTGTCCCTGGGGTACCCGCAGCAGTGGGACCGCCAGCGGGGTATCGGCGCCTATCTGCGGGAAGTGACCTTGGCGCCCCGGGGAGCGACCTTCTGATCAATAGTAAAATCCCACTTCTATCAAAACGCCGGAGGAGACCATGACTACGTATCGCGCCGCCGTTATCGGCTTGGGCCGCATGGGCAGTACGTTCGACGATGAAATGACCGAAGGAGGGTCCATTTTTCTGCCCTATTGCCACGCCCCCTCGTACTGCGCTTCGCCCCATACGGAACTGGTGGCTGGTGCCGATCTGCACGACGAACAACGCGCCATTTTCGGCGACCGCTGGGGTCTGGAGCAAGACCATCTCTACAGCGACTATCGCCAAATGCTGGAGCGAGAAAACCTCGACTTGGTCAGCGTCTGCACCACGGCCCGCATTCGCTCGCAGATCGTCGAGGACTGCGCCCGCGCTGGCGTCAAGGCCGTATGGGCGGAAAAGCCCATTGCTCTGACTTTGGCGGAAGCCGATGCCATGGTCGAAGCCTGCCGCCAACACGGCACGGCTCTAGCCATCAACTGCGCCCGTCGCTGGAATCCGTTCTTCAGTCAGGCCCGCGACCTCATCGACAAAGGCGAGCTGGGGCAAATCCTCCAAGTGACCGGCTATGCCCAGTGCGGCCTGTCGCACAACGGCAGCCACCTTATCGACGTTGTGCGCTACATGGCCGGGGGGCAGGTCGAGTGGGTTTTTGGCGAAATGGAATCGGACGCCGCGGCCGAGGGCGAAACCGACCCGCAGGGCAACGGCTATCTCGTCTTTGACAATGGCGTGCGCGCTTTTATCCGCGCTACTCCCACTGGGGTCGCGGCTTGGGAAATCGACGTTATTGGCACTGAGGGCCGCATCCGATCGATAGCCAATTGCACGCAAATGGAGTATATCCGCACGGCTCCGGGTGGCAATCGGGGACGCGGCGTGCCCGCGTACGTGCCCTTTCCCTATCCGACGCACATCCAGGGCATGGGGCTGACCATTGTAGAGGATCTGATTCAGGCCATTGAGACGGGATCGGCTCCGCGCTGCTCGGGTGACGATGGTCGGGCCGCCCTCGAAGTGGCCATTGCTCTGCGGCAATCGCACCGCGATGGTTTTGTGCGCGTGGACTTGCCGCTAGCGGACCGCTCATTGGGCATTCTCTCCTCGGAGATCTCCCAAGATCACACCCCCGCGCGGGTGCGGCGGTTGCAGGCTTCTTGAAGGTTACCCTTCGGACACGGGCAGTACTAGTCGCGAAGGATGCGCTGCCGAGTGATGCACGGCGTTGGTCGCCACGACTAGCTCAGTGTCGGCTAGGTCGTTCTTGCCCGTGTTGTGATTGCGGTCGTGGTTGGGGAAGTCGCTCGACGTGATCTCTAGGCGAATGCGATGGCCAGGCTCAAAGCGGCAGGCCGTCGGCCCCAGGCGGATGCGGAGTTCCACAACGTCTCCGGGCGTCAGTAACTCTTCGACGTCGAGGGAATTGCGGTGGCGGGCGCGCACCATGCCGTAGCACATTTCCGGCGCTGGTCCGCTCGCCGTCTCTCCTGCGGGCGGGTGCTCATCTACCAGCCGCGCGAAGAAGTCTGTGTCCGGTGCCGACGAGCTAACGAAGAGCACGACTTCTGGATAACCGGCGATCTCCACAGCATTAGATAACGGCTCCGAGCGGTAGCAGAGGATGTCGTCTCGTCCCTCCAGTCGGCGGCGGTCCGCTGGTCCTGTGAACCACTCCCTCGTCCACAGCGTTGGCACGGGATTGTGGGGATCGTAGTCGAAGCGGTCGGCCTCGGTGTTGGTGTTCCCGCTGTTAATGGACAGTCGGCCGGAACCGCCAAACTTGGCGTCGCCGTTGCTGCTCAACAGGTACTCACAGGTCGTCGTATCCGCTGGCGGCCAAGTGTCGGCCGAGCGCCATTGACCTTGGCGTCCGGCTATTGCGAAGTAGCGCACTGCTGGCTCGCGGTTGACGCCGTTGTCGATCCCCTTGAGCCAGTGGTCGAACCAGCGGATGATCAGGTCCGGCAGGTCGAGGTCGGCTTGTGGCCCGAAGTCGAACCCGGCTACGATGCGGCTACCGAGGCTTGGGTGATTCCACGGGCCGGCGATGAGCTTCGTTTGCGACCGCGCCCGCTCGGTGCGGCCGTGGCGCTGCATGAGCTGTAGGTGCTGCATCGAGCCGTTGCAGTGGTCGTACCAGCCGCTGAAGTCGAGGTTTGGTACGGCTACTTCCTTGTGTACCTCGTCGAACTTCCAAGCCCGCCGATTTGGGTGTTCGAGCCAATCCTTTGCGTACTCAGCCAGCCCCGACGGTAGCTGACGGGGGAAGTCGAGCCACGGCAGGTAGCCGATCCAGTGGCCCTCGCCGGCGATCCTGTACCACTCCTGTCGCGCTTGCTCCGGCGTGTGGGGCGGCGGTAGTCCGTGGCGACGGCGTAGGTCGGGTGCCATGGAGGTGAGCCACCACTTGATGCGCCGTCCCGGTCGGAATCCGCCCGGCCAATCGACTTCGGTCAACTCTAGTGGGATGGTGTACGCGCACATGGCTACCAAGTGCGGAGGGCGCAGCTTGGCTAGCTGCCACTGCATCCAGGCGTTATATGAGGCTCCGAGGGTGCCGACGTTGCCGTCGCACCAGGGCTGCGCTGCCAGCCACTCCACGGAGTCGTAGCCGTCCTCAGCATCGCCGGTGTGCTCTTCGGTGAACGGCACCCAATCGCCTTCGGAGCCGTAGCGGCCACGCGAGTCCATGGAGACCACGGCGTACCCGGCGCGCACGTACCGCTCGAATCCAGACTTTGGCCGGTCGTACGGCGTGCGTAGCAGGATGCCGGGGAACCGGCCGTCGGCGTCGGGGCGGAACACGTGCGCCGCCATGTGGACGCCGTCGCGCATGGGCACTTGAACATTGGGTTCGGTGAGAATTCCTAGGGCACCGCTCATCGCATTGGCTCCGTATCGATGATCCCGAGCAGGTCATCGCCGGAAATCATCTTACTGTTGAACATTTTTTTTAGGCCGCAAAAAGGGAGCTGCCGACCGAATCGGGGCTCCCTTTGTCGTTGTAATTACTATAAATGAAAATAATGATTGTCGTTGTTTTTGTCAAGGGACATATTTTCATAAGTTATTTATAAATAGATACTTATTGACAATTTGTCAAGTCTCCTTATCTTATCACATCCGCCCGATCTTACCCTACATCAAATTAGGAGACGTGATGCCATGCGACCATTTATCGTGGATGACTTGCTGAAGCTCAATCAGTTTGCCCATCGCTGCCCATGGGATCTCTCTCCCGATGGAGCGTTGCTCGCGGTCGCGCTGAGCGAAGCGAATCGACGCGAACCGCTCGGTGATGAGAGTTCCGCCCGCACGATCCACGGCGTCCATCTTGAATCGAACGGTGCCCACCTTCTCCTGCTCGACACGGCGACCGGCGAATCGATAGTTCCGTTTCCCGACGCATCCATGAGTTGGGCGGGTCGGTGGTCGCCAGACGGACAGACGCTCGCCGCATTCGTGGTTGCTCCTCAGACCCAGGCCTGTGTTGGCTTGTGGGACCGACGGACGCGCGAAGTGCGCCTGTTCCGGGACGCTGCTGTCCACTGTGGTCTGAACTTCTGCGTTCCCCAGTGGACACCGGATGGCCTCCGCATTGTAGTGGCGCTCGGCCCTGCGGATACCCAAGCGACAGCATCTCCCACTGACCCCGACGTCATCGTTCGCTCCTATGACCCGAAAGAATTGGATGCCGATCAGAACCAACCATTCTTTCAACGGCGCGACGCAAGTATGTGTGTGGGTGTTGTCGATGTTAAGTCTGGTGCTGTTGCTCGGTACGGGGCTGGTTTGAAGTTCAACATTCCTCGGTTAGCTCCGAACGGGCAGGTGGTGGCCCTGCTCAACTATATCAAGAGCCCTGTGGGGGGGCGCTCGCACTACGTCCATGACCTCTTAGTGGTACCGGTCGATGGGCGCGAATCCCATGTCGTTGCGAAAGGCGTTCAAGTCAACAGTTACGCAAGCCGTCTCTCATGGTCGCCAGACAGTGAGATGATCTGTTTTGTCGCGGGAGCCTCAAAAGAACTGCACCATCTCTGGGTCGTCCCGGCGGACGCCTCGGCGGAGCCTACCATGCTGGCAGAGTTGGAGTCGGCTCCGCATCCCTATCAGGCGCCTTGGTGGAGCGCCGACGGCGAGCGACTTGTCTGGCTGCAAGATGGCGCACTGCACGCTTTCTCTGTTGACGAGAGAACTGGTTATCGCCTCTCCGAAGATCCAAGCACTGCCCAACTTCATGTCGATCTTCTCGTTCAACGCCACGGGGAATCCGTCCTGCAAACGGATGATCGCGGCGACTTTTATGGACGCGCTCGGAACGGTCGGGATGACTCCTCCTGTGTCGTTCGCATCAATGCTGATTCTGGAAAAACAGCGGTCGTCCGATCGCTGCCGACTCCGGCTGCGAACGAATTTACGACCGCTGCGACCCGCGAGTTCTTTTTTATACGTGGCGTTGCGACCGGTGATGAGGTGGTTGATGCGTACCCGATGGATGGGGGAACGCCAAAGACGCTGCTCACACTGAACCCTTGGCGAAAGGAGACCGAGACTCCCTTGCGGCGGATCATCGGGTTTGAAGATGTGAATGGTCGAACACAGAGGGCAGCAATCTTCACACCATTAGGAGCAGAAGACAGGGGTGCCCTACCAATGGTCGTGACTGTCTATCCTGGCAGGACGAATTCGGAGCGCCACGTACCCGGACTCGACATATACGACTTGGAGATCGAGTTGCTCACTGGCGCAGGCTACGCAGCGATGTACCCAGATGCCATCATAGAGGACCATGACCCGATTACTCAGATTGCGGGAGTGACGCTCCCGGCTGTTCAGCGAGCGGTAGAGATGGGTCTTGCCGACGCAGAGCGAGTCGGCGTGCGGGGCCACAGTTATGGTGGGTATGCCGTAGTGGCACTGCTCACCCAAACCAACGCCTTTCGCGCTGGTGTCGCCAATGCCCCTACGGGAGTCAACATGACGAGTACCTATGTTGCGAATTTCAATGCAATGCGGTGGTGCGAATTCAGTGGGGGACGCACCGGAGGCACACCTTGGGAGAAACGAAAGAGGTACATCGAAAACTCACCGTTTTTCCTCCTCGACCAAGTTGAGACACCGCTGATGCTGGTGTGCGGGAGCAAGGACGAACCCGCCGCTATGAGCGCCCGTGAGACCTTCTTGGCGTTGAGGCGGTTGGGCAAGCGCGTAGAAATGAGGGAGTACCGGCGCGAACAACACGTCATGGCATGGTCTGCTGCTGATACTAGGGACTACTATGAGAGCGAACTCAGGTGGTTCGACCAGCATCTCGCGCCGAACCTGAGCAATCCTTCCTGATTCCTTCAACCCGGTACATGTTCAGGCTCTCGCTCTGACACTGCGACCCGACCGCCAGTAGATATCCGTCAGACGCTGGGCTAATCACCAGACAGATTCGTCTCTACTCTCTCGTATTTGAGGACGCCCCCCGAGATTTTCTTATCTTTGATTTCCACGACGATCTCCTTTTCTAAGTGAACCATGTCTCCTCCACGCTCAGGGTACACCTTCAGGGCTTTCTTCTTGGGCGCGCTTTTCGCCGCTGTCCTCGCCGCAGGTGCTCCCTATTGCAATATGGTTCTGCGCGGTTCGTATATGACCCAGGATTTTTCCACTCCTGGGGCGCTGTTCCTGTTTTTCTTTTTGGTCGGCGTATTCAACGCTTTATACAAATGCGCCTTCCCCAGTGGCGGCCTCGCCCGCGCCGAGCTGCTTCTGATCTACAGCATGATGCTCATCGCCTCGGCGATTACCACCTGCGGCCTCTCTGAATATCTCTTGCCGATCATGGGATCTTGGCTCTACTTCGCCACGCCGGAAAACCGCTGGGACGACCTGTTTCACCCCTACATCCGCGACTTCTTGGTCCCCGACGATGCGCGCGCCATCAAGCACTTCTACGAGGGGCTGCCCACGGGCGCGTCCATCCCCTGGGACGCTTGGCTGCTCCCCTTGCTCGGATGGAGCGCTCTTATTGTCGCCGTTTACTTCGCCATGATCTGCGTGGCCGTGGTCCTCCGCCGCCAGTGGATCGAGCGCGAAAAGCTCATCTATCCGCTGGCGCAACTGCCGCTCGACATGGTGCGCCAAAGTGACGAGAGTCGGCTGCCGCCGTTCTTCAAAAGCGCGAGCTTGTGGATCGGCTTTGCCATTCCCTGCCTCATCTCTTCGACTAATGCCTTCCACAACTACTTCCACGTCTTTCCGCAAATCCAACTCTCCTCGGGCATTGGCCTTTTCCGCGACACTGTGCATTTGCCCGTGGTGCTCAGCTTTCCGGTTCTCGGCTTTGCTTATCTGATCAACCTCGAGATCGCCTTCAGCCTGTGGTTTTGCAACGTGCTGGTCAATGTGCAAAAGGGACTCTACGGCGTGCTCGGCGTCACTTCTGGCGAGGCTTTGGACACCTTTAGCGTCAATCCGCCGGCGATTGCCCACCAGGAAATGGGGGCGCTGATCGCGCTGGTCGTCCTTACGCTGTGGGTGGGGCGCGGGCACCTCAAGGACGTGTGCCGCAAGGCGTTTTTCAATGCCGAGGATGTCGATGACTCGGACGAGATTCTTTCCTACCGCGTCGCGGTCGTCGGGGCGCTGACGAGCTTGGGTTTTGCTGGGGTTTGGCTCTATCTGAGTGGGATGCCGCCGCTGGTTGCCCTGCTCTTTCTGATTAGCGCCTTTGCTATCTTCGTGGCGCTGACTCGCATTGTCGCCGAAAGTGGGGTGCCCGAGGCGCGCACGCCGATGATGCCGCAGAGCTTTGTCGCCACGGGAATTGGCACGACCGCAGTCGGCGAAACCGGCATTACCGCTCTTGGCTTTTCCTTTACTTGGGCTACTGAACTGCGCGTCGTGGTAATGGCCTCGGCCGCCCACGCCCTCAAGCTGCTCGATGGCCAGCAGGGCCGCCACCGTCTCTTCTTCTGGGCGCTGATGCTGGCGGTGCTGGTCAGCATGGTGAGTTCGATGTGGGCGATCCTCGATTTGTCCTACCGCTACGGCGGCATCAACCTCAACCGCTGGTTTTTTGGCGGAGGTGCCCGCGCCCCTTTCGAGAGCTTTGTCGCCCGCCTCTTGCTCAACCCCACTGGGCCTAGCTGGGAGGGCTGGTTTTCTACGGGGATTGGCGCGGCGATCATGAGCGGTCTGATGCTGGCCCGACACTACCTGACATGGTGGCCCGTGCATCCCATTGGCTTCCCCATCGCCGGCCTCTGGCTGATGAGTCACTCTTGGTTTTCGATTTTTTTGGCGTGGCTGTGCAAGGCCATTGTTCTCAAATACTGGGGGCCGCGCGGCTTCCGTGCCGTTCGCCCGTTCTTCATGGGGGCGATTCTCGGCCAGTTTGCCAGTGCCGGGGTCTGGCTGGTCATTGACGCCTGTACTGGCATGACCGATAACCGCATCTTTAGCTGGTGATTGTCAGGGGCGTTACCAGCGATAGAGCAAGGCGAAATTGGGAATGGGGCGGATGGCAAAGCCGTCGTCGGACACGAGGAAAATGGCGATTGGGACGTCCATGGAAACGGCGATGTTTTTGGTGCCGATCTCTAACCCCACGCCCGGCCCCGCTACGACATCTAGCCGTTCGTCGATGCCTTTGTCGCCTTCGACATGGAGCCCTACTTTCACCTCTGGTTTCACCTCGACGTCTAGCCTGCCGCTAACAAAATTCCATTGTTCGCTCCGCCGGTAAAAGGCGGCCACGCCCCCAGAGAAAAACGCTCGCGCCCACTCGCCTTGGTGCAAGGTCTTGAACAAGGTAAGCCCCCCAAAGAGATAGCGTTCCTCTTGGGACCAATAGGGAAACCCCGAGACCTGCCAGCCGTTGCCGGTAGTGGGATTTTGGCGACCGTAACTGAGTCCCAGACCATAGGTTGGCCCGGCCACGAACCCTACGCTGTGGCCCGCGTCATCTGCGGCCAGCATGGCCGGTGCTAGCAAAGTCGCCAGTGCGATACTGCGCAAAATGAGCATAGTACCTCCTACATGTCGCGCAATAGCACGATAAACAGCCCGACATCCTCTTGTTCGTCGCCCTGCAAATCCACGCTGACCCCTAGGTTTAGCACCATGCCATCGCCGAGGCCGATGTCGAAATTCGGCTCTAAGCGGACGCTGAGGTCGCCTTCCAAGTCGGAGGTGTTGGACGTGAGGAGCAAGTCGAGGTACGCGCTTAGTTTTTCGCTGAATACTTGGGCTGGTTCGAGCAAGAGATCGACGACGACCCCTTCCTCAGAGTAGCCTTTGAGTGCGGCGACCTGCAATCGAGTGTTGAAGCGGAAGGTGGGACCAATGCGCATGGTCTGCATGAGACCGACGGCCAAGCCGGGATTGTCGATGTCTCCGGCGGGTAGCACAATGTTAGTGGTCGCCGCGCGGTTGGTGCCGAGTTGGTACTTGCTGCCGACGACGAGCGACGAAAAGTTGGAATTTCCGTCTTTGAAAAAGCCAAAGGTGAGATGCGCGCCCACTTCAACGCGAGCGTGGGGATTGAATTTGGCCATGGCCACGATATCGCTCACGTCCTTGAGTTCTTTGAACGTGGAGGAAGCGGTGCGGACGCCAATATCGACGCTAGTGTAGCCTAGACCGCCCGGCAGGACGTAGTAAGGGTCGTAGCTGAGGGGGGCATGGACGGCAGGGGCCTCGGTTTCAAGCGCGACCGTTTCCTCTGCTGGACCGTCGTCTTCGGGTTGAGCGTGGACGGCAGTGTTTACTAGCGCGACCACGCCGATCAGTACGCAAAGCAGGTGCATGAGGTCTCCTAAAATTGTGAGGGAATGTTCAAAAGCCGCAGCGCTTACAGGCGCGGAAGAAAGGCTCGGCCATGGCGTAGGCCCCGCGAAAGACCATGTCGCTGGTGAGGGGATGCACGCAGATCAGGCGCGCGCCGTTGTCGATGGCCTCGACCATGCCGTCTTCGATGTCTTGGGGATCTTCCATTGCGCCGTGACCGACGACGCGGCCAGTGTGGATGCCGCGCTCGGCCGCGGCGCGGAAGAGGGCGTTGACCGCGTCGTTGACTTCTGGGAGGTCTCCCTCGCGCAAGATGGCGTCGAAGGGGCCGACAAATCCGCAGGCCTTGTTGCGCCCTTGGGCGGCCATCAGGTCGAGGACGCGGTCGCGAGTCTCGATGTCGATGATGTATTCCTTAGTCTCGAATTGGACCCAGCCCTGGGTCTCGGTCTCAGTGCCGCGCAATTCGTCGGGCGTGAACATCATGGTCCGCTCGCCGTCGCGCACCGGATACCCGCCCCGGTCGTCTGGAGTGGCTTGGCCGGGGATGGGGAAGTTGATGGCGCGGAAGTAGCGCTCGGCCTCCTCGTAGGTGGTGCCATAGGGGCGCATGGTCGCCCGCGCCCCGAGTTGGAAGGCGTCGCCGTGTTCGGAGCGGGCCTCGCGGGCTAGGCGCTGGACCGGCAAGATGCCGTGGCGCGCGAGGACGGCGTTTTGCTCGCGGCCGTACCAGCCTTCCCACTGGCTGTGCTCGGCGTCGTTGACTATCCACGACCAGCCGGCCTTGGCCCAGGCGTGGACCTCGGCGTCGCGCAGCTTGTGCCAAGGCACATCATTGAAGCCGCCCAACAGGGGCGGAGTTTTGGCGACCGACTCGCACTGGTCGAGGGTTTCCTTGAGCGGGTTGCGGGCGGGATTGAGGGCATAATTGTAAGCGCGGCGGGCGAATTCCTCTGCTTTGAGGGGCCGGTTGCCGCCGATGGCTGCGATGGCGTCCACTTAGGTGCCTCCTTGTTTTTCGTTTGGCGTTATAGTCGCGTTAATAAAATATAAAGAGCTGCAATGTCCGTTGTGGGAATTGCGAATTGAATGGAGCAGTTTAAAGAGCTGCAATGTCCGTTGTTTCTAGCCCGTCGGGAGCATACTGGACAACAGCGTCGCTAGGCCTAAAAACGAAAGGAAGCCCACGATGTCGGTCACGGTCGTGAGAATGATTGAGGACGCTGTCGCGGGGTCGTGGCCCAGCTTGACCAGCACAACCGGGATGGCTGCGCCGGCTATGGACGCCAGCATCATGGACGCCAGCATGGCGAACAGCATGACGAGGGCCAGCCCGAAGCTCTGGCTCCAGATGAAGACGCCGATCGCGGTTACCACGGCGATGGCTAGCCCGTTGCAAAAGCCGATTGCTAGCTCCTTGCCAAGGACGCGGGCCGCGTGCGAGGTGCGGATTTCGCGCAGTGCGAGTCCTCGCATGGTTACGGCGAGGGCCTGTGCGCCGGTGTTGCCCGACTGACCCGCGACTACGGGCAGCAGGACTGCGAGTGCGGTAAACTTGGCAATGGTGTCCTCGAAGAGACCGACGACCGCAGCCGCGAGAAAGGCGGTTACGAGGTTGATGTTGAGCCAGGGCAGCCGGCTGCGAATGCCCACCCACGGCTTGGATAGGGCGCGCTCTTCCGCGGATACACCGACCATCTCTTGGACATCTGTCGCTAGGTCTTGCTGCGCCGCGCTCACGAGGCCATCGTGGCGAATGACGCCTACTACTTGTCCGGCAAAATCGACCACCGGCAGGCTGGTGAGGTGATAGGTGTTGAGGAGTTCGACGACTTCGTCTCGCGGCGTCATGGGCTGTACTTGCACGACTGTGCCGTCGCGGAGATCACCGAGCAGCAATTCGGGATCGGCGGCGACTAGGTCCGGCAGCCGCACCGAACCCGCGTAGCGATCGTTTTCGTCGCGCAGTACGAGTGCCATGGCGCGGCGGTTGTCGAGATGGCGGATTCGCGCTAGCGCGGTGGCTACCGTGCAATCCACTGCAAAGGTGTTGACTTGGGCGTCCATCAGGGATCCGGCCGTGCCCGGGGGATAGGAGAGGATCTCTTGGATTTCCCGCTTGCACTCTGTGCTTGCTAACGCGAAGATTCGCGCTCGCGCTGACTCGTCGAGATGCGCAACTAACCTTGCCGTAATGGCCGGATCGAGTTGGTTGAGAAGGCGACTCAAGGCCGCGTCGTCCAAGTGCGTTAAAATGTGTGCGCCGCGCTCTAGTTCCATCCGCTGCAAGACGGTTGCCGCGACCGCATCGTCCACACCTTGCAACACGCCGACGGCTTCTGCCACCTCGGCGTCGTTTAACTGGCGTGCCACTTCCTCGGGATGGAGTTCGACGAATCGCTGGATGAGCACTTGGTGCGGAGTTGGCTGTTCCATCACGACTCCCGCTTGCCCGGGCCACCAGCGATCCCAGAGGCCGGCCATTGAAATATGCCGCGCAAGCCGAGGCCAAATAGTTCGCCGAGGGCCGAGGCCGTTTGCAAGCCGCTATCTGTCTGTGCAGCGCTAACTCGTCGGCGCTCCAAAGCCCGCACGGTTTCGTAGCGGAGGACACCGATGAACTGGCCCGCTGCGTCCACCACGGGTAGCGCGTGGACGCTGCCCCACGCTGGGTGTTCCACCACGGTTTGCCAGGTGGCGCTGGCGGCAATGGACGCGACGTGGCGCGTGCAGACGGACGCGAGCGAGGCATCAGGCCGCGCGCCCATTAGTTCCCGCATATTGACGACGCCAACGAGTCGCTGATCGTCGGCTACTACGTAGAGATAGTAGAGGGCGTGCGCGGGATTGCGCTGGAGCCGCGCGAGCACTTGGCGCACCGGCTCCAGCTCGAATGCGGTGAGCACTTCCGGGTCCATGAGCGCCCCGGCCGTATCCTCGGCGTAGATGAGCAGGCTCGAAATCACCGTTTGGAGGCGCGAGGGAAAGCAAGCGACGACTGCGGCTTGGCGCTCGCTCGGGGTCGTGCGCAAGATGGACGCGGCGATATCTGGACGCACGGCGATTAGTATGGCGGCAGTATCTTCAGTAGATAGCTGCTCTAGGGAGAGGGCCGCAGAAAGCGACGGCAGGTAGTGCAAGAGGCCCGCTGCAACCGCTGGCGCTAGATTGCCGAGCACCAGCGCCGCTTCGCGGTGCGACATGGCTGCTAGGGCGGACGCGACTTCCGCTGGATGATCGGTTGCAAATTGCGCGAGGAGCTGTCGTTCAAGATTCACTGGAGACCCCCTTGCTTACGCGGAGGCAGCGCTCCTCGAAGAACTGTTGGCCGGGGATACCCAACTCGCCCTCGTCGTGCTCGACAAAAACGGTGGTGGAGGTCGTCCGCACGATGCGCCCGTTGTCGTCGCCGAGTCGAATCCGTTGACCCACGTCGTAGGACTTGTTGACGTAGTGCATGGCGAGAATGTTGGCGATAATGCTGCGGGCACCTAGCCCAAATGCAAAGGCCGCACCGGCGAGGAGCGCGGCGAGCACGATCAAGAAGATGTTCGTCAGCAGCGATACATCTACGCCGAGTTGCTTGATCGCCACGAGAATGGCCGCGCCGATGATGATCCCCCGGACGAGGCGAGCCAACTGCTGCCCCTGATGCGGCAGCAAGCGAAAGGCCGTGCTCATTGCCGCATTGCTGACGAGGCGACCGCCGACGACACCGACGAATAAGACCGCAACCGCTGCGATGACTCTGGGCAGGTAGTGGGCTAGAGCGGCCAGATAAGTGGTCAAAACCGGGAGGCCGACAACTTCGCTTGCCACCGTGATCGCGACCAACAAGACGAGCCAATAGATACTGCTCGAGACGATGCGCCCGAGTCCCTTGTCGGCCAGGGCCTGTTGCCAAGTGCCCGCGGTCGTTCCCGCGGAAATTCGCTTGGAAAAACGTGCGACCACTCGGCGCACGAGCGCGCGGAGCGACCATGCCACGAGCCACCCGACGAACAGGACGCCTAGGGCGACGACCAACTTGGGCAGCACGTGGAAGAAGCTCTCTTTAATGGAACCTAGGACGGCTAGTATCTCAGAGGATGGGCTGGGCTCCATAAGACCCCTCCAGTTACTTTTTTTGTTTAATCACCATCGAGATGATGGCCAGCCAATAGAGGTTCTGCACAATGGCGAAATAATAGACGACCCCCATGAGCTGGTCAAACACCGCGCCCAAGGCAAAAACCATCAAATAGACGTCGATGCCGCTACGCAGATAGTTGCGCAATTTCAGCGGTGGAATGCGCACGAAGCCGGCCAAGCGGCCAAGCAGGCCGCGGCTCGCGGATTCCGCTAGCTGCCCCTTGCCAAAGGCCGCGGCGTTCATCAGGGTGGCGATGTGGGTCATGGCTAGGGCAGCGAAGACGACAAACGAGTAGAGGTAGGCGTGCGGATCGCCGCTTTGGCGCTCTAATGCGTGTCCCAACGCAAGGCAGAGTGCCAGTTCGGCGATGCGGTCGAACAGGCCGTCGAGCCAAGCGCCAAACGGCGAGCTGAGGCCGCGCAAACGGGCGAGTTCGCCGTCGCAGCAATCGAGCGTAAAGGATAGCTGGATGAGGAGGCCGGCCCCGATGAGGGCGATGCGTTCGCCCGTGGAGAGGAGGTACACACCGGGCAGGATGACGAGAAAGGAAAGGACCGTTACTTGGTTGGGGCTGAGGGGGGTGCGGACCAACAGGCGGGTGAGCAGGGTGGAGAGGCGGCGGTTGAACAGGACTTCGACTAGCCCCATGACCTCGGGCTTGCTGGCCTTGAAGTCCTCAGCCGTGTACGGGGATTTGCGCACAGGTGCTCCTATCCTACACCAGAGGTTGAATTAGGAATTAGGAATTGGGAATTAGGAATTAAGGATAATCAACGCTCCCGCCTTTAATTCTTAATTTTTAATTCCTAATTCCCAATTGAAATTAACGGCAGGGTTAGAGCGCGGCAATGAGCCGTGCTGCGGTTGCCGCCGCTAGGGCTAGCGGCTATTTTGCGGCCATGCAAACGGAGCGAACTGGCTTGGAGGTGACGCGGCGCGCCCTCGTATTGGGCGCGGGGGCGGCGCTCTTCTTGAACTTAGCTTGTCCCTACTCGGTACTCGTCCTGCAAAACGCCGGTCTGACCTCGGATTACATTGCGGCTGGCGCGATGATGGTCTTTTTGGTTCTCGTCGGGCTGGTCAACCCCCTGTTGAAAGTCACCATCAAGTCTTGGGCGCTACGCACGAGAGAGTTGGTGGTCGTGTACGCGATGATGGTCGTGGCGTCGGCGATTCCCACTTGGGGATTGGTGACCAACCTGTGCCACATCCTCACCCGCCCCTTCTACTACGCCACGCCAGAAAACCGCTGGACCGAACTGATTCAACCGCTGATCCCCTCTTGGCTCGCGCCGCACGAAGCCGAGGCCGCGCGCTTCTTTTACGAAGGACTGCCCGCGGGGATGGGCATTCCGTGGGGCGCTTGGCTGGTGCCGCTTATGGCGTGGGGCAGCGCGATGCTGGCGGTCTATCTGCTTATGATCGCCACGATGGTCGTCTTCCGGCGGCCTTGGGTCGAACAGGAGCGACTGGTCTTCCCGCTGGCGCAGGTGCCCTTGGAGATGCTGCGTGGCAACGACGAGGGCATTTTCCCGCAGTTGTTTCGCAATCCGCTAATGTGGGTCGGGTTTTCGTTGCCCTTTGCCATCCAAGTGTTGGACGGGCTGAATCACTACTTCTTTTACGTGCCCGAGGTGCGGCTGGTGTTCGACCCGCTGATGCTGTTCCGCGACAGCGTGCGGCTGCACATCTTCGTCAATTTTGCCATCATTGGCGTGGCGTATTTCCTCAACCTCAACGTGGCCTTCTCGGTGTGGTTTTTCCATCTGTTGAGTCGCTTCCAGACCGGGGCTTTCAACGTCATCGGCTTTCAGATCAAAGGGCACAACGAAGCGCTGACGGGGTCTTCGATAGCTCTGTCGCACCAGGGGATGGGGGCGATGCTGGTGCTGGTGGGGGCGATTTTGTGGACGGCGCGGGGCCACTTGCGCCAAGTGTTCGGCGCGGCGTTTAAGCGCGGCGTGCAGGCTGACGATGGCGACGAGATTCTCTCGTACCGGGCGGCTGTGTGGCTGTGGATTGTCTGCGCGGCCTACTTTTTGGGCTGGCTGCTGTTGAGCGGGGTGCCGGTGGTGGCGGCCGTGGTGTTTTTCTGCGGGGCGTTTGCCATTTTCTTGGCCATTGCGCGGGTCATTGCCCAAGGCGGGGTGGGTTTTACCTCTTCGACTATGCTGCCGCAGCCCTTTGCGGTCTATACCTTGGGCACGGATGTCATCGGCTGGAAGGGGCTGGCGTCGATCAGCCTGAGCTATTCTTGGGCCGCTGAAATGCGCACTACGGTCATGGCTTCCACGGCCAACGCGCTCAAGCTAGCGCACGGGCACGGAGCCAATCACCGCCGCCTGTTTTGGGGGTTGGTCATCGCGGTCGTCGTCGGCATGATGGGGGCCTTCTGGATTACCCTCTATTTGAACTACACGCACGGCGGGATCAATCTGCGCCAATTTGGGGTGCCGACGTTGGCCTATCGCTTTTTGGAAGACAAGATTCACAATCCAGTCGGCTGGGATCACATCCGTCCGCGGCTGCTGTTTACGGGCGTGGGCGCGGCCTTGATGGGCGGGCTGATTTACATGCAGCACCACTTCCCGTGGTGGCCGCTGCACTACATCGGCCTGCCGGTGAGCGACAGTTGGGTCATGGGCGTGGCGTGGTTTTCGGTGTTTTTGGGCTGGTTGTGCAAGGCGGTGATCTTCAAATTCACGGGCACGCACGGCTACCTTGCGTACAAGCCGCTCTTCGCCGGGCTGATCGCCGGGCAGCTCTTGGGAGCGGCCATGTGGATGGTGATTGACTTTTTCCTCGGGGAAATAGGGAATGTGGTGTACGTGGGGGTGCGCTAGGGGCTGGACTTTCACAACAGGCGTCCACACGCGACGCCTACACAAGGAGGAATAGACATGAGCGACAAGATGTATCGAGCAGTGGCCATAGGCCGGACCGGGCGGGGTAATTGGGGGCACGGGTTGCACTTGGGTTTGAAGAACCATCCGCGCATTGAGGTGGTGGCGGTCGCCGATGAGGACGCTGAGGAACGGCAGGTCAAGCAGGAGGAATTGGCTGCTCCCCGCGCGTACGCCGACTGGCGCGAGATGCTAGAGGCCGAGCAGCCGGAGGTGGTGACGGTTGGGCCGCGCTGGACCGATTGCCACTTGGAGATGGTGCTGGCCTGTTTGGAGGTAGGGGCGCACGTGTACTGCGAAAAGCCCATGACGTGGAACTTGGCTGAGGGCGACCAAATTGTGGCTAAAGCCGAGGCGACCGGGCGCAAGGTCGCGGTGGCGCATCAGGGGGCGTATATGCCGCGCATCCGGCACGTAAAGGAGGTGTTGGCGCAGGGGCGGATCGGCGCGGTGCAGGCCATTCGCGCCCACGGCAAACAGGATCGGCGCGGCGGCGGCGAGGATATGATCGTGTTGGGGACGCACTTGTTCAACATGATGCGCCTGTTTGTCGGCGATGTGGCGTGGATGACGGCGCACATTGAGCACGAAGGCCGCGCGCTAACCGTCGAAGATATGCGGGAGGCGACCGAGCCGGTGGGACCCATAGCTGGCGATTGCATCAACAGCTACTTCGCCTTTAAGAGCGGGGTGGCCGGCTTTTTTGATTCGCGGAAATACGTCGAGGGAGGGGGGCCACGGATGGGCATGGAAATCGAGGGCAGCGAAGGGGTAATCGCGCTGCGCGGCGGCGGCAGTGGCCCGGCCATGCTCTATCCGCATCCGGTGTTTGATCCAACCGATGCGAGCCAGCAGTGGGTTCCCTTAGACGAGGTGTCGGATGAGGCGCTGAGCACGGGCAACGACTTGGCAGTAGCCGATTTGATCAACGCGGCCGAAACTGACCGCGAGCCGCTGTCGAGTGCGCGCGACGCCGTGGCGGCCTTGGAGATGATTTTGGGGGCTTACGAGGCGGAGATTACTGGGGGGCGGGTGGCGTTTCCCATGCAGCGGCGGGAGCATCCGTTGGTTGCTTGGAGGGAGAGGCGGTAGGTAGGCCGAGTTGCGGGGACGAACCGGCCCGAGCGTCCAACTCCTTACCTATTGACGGAGTGGCCTAAAATTCTTCTATTGATTACTTCTCTGGCACACTTGTGCAAAACTTGCGGCAAGTGCGCTAGATTTTACCTCACCTCTAGCACGTCACAGGAGGGCACTCATGCACATTGAGAGGAGAAAGTGGTCGGCGGCACTAGGCGCGGCGTTGTTTTGCGCCCTGCTCGCCCTGCCGGCATTTGCTGGCAACGGCAAGATTGCCGGCGTAGTACAAGACGATTCAGGGCAAGCATTGCCTGGGGCCAATGTGGTCGCCGAAGTAGGTGGCGAGCGGGTCGGCACTACAGCCGACG
>JAPPEG010000332.1 GCA_028875345.1 Gemmatimonadota bacterium
AATCGACCATCTCCCCCACCGGCCCACAGGTCAAACCAATCGCCGAAATGTGCACGTACGCCAAAACCTGGGTCCGCGCTGGCTCGACGACGTAATCGACAAATCCCTGGAAGTTGGCCCAACCCGCACTTCCAGCATCGACGATTGTCGTCACGCCCGTGGCCAAGCACAGCGCATCGCCGCGAATGCCCCAAGTCGTGCATCCCGCGTAGAGGTGCGCGTGGATATCGATCCACCCCGGCGTCAGAATCTTGCCGGACAGGTCAATCGTCTCCGCCGCTGGAGCCGTTATTTCCTCGGCTACTTCGGCGATTTGCTCCCCGACGATCCCCACGTCGCGGATCCCATCCACACCCTGCGCTGGGTCCATCACCCGCGCCCCTTTTAACAACAGATCGTAGGACATTTCCCGTCCCTCCATTATCCTATTGCAAGCCTCTGTGTGGCTTCTTGACACGCCTAGGCTCAACACCGTATATAATGCGCTTTTTTACTCCAACCAGAGAGCCGCCATGGGAAACACTCCACCTGCCGAAGGCATCCGCGTCCCAGCCCCTGTCCTGCGCCAACTCACCGCCGACTTCTTCCAAAAAGCCGGCACCAACTCAGCGGACGCCCAGTTCCTCGCCGACCTTTTGACGGCCACCGACCTGCGCGGCGTCAATAGTCACGGTACCTGGCAACTCCCCGGGTACGTACACATGATGCTCGAAGGACGCGTCAATCCCCGCCCTAATATAAAGGTGACCAGTGCAACCACCACTGCCCGAGTCTATGACGGCGACGGCGGCATGGGTCACTTTCCCTGCCATCAAGCCATGACTTGGGTAGCTGAGACGGCCGCGGAGTACGGCACGGCTGCGGCGACCACCCGCAACCACTTCCACTTTGGCAGCGCCGGCAAGTACTCGCGGATAGCGGCAGCGGCTGGCTGCGTAGGGATCGCCATCTCTTCGCACCGCTACGATCTGCCGTCGGAATCGATAATCAAAGGCGTCAATGCCACGTCGCCGATCAGCATCGCCTTTCCCAATGGAGAGCAACCACCCCTCGTACTCGACATGGGTGCGCACATGCTGCCCTGGGGCGAGGAACTCTTCGCGCAGATTCCCTTCGCCTTCTTCAAGGAACTGGGCATCGGCGCAGTAAATCGGGCGCTGGGCGGCGTGCTGGCCGGGATTTACCTGCCGCAATTTATTCCGCCAGCATCGCCGTGGGAATCCAACCAAGGATCCTTCTTGGCGGCCTTTGACGTGCGCGCTTTTATGCCTTTAGAGGAATTCCAAGCGCAGATGGACGCGTTCGTCGCCGCCGCGCGCAACATGCAGCCCTTCCCCGGCCTCGACCGCGCCGAGTTGCCCGGCAATCTGGAGTGGCTACGGGAGCGCGAATACGCCCGCGACGGCGTGCCCATCAGCCCCCAACACCAGCAGCACCTTCAGGAACTAGCCGACGAACTGGGGATGGCCACTCCCTTCGCCTCCTACGAACACACCCGCTTTACTACCTAACAGAAAAAGAGGAACAGATGTCCCAACCCCATATCCTGTCCAGCGTCGAGATCCAGTTTCAAGGCCAAAGCCAAGCCTGCGAGCTTATTGAGCGCGCCGGCTTCGCCATCGAGGTCCGGCACCCCCAACCCGGCTGGCCCGACGAGGAGACGCGCGCTAAGCTGGACGGCTTCGACGCCCTGCTAGCCGGTGGCGAAAACCTCAACGCCGCCACCATGGACCAAGCAGCCAACCTCAAGATCATCGCCCGCAACGGCGTGGGCTTCGACAAGGTTGACCTCGATTACTGCACCCAGCGCGGCATCGTCGTCACCAATACCCCCGGTGCCATGGCCGACGCAGTAGCCGACCTGACCTTTGCCCTGCTTCTCGGGATGGTACGCTCACTCAGGTTAGGTGACCAGCGGGTTAAAACGGAAGATGTCTACGACGTTCCCGTCGGCGAAGACCTCTGCGCCATGACCTTGGGGCTGGTCGGCTGTGGCCGCATCGGTGCCGAAGTCGTGCGCCGCGCCCTCGGTTTCAAGATGCGGGTCCTCGTCCACGACCCCTGGATCGACGACGCGCAAATCAGCGCCCTCGGTGCCGAGCCTGCCGACCGCGCCACCCTCCTGTCCCAAGCCGACGCCGTTACCTTACACCTGCCGCTGACCGAGGAAAACCACCATCTCGTCAACGCCGAGTTCCTCGGCCTTATGAAAGCGGGAGCCTACCTGATCAACACCGCCCGCGGTGGTTTAGTTGACGAAGCCGCCTTGATCACCGCGCTCGACAGCGGCCACTTAGGCGGCGCGGGACTCGACTGCCAAGCCACCGA
>JAPPEG010000173.1 GCA_028875345.1 Gemmatimonadota bacterium
ACGCCAGTAGCGGTTGGGATCTACCGTGTGGCCGCTGCGCGTGCGGAGGATCAATCTGGCACCGGTATCTTGGAAGCCCGACCAGCGGATCTCACCCAAGCTGGACGGCTGGCCGAGGTCGAAGGCCCCGGAAATATACTGGGCGCTGGATACATAGCCCTCGCCATAGACTTCCAACTCGGCGATCTCCCAACCCTCTTTTTTGTGGATGTTGAGTTGTATCTGATCGAGAAGACGGGGGACAAAGTTGATTTCAAGCCGCGGATTTCGATTGTCGGTACCCCGCGCGATTACATTTTTGCCCCGTGGCCTTATCGTCCCCTTGGGTAGCCAGTACAGGGTATAGCCCTCGATGAGGCGGTCGGGATGGTTCGGACGGGGATAGACGATGACTCGATTCACTAGGAAGCGACCGCCCAAATCGAGGTAAACCAGAGGCGACTCCGAACGCGCAACTAGGACTGCCGGGTCGAGAAAAGTGGTTGAGTCGCCGTCGGCAATCAAATCGATTTCTTCGCCCTTAGTGAGAAAATTGTATTTCCAACTGCCGGGACCGCCGCCCCGGGCAAAGGAAGATACCGCCATATTCTCGTCCGAAGGAATGAATACAGGGATGAGCTGTCCCTCATTGCCGACCTCCAAGCCGACCATCACGCCCTCGGCTCCAGCGGCGAAGTCCTCCCAACTCAACTGGACAAACTCCACGTCCGGATTGTCCGCCAATTCGGGCTGGGGGAGCTCGTAGCCACCAACTCGATAAATGGTGAGCCCCCAAGACAAGTTCGGGATCAGCAAAGACAGCAGTGCTAGGCGGAGCATCGCAGCTTTCATACTTATTGGGTTAAAATGTACTGCCTGGCGCACCGTCTCGGTACACCAGGCAGCGAAAACAACACCGGATATGGAGGATAGCTTAATTGACGAAACCGGCCTTGAGCCGACCCCAAGTCGTGGCTTCAACTGCAGAGGGGATAGCGCCGAAGTCAACGCTCTCATCAATGGGCGACAAGAAGAAGTCGCTGCAGCCATCGGCGTTCCTAAAGCCAATGTCGCTCTGGCTCAGGTTGTAGAAAGCGTCCCAACCGCCGCACTCTTCGCCTTCGCGTGCTTGGCGGCAGCCGACATCGTAATCCATCCAGTTGTAGTGGATACCGATTATATTGTTCTCTTGCATCTCGTGCAGAATCGAGTCTCCAGGACCGGCGGGATTGATGTCGTCGGTAGGAGCCAAACGAATCTCTAGCCAGGTCGTCCCCGGACCGTAGTGGTCGCCCTCAAAGGTGGCCACCGCATTGTACCAGCCCTCCTCGGGCAGCCAAGTCGCTGCGCCCCAGAAGAAGTGGACAATTTCCGATCCCAACAGCGTGTCGCCGATGTTGTTGTAGGTTTCGGTCTGATAGCACTGAGAGCCGTCCAAGCGCTCATCACCCGGATAGCACTCACCTCCACTGTGATCGGCGTCGAGGAGAATTTGCCAGGTATCGCCCGGTCGGTTGATATCGTCGAATACTTGGCTGTAAAAATAGAGCCGGTTGGTCCCCAAGCTGTAGGTCACCGTGGCTTTGGCGTCGAAATTTGACGCGTCTATCTCCCGTCCACCTTGAGTGTCGGGAAACTGCTCGGTGGTCTGCCAATACGCATCGGGGACGATATCGTATTCACTGCCGACGCCGTCCAGTACGGGTTCGAGGCCGGCTGGCCACTGGAAGGCCGGAAAAATGGCACCCTCGGGCGAGTGCGCCGAAATATTGACCGCTAGGCCCAACGTAAGAGCCACAGCAGCCGTTGTGATGCGACGAATCATGTCAGTTCCTTTCTCGTAAAACGATGAATTTGCGTTCTAACTAGAATACTTCTCTGCGCCTAATGCATTCTCCTCCTTTCCGCGATCGAGTGGGACAAAAGCCGATTTTACTGAGATTTCCCAATCTTTACTACTCTAACTTCAAGGTACGAAATTTGAAAATTAAAAATCAAGCAAAATAAAAGGCGTGCGCTTGGGCACTCGAAGGAAACGCTTCTCTCTCCGACCAAATGGTCGGATCCAAAAGCCAAAGCCAAACGCGCACCAGCCAGCACTTCACCGTGCCTTTAGGCGTGACTAAAACGCCTGTTTGCTGCCGCCTTCGATTGGTTATAGTTTGCTCAACCACGGCTCGGACCCGCTCGACTGCCACCCACTTGAGTCTGCAAAGGAACCGTCATGTATCGCACCATTGTTTTAATACCATATCTAGCGCTTAGTTGGGCTCTGTCTGCCTGTACGCCACAGGACCAATCCCCCGCCGCTGTACAACCGCCCTCCGCGCCGGAGCAAGCCATCC
>JAPPEG010000038.1 GCA_028875345.1 Gemmatimonadota bacterium
CGTGCGATAAATGGAAGTCAATAACCCGCCTGATGTCTAGGTTCGTGACTGCATCGCCATAGGTCATGCAGAAGGTCTCGTCTCCGATGTAGTCGCGTACGCGCCTGATCCGCCCCCCCGTCTGGGTTTCTATCCCAGTATCGGCAAGCGTCACGCGCCAAGGCTCGACCTGTTCTTTACCGTATTCGGTTTTGCCGCTGGCGAGATCGACAAAGACATCGGAAACATAATTGCGGTAATTGATGAAGTATTGTTTGACAATCTCACCTTTGTAACCTAGGCAGACGATAAAATCGGTCACCCCGTGATGTTGATAGGTCTTCATGATGTGCCACAGCATAGGTTGCCCGCCAATTTCGACCATCGGCTTTGGCTTGGTCGTCGTTTCTTCAGCTAGGCGCGTACCCAGACCGCCTGCGAGAATCACCGCTTTCATGTTTATTTAGTCCATTATTGTTGTGTCTATTGCCGAATCGCTCTTGGCGCTTTAGAAAGCAAAGCCGATCAACGCCCCTCCTCCCGAAACGTCCAGTACGAGTTCAGGAAGTAGTTGACCAACGTGCCCGGCGCGATCCCACATCCTTGTAGCCACACCGGATCAACTTGCGGCAACAGCACCGACAGCACGACAAACGTCGAATAACTCACCCCAAGGGCCAGCAGCGACACGATGTGAAACCGCAAACCCCGGATCCGTTTGCGGCTGCTCAGATCGCGGTCGGCAAAAGTCCAATAGTTGTTGAGGAAAAAGTTCGAAAAAACCGAGATCTCAATCGCAATGGGCGAGGCCAGATACTTGTGGACGCCGAGTTCGAGCAGGATATGAAACGACCCGAGATTGACCACCACCCCGCTGAGGCCAGTCAGGCAGAATTTTACAAAGGTGCGGGGTGTGCCAAACGCAGCGACCATTTTGCGCGGGCCTCGCTTTTTACGCCGCGTCGTATTCGGCCATCAAGCCGCGCAAGTAGTGCACGGCCTTGGGCACGGCCGTCGCCTCTTCTTCCACGTCCTGCCCTTCGTACACCACCGACAGCCAGCCATTGTAGTTGACGCCTTTCAGAATCTCGAAGATGCGCGGATAGTTGAGCCACTCCTCAACGCCGCTTTGGATGCGATAGATCTTGCAGCGGACGTGGACGGCCAACGGTGCGGTCTCCTCAATGCTGCCGTAAAAGTTGAGGGCCGGATCCTCGTGCCCGCGCTGGCCCGAGGCCCCGGGCGAGCCGACGTATTGACCCGTATCGAGGATGTGCGAGAAGTACGGATTATCGACGCCCTCAATGATGCGGCGCACATCTTTGCCCGTGCGCGTGACGCAGCCGTGGTTGTGGTTGTGCAAGCCGACCACCACGCCCTTTTCCTCGCCGTGGGCGGCCACTTCCTCTAGGCACGGCATCATCCGCGCCCACACGTCCTCTTCGCGCTCTCCTTCGGGAATCCACGCGGCAAAAATCCGCACCAGCGGAATCCCCATGAACGCGGCCACGTCGATCCACTCCTTGGCGGTGGCGACCTCCGTGGCGAGCTCGTCCTGCGGCTTACCGAAATTGGAGCTGACGCCGATATAGGAAAGCGCGATTCCCCGCCGGAAGGCCTGCATGCGAATGCTGCGCAGATAGGCCGGGTCGAGCGAGGCAAAGGCGCGCGTGTGAATGTCGATGCCGTCGAGGCCGAGTTGGTAGGCACGTTCAATAAACTGCTCCAAGTCGAGCTTGTTCGCGGCAAATTCGTCTTTATAACTGAGGGACATGCAGCCTAATTTGAGCATTTGAGGCTTCCTTTAGATGAGGGATGGATGTTGGGCATAATTCACAAGCGACAAAATAAGGAAAGGCGGAAAGGCGACCAAGAAAGCAGCCGTTTGTGGCTTCGGACAGGAACGAGCCTATTCAGTCTTGAGTAGCCTCCATCGCCTTCAGCACGGCTTCGCGGTTGGCACGCACGTTTTCTAGGTTCGGGTCGAGGGAAAGCGCTTGGTCTAAGTGTTGGAGCGCCTCGTCGCTTTTGCCCAAGTAGAAGAGGACGACGCCTATGTTGCCTTGAGCCACTGCGTCGCTCGAATCGATGTCGATGAGCCGCTGAAAAAGTTCCAGCGCTTCATCGTAGCGCTGCTGCTCAGTTCTCAGCTCGGCTAGCCTATGGAGTGCCTCCACATAGTACGGATCTATCTCAAGAGCGTGTATGTAGTATTCCACCGCAGCCTCGGGTTGTCCGTTCTCCTGTGCTTTCTGCCCCATAAGAAAATGCCTAAGTACACGACAGTAGCATGGGTTGATATTGTCGGGCGATTTTAGGTTGGTCT
>JAPPEG010000172.1 GCA_028875345.1 Gemmatimonadota bacterium
GGGGTGTATCCTATTGAGCCGAGCCAATAATTCAATATAGGACGCGCAAAAGGGGACTAACAACAAATAATTCTTCGCGCTAGGCCACTCCGATGGAAGCGTGGATCTGCGCGAACTTCCATGCGCCCGCTTCCCGCTCCAATACGCCCGTCAAACGCAGGGCCAGTTCCTCGTACTGACCCTTCCATTTGAGCCGCCACTGCTGCCGGGTGTAGAACCAAGCCACCGAATCGCGCTCCTGTACGTCGAGGTGCTCTGTGTCGATGGTGAAATCTTGGGTACTGGCGACGTGGTGATGGTAGTACTGGGCAGCGAGTCCACCGCCCTCGACATATTCCCCCGGTTCCGTGCCGATTTTGACAAAGTGATCGGCTGGAGAGATGAGCTCGATGAGTCGGTCGGCATCGCCGGTTGTCAACGCGGCGAAGTAGGCCTCGACCGTCTGGCGGGCGTTCACTGCACTCGCTCGTAGGGAATGGAGGCGACCGCATCTATTTCAATGAGGTACTCTGGCTGTACCAGTCGGCTGACCTCGACGAGGGTACTGGCCGGATAGGGCGGCGTGAAGTACTCGGCTCGCACGCGGTGGATCTGGTCGAGATGGGCTATGTCCGTGACGAAGACCGTCACTTTGACAATATCATCTAGGCGGCTTCCCACGCTGGCGAGCACTTGGGCGAGGTTGTCTAGCACTTGGCGCGTCTGCGCCTCGATATCGCCGATACCTACCGCACTGCCGTCGGCGACTTGGGCCACTTGGCCCGAAAGGTGGAGGACGCGGCCCTCGGCTTGCCAAGCGGCACTGGAGAAAATGCCGAAGGGTTGGACGACGTCGGGGGGATTGAAGGCTTGGGGCACAATGGCAATCTCCTCAGTGAATTTGCAGGTAGCGTAACTTCTTGCGGTCCGCAGCCATCCGCAAGTTTGACAGCTAACGGCTCGCTTGTATAATTGAATCTCCCGCATCGCTTTCCTAGTGTCCGACGCCATGATCCGCATTCTGCTTGCTCTCTTCATCGCCGTTCCTCTCCGCGCCGATATCTACAACCGCCTCGGCGAGTTGACCCACCACCTGCGCTCGGGTGGAGTGCCCCGCGACGGCATCCCGGCCATGACCAATCCCCAGAGCGTTGCGCCAGAGGATGCGCACTATCTCGCGGATACAGATCGAGTCCTCGGCGTGGTCGCAAATGGTGCAGCGCGGGCCTATCCGCATCGCCTCGGTTGGAAGCACGAAGTCATCAACGATCAGCTCGGCGGCCAGTACATTAGCGTCACGTTCTGCCCGCTGACCAGCACGGGACTAGTTTTTGACGCGACGGCCCCAGACTCAGCACAAATCGAATTCGGCGTCTCTGGCGTGGTGCTCAACAGCAACTTGGTGCTGTACGACCGCCGCGACGAGAAAACCCTGTACCCACAGATGATCTACGTTGGTATTAGCGGCGAATACAGAGGGCGGCGTCTCCAGCTCTTGCCCGTAGTCGAGACGACGTGGGGCCTGTGGCGCGCGCTGCATCCGCACACCACGGTCGTTCAAGCGGCGACCGGTCTCGACCGCTACCCGGACTATATCCGCGCCCTGTATCCGCTCGATTCGTACGGCCATTACCCTTATGGCAATTATCGCAGCGACCAGCGGACGATTATTTTTCCGCTGACTACCGCTCGGCCTAGCGATCGATTGTCGGCCAAAGAAATGGTCTTGGGGTTGCGAGTCGCTGGCAAGACCAAAGCCTATCCCTTTACTGGGATGCCCAACAAAGCAGTCATCAATGATCGCGTTGGCGACCGCGCCGTGCTCGTGCTCTATCATTTAGCGACTGCCACCGCCATTCCCTACAGCCGCGTTGTCGATGGCCAGCTTTTGACCTTTCGCATCCTCAGCCGTACCGACGACCTGCCTTTGGCCTTTGCCGACGTAGAGACCAGCAGCGAGTGGAACATGCTCGGCGAGGCCCTTGCTGGCCCGCTCAAGGGAGCGCAGTTAGAGCAGATCCCAGCCTATAATTCGATGTGGTTTGGGTGGTCGGCCTACTGGCCGGATACCCGCTTGTGGAACGGCGAGGGCATCTTGCCGCCGCCCTAATTCTGACTAAGGAGCTTGGCTATGCACGAAGTCCCCAAAGGGAAAATTACTTGTATTGAAAAATGCGTACTGCGCGGCACCCGACCGCGCTACATCGGCTTCAACGCCCGCATTCCCGCGCACGGATCGCAGATCTCGGACCCGGTCGTCCGGATCCGCACGGACGGCGGGGCGTGGGGCTTGGGTTGGTCCCGCATTGGCGAGGACGAGG
>JAPPEG010000349.1 GCA_028875345.1 Gemmatimonadota bacterium
CGAATGGGACTATCCCGGCATTCAGTTTCGCTCTCCGGGAAGCGCTTGGCCACCCGAGGGCAAATGAGCCCCGCAAGCTCACTTTGGCGGCGGAGGTGGGGTGCATATCTTGCGCCGCAACCGATTGCCGTACCGCCGCGCCGCGCTTGCATGGCGCGATAGGTTTCCAGATGTTTTCGGGTCATGCGCGGCTCTGTTGCACAAATCGTGGTGTGAACGGACTTCCCCTTTCCCCGGACGGACTTATCCTACGGGCTCAGTGACGGGTATGCCAAGAGCTGTGTAGCGGTTGAGCACTGCTATCCGGATCTGGAGCTCAGCCAGCTGCCGGTCGAAGTCTCGAGCCATGAGGCCTTGGCCAAGCAGTTTGACGCAGTTTATCTTTGTCTCTGCGCGGCTCCGGCGGTGATATCCGGTCAACTTTCGCCACAAAGCACGCCCGAGATATTTGCAGGCTCTTATGGCTTCGTTTCGCGCGATAGCGCCCGCCGTGGTTGGTTTCCAAGGTTGGGCATTTTTGCGCGGAGGTATGATGGCCGCGGCTCCCCGAGCGGCAATCACATTGTGACATCTTCGCGTGTCATAAGCCCCATCAGCGGTGACGGTGGCGATCTCCTGGTCGGGTGGGATTTGTTCCAGCAGGTCAGGCAGCATGGGTGCATCGCCGACATTGCTTGTCGTGACGCCGCCCGCGCGGACCTCCAGTGTTTCCTCGTCCATACCGAGGTGAAGCTTGCGCCACAGGCGTTTCTTGCTCCCGCCATGCTTGCGCGCATTCCACTCCCCTTCGCCCTCCACTGCCCGGCAGGCGCATCCGCAGGATGCTGCCGAGAGGGGGCTTTGATCCCTGTCGCGTCGATCAACAGGTGCAACGGCCCCGTTCCGCCACGGTAAGGGATGGAGACATTCAACGTCTTCTGGCGGCGGCACAAAGTGCTGAAGTCCGGGACTTTCCAGTCGAGCCCAGCCAGTCGCAACAGGCTTTCGACGAACCCCGCCGTCTGCCGAAGGGGCATACCGAAAAGCACCTTCATCGTCAGGCAAACTTGGATTGCTGCGGCGCTGAACTCGGGCTGACGACCGCGCCTACCCGTCGGAGCCGCGTGCCAGGGCATCTCGGGATCAAACCAGATTGAAAGAGAACCGCGCTGCTTCAGCGCCGTGTTGTACGAAGGCCAGTTCCTGGTCTTGTACTTCGTAGGGGACCAACTGCTCATGACAGCCAGCTAGTGTTCCCCACCTGACGTAGGATTCCGATCTGCGGCTTTGTGTGTCACTGTTGTGTCATGAGACGCGATGACATTTGCCTTTATCTGTGCCCCGACGACCGAGCCGAATTGCAAGCCCTTGTTGCCAACCGTAACACCCCGCGCAAGCTGGTCTGGCGTGCCGAGATTGTGCTGGCGACGGCGGACGGGCACGGCACCTTCGAGATCATGCGGCGTTCGAAGACGTCGAAGCCCACGGTTTGGCGCTGGCAGGCGCGCTATCTCGATGAGGGTGTGGAGGGGCTCAAGCGCGACAAGACCCGGCCCTCGCGGGTGCCGCCCCTGCCACGGGAGATACGCCTGAAAGTGATCGCCAAGACGGTGCGGGAGAGCCCGCCGAATGCGACCCACTGGAGCCGTTCGACCATGGCTGCGGCGGTGGGGATTTCGCCGTCGAGCGTCGGGCGCATCTGGGCCGAGGCCGGTCTGAAACCGCACCTGACGAAGGGCTTCAAGGTGTCCAACGACCCGATGTTCGAAGAAAAAGTCACCGACATCGTCGGGCTTTACCTCGATCCGCCGGAGCGGGCGGTGGTGCTGTGCGTGGATGAGAAGTCGCAGATACAGGCGCTGGACCGGACCCAGCCGGGATTGCCGCTCAAGAAAGGCCGGGCCGCGACGATGACCCATGATTACAAGCGCCACGGCACGACCACGCTGTTCGCCGCGCTCGACGTCAAATCCGGTGTGGTCATTGGCGAGTGCCTGCCGCGCCACAGGGCCAAGGAGTTCCTGAAGTTCCTGCGCCGCATCGACCGCGCAGTCCTCAAGCCTCGCGACATCCATATCGTGCTCGACAACTACGCCACCCACAAAACGGCCGAGGTGCAGGCATGGCTAGCGAAGCATCCACGTTTCCATCTGCATTTCACGCCGACCAGTGCGTCCTGGCTGAACCTCGTCGAACGCTTCTTCGCCGAAATCACCTCGAAACGCATCCGACGCGGCAGCTACACCAGCGTCGGTGATCTGGAGGGCATTGCCAAATTGATGTGGGGAGCTTGATGGCGTAAGGATCTGCAATGAAAA
>JAPPEG010000287.1 GCA_028875345.1 Gemmatimonadota bacterium
GGTGAGTACGCCAACGTCAAATCCAAACAACAAAAGGGGTTTTAAAAACGCTTCTGAACTGATGCCGAGTGCTCAAACCGATGCCGTTTGCCAGTACCACGTCATCAAAGTTCCGACGCCTCCACTGATTGATGTTCAGTCTGTTCCAACGGAAAATATTCCAAGGACGATCCTTGCGAAGCTGGAGTTGAAACCGAGTTTCGTAGTAGTTGTTCCGCCATAGAAAACCCAGATCATTGATTTCGAAATCTTTTGAATAGGCTTCCCAATGGAATCCTCCTTGTAGCCAGCCACTCCGCTTGCCCACAGCCATCTCGCTGCCCCACCCCCTCTTCCGATCCGCTGCCGATCCGGCTTGGCTACTGGCGATCTGTCCCGAGAAATCGTATTCGTTCTGCCCCGAACGCAGCCACCAATCTACACTCCCAGAGTAAGCGTCTGCAGCCTTGTGTCGGTTGAGACTCGTACCTGTCAGGCCAATGTGAGAGTTGCCTTGAAAAAGATCTTGTTGTACTCGGCCAACTAAGATATGCGAGCGCGGCTCAAGAAGAAAATCACGACGTTTTGCTTCTTCCCCCACACTCTCCAGAGATACATACTCCCTAGCTGTAAGTGCTTCCATTAACCCAAAGCTCGTCTTGCCGGCTGTCTTGCCCACTATTTTAACTGCTCCTAAAATGGTGGTAAAATCTGGCCGATCCACCATTCGGAAGTCGCTGGGGATGTTATTGAAGCCGGGCTGCTTGCCAATGCGACGGGAATAGAAAAGCTGAATAGGCGTTCGGAAATTCTCAGCACCATCTACGAAAAAGGGGCGTCGCTCCTCGAAGAAGGTCTCAAAGACTGAAAGGTTTAGTACGGCCGGATCGGCCTCCACCTGCCCGAAGTCCGGATTGACTGTGGCGTTAAGAGAGAGGCCCGAAGTCAGTCCGTAGCGCATATTAACCCCTAGATTGCTGAAGAGATCGCGGCTAGCGGATCCATTGTCGGAGATAAAGGTGGATCGGCCGACGATATAAGGCATAATCTCCAAGGGTTTAGGGGGAATAATCTGCTCAATACCTTCAAGATGGCCAAAGTGCGATGGCCAACCGCTTTGCTCAAGCGGAACCATACGCCAATACACATCCTCTTTTTTTCGACTTATATAGCGAATTACATTGACGCCCCAGGTGTATTTCTCCCGAGGGCTGAAGCGGAGCGTTTGGTAGGGAATCTTGTACTCTACACACCACCCGTTCTCATGCCTGCTTTGACGAGCTTGCCAGACCCCATCCCAGGCACCGTCCCAACCACCTCCATCATCGTAATTATAGCCATCTGTCAGGGAGCCACCGGCGTGTACCTGGAACACAAAGTTGGTCTGATGATCATGGTGGGCATCAATGGCAATCTGGACGAAATCTGCTTCTGGCCACTGATCTCGGCGGGCAAGACGAGCCACGATGTGCTCTGGCTGCCGATCAAAGGCCATAACACCGATGTAAAGCGCTTTGTCGTCATAGGCAAATTGTACTGTGGTCGCCTCGGTGGCAGCCTGTCCCGTATCGGGTCGCCGCTGAGTAAATCCTGTAAAGACAGGGGCTTGCTGCCAGATTAAATCGTCTAAGTGGCCGTCGATTTTAGGTGGAGTAGAATGGAGCCGGATGGCTCTTAGAGGCTTGCCAGTGACTTCCCCGTCTTCTACGTGACCCCAGAGAGGATTTTCCCCAGCGAAAATGGCAATGATTATTAATATTCTCCACAAACGCATCATGTTGAGTCCCCTCACTTCCTCACTTATCAAAGGACTGGCCGATCTCAAGTAAACCAACTTTAGTGAAGTCAATGGGATGGTTTCTCAAAGAAGAAAGACCGGATCATATAATGTCAACTTGAAAGAAGGAACCGTGCCCAAGTGACCGAAAGTTTGGTCACTCAGGTATATATAATTCCTAAAAAATCCCGATTCGACAATCAATTGACGATGCCGCAGGCTGCGTCTGTCAGGTTGTCGTAATAGTGGACGTAGGTTACTCCGTCGATGACTATGCGGTCGGTATGGGGTAGGTCCTCTTCCCAAGTCATCTCTTCGCCCCAATTGTGCGGTGGGGCGTCTTTTTTGGCCCAGCGGCTGCTGTTGTAGCGGCGGAACAGCACTGTGCGTCCAGCCTGAGTAATATAGGCTTCGACCATGACATCGCGTACGGTGGCTTCTTTCTCGATTTCAAAGACGCGCATGCAGGTAAAACGCTGCTGACCGATCTGCACGTCGAACACTCCTGCGCCCATTACTTCGGGTGCGTCGGCCTGTCTTGCGAATGAGCCGTTGGTCTGAGGGCGCAGGCAGCCGCGATCCTCGATCAGGCGCGGAGAAGAATCCCAATCGTCGTGGAATCCTTCGTCGAGAAAAGTCGTCAGTTCCCGCGTGCCGTCGGGACGCAGCGATTCTACGGCGATCCACTCTACCGCGTTCTCGGCCAGATGGCCCCATACTTTGACATGGCGATCCTCTTCGCGTTCGTGGATCTTACCGTCTTGATCGAAATACTGGTTCTCCACCTCTACTTCGACGCAAGAACGGCCGTGGATGACCGCGGGTCGTTGGGCCGCTAGCGAGACTGTTTCAGACAGCCTCCAGGGCTCGTCGCCTTCTTTCGGGGGATCGTACGAGGCCCAGCGGACGTGGTCGCCTACTTCCGGCACGATGAACCACCAAGCCATCTCCTTGAAATCAATGCGGAAGGGGGCCGCTTGGCTCGCCTCAATGCGTATTTCGGGTCGGTACTGGGGAAAGGGTCGTTGCTGGCTAGTACTCATGGTCTTGCTCCTCTTCTTGGAGGTGACGCCCAACACCGTGCGGATTCGGTTACGCCCGTGGGACAGGCGGCGCTTGACCGTGCCGTCGGGGCAGCGGTGGCGGGCAGCTATTTCGGCAATGCTCAATTTCAGTAAATTTAACCATCGTCAATCTGATAAAATCAGAATCCATCCACACCTCTTAGAAGAAGATCTGCCATGAAATTGTTCTACGTCGCCTGCGTTGCGGCCATCGCGTTCGTTGCTTGTGAGGATAAGACTTCTCTGTCTTCTACTGCGGACGGCGATAGTGCCCCTGTTAAAATTGGGTTCCTCGTCTCGGGCGATCGCATTACCTATCCGAATGGGGCTAAGATCGCTGTGGATGAAGTCAACGAGCGCGGGGGGCTGTTGGGCCGATCCGTTGAATTGGTCATCCAGATGGACATACAGGAAGCGGCGGCGGCTGTACAGGCTGCTGAGACCATGATCCTCACAGACGAAGTCGTTGCCCTCGTTGGCCCCAATCGCTCCTCGCACGCCATTGAAGTGGGGGCCGTAGCTCAGCGTCACGGTGTGCCGATGATTACCACGGCGGCCACCAATCCAGCCGTGACCGCGGCTGGCGAGTTTGTCTTCATGGCCGCTTTCACCGACCAGTTTCAAGGGCGCGTCATGGCGCAGTTTGCCAAAGAGACGCTCGGGGTAAATACAGCGGCTGTTTTGACGCAGCGCGGGGAAGTCTATACTGAGGGGATCGCCGAGTTTTTTATCGCTCATTTTAGCGGCTTTGGGGGAGAGATCGTCGCCGAAGAGTTCTACGAGAGCGGTGCGACGGATTTTGCCGCGCAATTGACCGCCATCGCGGCGGAGGCTCCCGAGGCGGTCTTCCTATCGGGCCTGCCGCCAGAAGTCGCGCTTGTGACCAAGCAGGCGCGTGCCCTGCCGCTGCAAAACGCGGCTGGGGAACCGACGCTTTTTCTTGGGGCCGATGCTTGGGACAATCCGACGCTGTTGGACAATGAGGAAGCCGCCGTGGATGGCAGCTTTTTCAGCAGCCACTTTTCGCCGGACACGGATGAGCCGAGTGCGCGCGCATTCATCGACACATACCTTCCCTTGTACGGGATTGTTCCCACCGGCGGCGATGCGGTGAGCTACGATGCGGTGCGCTTGCTCTTGGAAGCTGCCGAGCGCGCGGGTAGTCTCGACGCAGATGCGATACGGCGGCAACTGTTGGCTACCGAACAGTACGCTGGGGCGACGCGCATTGCCGGCTACAACGAAAACCGCCATCCGACCAAGAGCGCGGTCATTATGACCATTGAGAACGGCGCGAAAAAGTTCTATCAGCAAGTGGATCCATAGGGGATATGTGCATATCTGGATCGGGAATTTCCCAACGCGGTCTGCGGCAATTCGTTGGGGAAGCTCCCTGAACCCGGCCGCGGAATGGATTGTCAGCTCCGACCTTTAAAGTAGATCTCTAGAGCGTTCTTCCCCAAAATCCACGTCTTGTCTTCAGCGCTAAAAAAGGGGATCAACTCCTGCATAATGAGCAGTTCGTAAAAATTGGCCCATACCATCCGCCGCGGCCCAAAGCGGTCGTACACCCGCTCCAAAAAGGGCCATACATCGCGAAAGGGCGGTCGTTCCTTGGAAGGATTGTGCAGCGAGGTGCGGATGTACACATTGGGCAAGCGGGCTAGATTGAGCAGCGGCCCAAAGCCTTCGCTATCGGGGGCGTTGATGTCGATCATCGCCAGATGGTCGATGACCACTTTGACCCCGGGGAAGCGCTCGGCCATGGCCGCTACCTGCCCCACTTGGTGTGGCGCTAGGAAGATGTTGAACACCGCGCCCAATTCCTCGGCCCGGTGCCACAGTGGATAGCTGACTTCATCACTGAGCCAGACCACGTCGCGGTCGTAGATGGGACTCAAGCGCAGCCCTGCCAAGCCCTCCTCTCGCACGGCCCGTTCCAAGCGCGCCGGATTCTCCGGATCGGCTGGATGGTGCAGCCGGTACCCCACTAAAAGGCCGATGGCGGCAAAGCGGTCGGGATAGCGCTGTACGCAGTGGCTGGCATAGCGGTTGTCGCGGCCGTAGTAGCACACGTGGCTGATGACGACCTTGTCGACTCCATAGGTCCGCATGTGTTCGATGAGGTCTTCGGCCGACTGCTCATAGTTGGGCTTGGCGTTGGGGCAGTTAGACAGACGCGGGTCGGGCTTAAAGCGGGGGTCGTGGAGCACCCAGGCGTGCTCGGCGCCGTTGACAATGGGGTAAGAGGCGGCCACGGTTCACGAAGCAGCGGCGCTGAGCGTGGGCGCTTGCAATGCACTCATAACAATCTCTTGGTTGCGGATTCGCCGGACGGAGCGAGCCTAGAAATGCGTGCTAAAGGTATCTCCCACCGCGGCCCTGGGCAAGCTCTATCCCTCGCCGTACCACTGCGCCTGCAAAGCCCATAAGCGGGCGTATTCTCCCCCTTGAGACAGCAATTCGCCGTGCGTCCCGTTTTCGAGTAGGCGGCCCTCTTTTAGTACCAAGATGCGGTCGCACAGACGGGCCGAGCCCAAGCGGTGGGAGACCACGATGGTGGTCCGCTCGCCGGACATGGCGAGAAAGCGCCGGAACACGTCGGCCTCGGCTTGGGGGTCGAGCGACGCGGTTGGCTCGTCGAGCACGATCAGGGCCGCGTTGCGCATGAACCCCCTAGAGATGGCGACGCGCTGCCACTCGCCGCCAGACAGTTCGGTGCCGCCGGCAAATTCTTTGGTGAGAAGGGTATTGTAGTGCTCCGGTAGTTGCTCGGCGATGGGGGCGGCTCCGCCTTGGTGCGCGGCGCGCTCGACGGCCGCTTGGTCGCCCATTTGCTCGGTGCGTCCCAAGCCGATGTTCTCACCCAGAGAAAAGGCGAAGCGGGTGTAGTCTTGGAATACTGCGGCCGATTGGTCCCACAGGCCGTTCCGATCCACCCGGTTCAGATCGACATCGCCGTAGAGCACCTTCCCCTGTGTGGGGTGAAACAAGCCCAATAGCACTTTAACTAGCGTAGTCTTGCCCGAGCCGTTGGCACCGACGAGGGCCACGCGCTCGCCGGGCTGGATGGCGAATGAGATGTCGTCGATTGCCGGGTATTCCGCCTGTGGATAGCGGAAAGAGAGACCGGTGGCTGCAATCGGGACCTCGCCGACGCGGTCGATTGGCACGCCATCCTTTGGCTCTTCCGGTTCCAAGTCGAGGTAGGTGAAGAGATCGGCGATGTACAGGAGGCGATTGGCGAGATAACCAAACCGCCAGAAGACCAAATCGACATGCGTGCTGACTTGCTGCAGCGCCACCATCATGGCGGCGAACTGCCCGGGGGAGAGGCCGCCGTTGGCCACGGCCCAAGCCGACCAGCCGATGCTGGCGGCTAGACCGGTCAGGCTGAAAGCCGCTAGCAAGATATTGACCAGAGACTGCGAGCGTTTCTGCTGAAAGAGCCGGTCGGCTACCTGCCAGTAGAGATATCCCCACCAACCGAGCAGGGCCGATCCTAGGTTGAAGACTCGCACTTCCTTGGCAGCAGCGCGCTCAGTGAGAATGCGCTCCAAGTAGGCCCGCAGGCGCTCGCGCTGGGTCTGCTCGCGCTTAAGGTAAAAGGTGTTCTTCTCTTGGAGCACCCGCGCTAGCGGCGGCGGCACTGAGACCAAGGCGATGGCGATCAGGAGCAGCGGATTCCACAGCCCGACGACCAAGGCGACGGAGACGACCGTCAGCATTCCGGTGATTATCGTGTGGATCTCGCCGATAAGATTGAGAAAAAAGCCGGGCGAGGCCGCCTCTTGTGCCCGGCGCAACACATCGTGGAAATCGGCGCGCTCGAAGGTTTCGAGTCGCAGGACGCTTGCTTTGTGCTGGAGTTGGGTGAGTAGCCGGTCTTCTAACTCCTGTTTTAGCCGATCAACTAGTAAAAAGAAGAGCTCCAACCTGAACACTTCGTGCGCGAGTGCCAGCACGACCCAAAGAGCGATCCACACCAGCATGTCCTCTACGGGCAGGTTCCCCTCGTACACCGCGAGGCTGCGATCGAAGAGTGCCCGCATAACCCATATCGACGCGGCTGGCAGCAGACCGGTGGCGAATTGGAGCACTAGTAGAACGATGGAGTAGCGGGGGTCTGTCTGGATCATCCACCTCAGAAAGCGCCAGAGCGTACGCATGGTAGGCGGGCGGACCACCGTTGTATCCTGTAGGATTACTGGTACCACGAGGCTTGTTCCTCCCACATGGCAGCGTACACGCCGCCCTTTGCCACTAGGTCGTCGTGGGGGCCTTGCTCGACGATGCGACCGTCCTTGAGGACGAGGATGCGGTCGGCTATGCGGGCAGAGCCCAGCCGGTGGCTGATCAACAGCGCGGTGCGGCCGGCGAGCAGTTCGCCGAACTGCCGGTACACCTCGGCCTCGGCCATGGGGTCCAGCGCCGCGGTCGGTTCGTCGAGGATCAGCAACTCGGGCTGGCGGATGAATGCGCGGGCAATGGCCATGCGCTGCCACTCGCCCCCGGAAAGTCCTTGCCCGCCGTCGAGGACGTGTCCCACCGGAGTGTCGTAGCCTTGGGGCAGGCGCGCAGCGATGACATCGACGCTGGCTCGCTGCGCCGCGTTTTCTACTACCGCTGGATCCGGAGGCAGCCACGCTGGCCACAAGTCGGCTTCTTGGTCGCTATCACCGCTGCCGAGGGCACCAATTCCGATTGACTGGGAGGCGGTGAGTTCAAAGTTGAAGAAGTCTTGGAACGCGGCACTTACTGCGCTTGCAAGGCTCGTTGGGTCGATCGCGTCGTAGTGGACTCCATCGACGGTGATCTCGCCCGATGCTGGTTGGTACAGGCCCAGCAAGAGCTTGGCTAAGGTCGATTTTCCCGCGCCGTTTGCGCCGACGAGGGCTACTCGTTCTCCTGGCTTGAGGCGCAGGCTCACTCCCCGCAAAACGGGACGGGAACTCTCGGCCTCGGCAGCGCCCGCTGATGGATAGGCAAACCAGACATCTTCGACGGCAAATCCCTCGCGCAGCGGTTTGGGAAAGGGCTGGGTTGGCTCGCGGTCGGCTGGTAATCGTTGCATCCAAGCGGCGGCGTCCTCGGGCAGGTCGAGAAACTCGCGCACATAGCTGATTTCAGCACTTTGGTTTTGTAGTTCCCGCGAAGAGTGGCCGAGGCTGGAACCGGCCCTTAGCATGTCGTCCACTCCCCGGAACAGGGCGACAAAACGACCAGGCGTGAGGAGCCGGTCACCGAGAAAATAGGCCAGCGCAACGGCGACACCGGCCGAGACGCCGAAACGCAAACAGGTGATGGGAAGGCCCCCGCGAACCTGTTGCTGCTGTTGTCGCCAGAGTTGCTTCCGCAATGCTTGGCGCATGGCCCGCCATCGCTGGCTCAGCGTCTGGCGGAGGGCAAAAAGGCGCATCTCTTTTTGTTCGCCCCGTCCAGTGAGGACCCGATCGACGTAGCTGGCCCGGCGCATTTCCTCAGTCTGGCCATAGGTGAAGCTCATAAACCGCCGGCTTTGTTCAATCGCCAGCCGGATCTGCGGTACCAGTACGATTAGAAGAGCCAGCGAGATCCACAGAGAGACCGGGGCGAACATGGCCGTAATGGAGAGGACTCGGATACTGGCCTGGAATAGGTGCATGGCCGCGAAGAAGAACCGATCGAGCTTCAAGCCCGGATTTTTGGCGCGTTCCAAGCGATCATAAGACGCGCTCACCTCAAAGAAGACGAGCGGTAGCCGTGACGCCTTGGCCAGAAAGCGGCGGCCTAGTGCGTGTTCGAGGTTCTGTTCAAGCCGCAGGTGGAGGGCGTCCCGAATTTGCCACTGCACATCGCTTGAGAGTAGGAGTACAAGTCCGAATGCTATAAGCCACGGCAGGGCCTGTTCAAAGCTAGCACCCCCTGCATCGGCGGAGGCGACGACGGTGTCGATGAGGTGCTGGGTGATGTAGATGAGTAGTGCGGGCTGGATACCCAAGAGTATCTGCACGGCGACGATGCCCAAGGCTGGGGCCCGCCCGTGCGCCCAGATGTGGACGAAGGTCCAGCGCAGGTTGGTCCATATAGCCGTCGCGCTCGTGCGCCGGTTCCAGAATTCGGGATCGCTCCTCGACAAGGTTCCTCCTTATCTGAAAAGCGGGAATTATCGCGGCAGTACGGTCACTTCTAGTTCGTCGATGACGACAGCCCCTTCGGGGAGGCCGGAGAGCAACAAGCGGACGCCGAGGGCATTGTCGCCGTCGCGTATGGGCGGTGACGACAGATCGATAATGCAGGTCGTATGCGCGGGGAGTGGCCGTCCCTGATTTGGGTGCCGGCCGGCGCTGTGCCAGATGTGGCGCACCCTGTCGGCAGGAATGGTCGTGCCGTTGATATCGACCTCAATCTGGTCGTAAGGCCCCAAGCCCGTAGCGCGGAAGAACAGTTTGGCGAAGACGATCTCGTCGAAGTTTTCGTACAGGCGAAAATGATACTGCCCATAAGGTTGTTGCTCCGTCCGTTCAAGGTCGATCTTATCGTCTCTGACAATTCCACCTGCGGTCTTGCCCGGGGATCCAAAGGCCGTAGAGCCGCCCCACATGGGGTGAAAGAGATAGTGCCGAGCACCAGCGGCAATTTTGGCCGGATCCCGCAGTTCCCGCAGGTAGCTAAGAGCTAGGGGATACATGGCCTCTGGGCCTGGATCGCGGGTCGCTTTCCAGAAGGCATCCCAGTGCATCTGAAAGTTGTACATGGAGACCCCGTCGGCACCTTGGCGGGCAAACGAGTGGGCCAAGGCGCGGTAATTTTCAAGCGTCAACGGCGGACCGGTGCGGTCGAGGTTGGCGCAATAGGGGAGGAGGCCGGGGATGAGTTCGCACCTGCTGTTTTTGGTGAGCTGGCTGAACTCTTGGTGTGGGGCGTTGCAATCCGAATACATGGCGTCTTGGGGAGCGACGTAGTCGATGAGCGCTTCTGCTATCCAGGTGGGCACGTCGAGACCGCAGTTGTGGCACTCCTCTAACGTCTCTGGGACGCGGACCCCCAACTGCAGGTCGCGGCCCCGGCTGCTCCCGGCTTGGTCCAGCATTTCCCGCACCCGCTGGATCAGTTCAGTCATAAGCGGTTGGCGCTCGCGCGCCAGGCTTCTATCGCCTTGGGGAGCTGGAAAGTAGAGACCTTCGCGGAAGACCAACTCAAGCCCATCGACGTCGAATTGATCGACGACTTCCGCCATCACTGAAAAGAGATAATCGCGCACCTCGGCAAAGGTGAAATCCATCCTGTTGCCGGGAACGAAGGCCACGCCCTGCGGCATCTCCGCAATTTTCCACTGTGGGTTCTTGTGAAGAAACATCCCCCCTTGGTCGGGTGCGCCGTGGCTGTCGTTCATGCGAAAACCAGCGAGAAAATTCATCCCGTGTTTGCGGGCTTGGTCGAGCATCACCTGCAGCGGCATGATCCCGTCGTCCATCATGGGAATAAAGCGCCGGTGCTGGGGACGGGCGTCGTACTCAAAGCGCGGAGAGCGGAAGTACAAGGTCCAGCCGGCGTTATAGACCTCTTGGATAAAGGTATCGGGCCTGTTGGCGGCGACGTTGTCGATTATGCGCTGCAGTTCCTCTGGCTTGGCGGGGTGTGAGGTGATAAGGGGACGCGCCATACCTGGGTCAAAGTCGTAGTTGGCATTGCCCGAGGGGTCGCTGACGTAGATGAGCCTCCATTTGTCGTGCGGCATCTTGGCCTCCATTGGGAGCTAACTTCGCCGAGTCGCAAGGTTGTGCAGCCTACTTTTGCTTGACCAACTATACGATTCTCGCCTTTAAGCGAAGCAACGTTTATTTTTTATGGAGTTGAAAAGGAAGGGCTTCTCGGTGGAATGGTTCCGGGCACCGAGTGTGTGACGCAATGTATGGTGGAGCTGATCGGGATCGAACCGACGACCTCAGGCTTGCAAAGCCCGCGCTCTCCCAGCTGAGCTACAGCCCCATATCCAGTGTGAAAAAAGTTAAGTTAGCTGCTGCACCGCGTCAACGCGGCTACGCATAAGCGAAAGGTAAAACATGGCAGACCCAGTTGTAGTTAGCGCCCGGCGTACAGCCACAGGCCGCTTTGGCGGTGCGCTGCAAGACGTGACGGCCGCGGAATTGGGCGGCAAGGTGCTCGCCGCGGCATTGAAGGAGTGCCAAGTGGAAGCGAGCGAAGTGGATGAGGTGTTGATGGGCATGGTGTATCAGGGCGGGGCCGGGGCCAATCCGGCGCGTCAAGCGACCATCGCTGCCGGGCTGCCGTACGAGGTGCCGTCGATGACGGTCAACAAGCTCTGCGGCTCGGGGCTGAAGGCGGTTGCGCTGGCCGCCCAGAGCCTGCGGGCCGGCGAGGCCGAGGTAGTGCTGGCGGGGGGCATGGAGAACATGAGCCAGGCACCCTACGTCCTGCACGGCGGGCGATGGGGCCAGCGACTAGGGCACGGCCAAGTCGAGGACATGCTACTGCTCGATGGGCTGTGGGATTGTTTTTACGACTGTCACATGGGGGTTACGGCCGAGAACTTGGCCGCAGAATATGGGATTACCCGCGCCGAGCAGGACCAATTCGCCGCGCGGAGCCAACAACGGTGGGCCAGCGCCCAAGCGCAAGGGGCATTTGCAGGTCAGATCGTGCCCATATCCATCGCGCAAAAAGGCGGGGAGACCGTCTTTGCAACAGATGAGCATCCGCGTCCCGGGACCACTGTCGAGCAGTTAAGTCAGCTCAAACCGGCGTTCAAGAAAGACGGGACCGTGACCGCGGGCAATGCTTCGGGAATCAACGATGGGGCCGCCGCGCTACTATTGATGACGGAAGAAGAGGCCAAGGCGCGCGGGTTGGTGCCGCTGGCCTACCTCCGGGGCACGGCCAGTGCTGGCGTCGATCCCCGCATTATGGGTATCGGCCCAGCCCCCGCGATCCGCAAACTGTTGGCCCAGACTGAGACCCGGCTCGAAGATGTAGATCGGATCGAACTTAACGAAGCGTTCGCAGCCCAGAGCTTGGCTGTGGGGCGGGAGTTGGATTGGGACTGGGATAAGGTCAACGTCCAAGGCGGAGCTATTGCCATCGGCCACGCGGTTGGTGCCAGCGGCGCGCGCATTGCCACCACGCTTTTACACCAGATGCAGCAGCATAGTGTCAGGCTGGGTTTAGCTGCGCTGTGCATTGGCGGGGGGATGGGCATTGCCGCGCTTTTTGAGCGAGCGGAATAAGCGCGGGCTGGGCGCGGCGCGTCTCGTTCGTCCGCCGACTGCACCCGCCTGCGCCCGCGCACATTCCTTGCTCAAGCCGCTTGGAGGGCGGTTTCTTGCTGCACGTTTTCCTCCTGCATGTCTTCTGCATCTCTTTCCAGAACTTGCAGGTTGCGCACCTGCACTTGGACGCGGAAGCGGGGCTGGTCGTCGCTGTCGCGCCAAGAGTGGCTTTGCAAGCGGCCGGTGATAAAGACCGGCGTGCCCTTGTGCAGGCGTTTGGCCAAGGTCTCGGCGGCTTTCTGCCAGAGGACGATGTCGAAGAAGGAGGTCTCCTCTTGCCATTCTTGATTGCGGTCGCGATAGGAGCGGTTGACGGCGATCCGCCCCCGCAAGCGAGCGGCACCGTTGTCCATGAAGCGGAAGTCAGGGTCTTGCACCAAGCGGCCGCTGAGGGCGACTTGGTTGATGTTGGGCATCCTTAAGGTGGGCATGGGGTTCCTCCTGAAGATGAGCGTGGATGAATGAGTGAAGCGTCCGTTGGCGGACCGCGTGGCTAGGGTGTAGCAGAAAGCGTGCCAGCGAGCCGCTTGAGTGCCCAATGGTTTGTTCGGCAATTTGTTATGTAGGTCGTTTGATGAGCCGCCATAAGCGGCCGTTGCCCCAAATGGGATACACTAATGAGTAACGGAGGAAACGCGAAGCTGCTAGCGCAGCACTTTACACCCCCAGCAGTCGCGCAGTTGGTTTGGGACGCGGTGAGTACGCTTGCGGGAAGAAATCTGGGAGCTGGAGCGCGCGTGATTGATCCAGCAGCGGGCGAAGGAGCGTTGTTGGCCGCCGTCGGACGAGCCTATCAGACCACGGGCATTGAGATTGACGCGGGGCTAGCCGAGCGGGGACGCAGCCAAGCGGATCGCTTTTACACCGGAGACGGTTTGCTCGGCACCTTTCCCGAGGTGGCAGATGAGACGTTCGATTGCGTGCTGGCCAATCCGCCTTTTGGCAAGTTGGGACCGATGTTGCATTTGTTTGGGGCCGATGGCCCCTGTCGGCTCGCCCAGCGCTTTGGGCTGCTCGATGGACAAAAGCAGATGCGTTCCTTCCCGGTGGAGTTGCTTTTTGTCGAGCGCGCACTACAACTGATCCGACCCACTGGTTGGATGGCCCTGATATTGCCCGAGGGATTTCTCGCCAATGCTCGGCGGCAGGGCGTGCGCGACTGGTTGCTAGCGCGCGCTGAGGTGCGGGCTGTCGTCGCCCTGCCTGGAGCCTTCAACAAGGTGCAGACGGCTTTGGTCGTCTTACGCCGTAGCAAGTCACTGGCCCGGACCAAGGCGCGGCTGATCGCACCCGTCGGGAAGAGGCCGAGCGTAGAGCAGTACGCGCAGCATGTCCAGCTTTTACTCGGCGCGTCGGCTCGCCGCGAATGGGAGGCCGCGCTTCTGAGCATAGGGCAGCGTGCATTGCTCGCCCAGCGTTGGGATCCGCGCTTCTGGCAGGGGCGCGCCGCGGTGCGTCGCTTGGCGGGTCGCTTGCGACTGGTCCCGTTGGGGGAATACATCTGCCATTTGACGTACGGGCCGATTGTTACGGGTAGCCGTCCTCAGCACATAGAAGCCGGAGTGCCGGTCATCCAGCAAGGCAATATCGCCGAAACCGGGCTCGACGAGCGAGCGCTGTTGTGCGTCGCGCCCGCAGGTGTGCACGATCCCCCGCGCAGCCGCGTGCGCCCCGGGGACTTGCTGTTGTCGCGGTCTGGGTCTGGGGCCTTGGGCCGGAATCGCCTCGCGGTGTATCTGGGGAGCAAGCCGGCCAATGTGGGTTGTTTTGTCGATTTGATCCGCTTAGAGGGACTCAATCCGTTTTACGCTTGGTTTTTCTTCAAGACGCGGCTGGGCCGCGAGCAGATCGCTGCTTACGCCAACGGAGTGGGCACGCCGAATATCAGCTTTGGCGAAATTCGCGCGTTGCAGATTGCGGCCTTACCCGCGGCCTATCAGGATGCCCTCGAAAGGCGCTATCGGGAGCAAGTGTGGCCCCTGCACTGCCGCCGCGATAGGACGGACATCCGCGCCGAGGCCGAACGGCGCTTCCGCGCCATCGTCGGCGATCTAGAAGACTACCTACAGACGCGAGGGCAATAGGTCGTAGCCCTATCGCCAATACCCAGCGAATCGTATTATTAATACCATGTCCGATCCCAAGCACACCAACCGCCTCGCCGACGAATCCAGCCCGTACTTGCGCCAGCACGCCCACAATCCCGTTGATTGGTATCCTTGGGGCGAGGAGGCGCTGGCCGCGGCCCAAGCCGCCGATCGGCCTATCTTGCTCTCAGTGGGATATTCGGCCTGTCATTGGTGCCACGTCATGGAGCGCGAATCCTTTGAAGATGAGCAAATCGCCCGGCGCATGAACGAGCACTTTATCAACATCAAGGTTGATCGCGAAGAACGGCCCGATGTCGATGAGATTTACATGACGGCCGTGCAGGCCATGACTGGCCAAGGCGGCTGGCCGATGACGGTGTTTCTAACGCCGGATTTGCAGCCTTTTTACGGCGGGACGTACTTCCCTCCCGAAGATCGCCACGGGCGGCCGGGTTTTCCGAGGGTGCTCCAAGCGATAGCGGATTACTACCGGGAAAATCGCGCTGGCGTTGCCGAAAAAACCGCCGAACTCATGCGTGCGCTCCAGCAACACGCCGAGTTTTTGACGCCGGGCGGCATCCCTGGAGAAGAGGTCCTCGACGGAGCCTGTGCGCAGCTCAAATCTACGTATGACGCTAGATTCGGAGGATTTGGCGGCGCGCCCAAATTTCCGCCGAGCATGAGCTTGTCCCTGCTGTTGCGGCGCTATGTTAGACGAGGCGACCAGCGCGCGTTAGAAATCGCGGAGCACACGCTCAAGTGCATGGCTAGAGGAGGGATGTACGACCAGCTTGGCGGAGGTTTTCACCGCTACTCAGTGGATGAGCGCTGGCTAGTACCGCACTTCGAGAAAATGCTCTACGACAACGCCTTACTGGTGTGGACCTATCTCGAAGCCTATCAGGCGACTCAAGACGAATTCTACCGCGAGGTTGTCGAGCACACCCTTGGCTATGTGCTGCGCGAGATGACGCAGCCCGAAGGCGGCTTCTACGCGGCGCAGGACGCGGACAGCGAGGGCGAGGAAGGTCTGTTTTTTACTTGGCTCTTAGAGGAGATTGAGAATCTGTTGGGCGAAGAAGATGCCGAGCTTTTTGCTCGCTATTACGGCGTTGTGCCCGAGGGCAACTTCGAGCACGGGCGCAATATCTTGCACGTGGAAAACGAACTAGAAGGGGTTGCGCATTTTCTCAAGGTTGAGCCGGAGCGGCTGGCGCAAGTCGTAGAGCGCGGGTGCGAGGTACTGCTGGCGGCGCGGCAGGAGCGCGTGGCCCCTGGACGCGACGACAAAATTCTGACGGCTTGGAACGGGCTGATGATCAGCGCGATGGCCCGCGCCTATCAGGTTATCGGGGAGGATCGCTATCTACGAACGGCTGTCGAGGCGGCTGACTTTATTTTAGAACGCATGGTCCGCGACGGCCGTCTCCTGCACACCTACAAGGACGGTCGGGCGCGGATTCCGGCCTATCAGGACGATTACGCTTGTCTGGTCAACGGCCTGCTCGACCTATATGAGGCGAATTTCGAATTGCGCTTCTTTGTCGCCGCCGAGCACTGGGCCGCGGAGATGGTTGCGCGGTTTTGGGATGGGGAACACGGGGGATTTTTCTATGCAGGGGCCGAGGCGACCGACTTGATCGTGCGCACCAAGAACCCATTTGACAACGCCACGCCCTCGGGCAACTCGCTGGGGGCGTTGGCGCTGTTGCGCTTGGGGGCAATGAAGGGCGATCAGGCGTTGTGGCAGCGGGGCGAGCAAACGCTGGTCCTCTTCGAGCAGCTATTGCGCCGCGCTCCTGCCGCTGGGGCGCAGATGCTCTGCGCCCTCGACTTCTATTTGGCTAGGCCTACGGAGGTTGCTTTGGTGGGGGATCAAGCCGAGTGCCGCGCTTTTGCGGTGGCACTGCACCGGTGCTTTGTGCCCAATAAGGTCGTGTTAGCCGCTGGCGTTGAGGAGGATGAAGCTGCGGTTGCGTTGCCGTTGTTGGAGGGGAAGCTAGCGGTTGGCGGTCGGGCGTACGTGTGCCGCGACGCGACTTGCTCGCGGCCTTTGTCCACGGCTGTGGACTTGGTGGAGCAGTTGAAGGTTGAGGGATGATTAAGCGCAAGACCGCAGACGACATGTTGCAGTTGGTGGGGGACACGCCCCTCGTGCGCCTCTACCGCGTCGCGCCCGCCAACGGCAGCCAGATCTACGGCAAACTCGAAGCGCGCAACCCAACCGGCAGCGTCAAAGACCGCATCGGCGTCAGCATGATCCGCGCGGCCGAGGCGACCGGCCAGCTCAAAAAGGGCATGACCATCGTCGAGCCTACCAGCGGCAATACCGGGATCGCGCTGGCCCTGACCGCGGCCGTACTGGGCTACCGGCTGGTGTTGACCATGCCTGAGAGCATGAGCTTGGAGCGGCGGCAAGTTATGGCCAGTTACGGTGCAGAGATTGTGCTGACGCCCGCGCCCGCAGACATGCCCGGGGCCATCCGCAAGGCCGAAGAGTTCAAGGCCGCTGATCCCGAGGGCGTGTTTATTCCCCAGCAATTTGCCAACCCGGCCAATCCGGAGGCCCATCGCCGAGCCACGGCCGAGGAGATTCTCGCTGCCACTGGAGGCAAGCTAGACGCCTTTGTCGCCGGAGTGGGGACTGGTGGCACCATAACCGGCGTTGGAGAGGTGCTCAAGCAGGCCGTGCCGGATGTGCGTATAGTAGCAGTCGAGCCTAAGCGCTCGCCTGTACTCTCGGGGGGCGCAGCCGATTTGCACGGTATTCAGGGGATTGGCGCGGGTTTTGTGCCCGAAGTCCTCGACCAAGAATTGATTGACCAGATCGTGCAGATAGACGACGACGAGGCTTTTCACTGCACCCGCCGCTTGGCCCGCGAGGAAGGGTTGCTGTTGGGGCCTTCGTCTGGGGCCAATGTGGCGGCCAGCCTGCAGGTGGCCAGTACCCTAGCCCCAGGGGCCCGGCTGGTGACCATGCTCTGCGATACGGGGTTTCGCTATTTCAGCGTCGATGGGTTTATCGAATCAGTAGAGTCAGCGCAAGAGTAACATCTTCGTCGTTTGGCGCACCGCGCCAGCGCGCATGATGAGCAAGTAGGTGCCGCTGGCCAGCGCCCGTCCTTGATCGTCTCTTCCATCCCAATAAATCTGATGCGTCCCCGCTTCCCGATGCTGACGCAAGAGAGTGCGCACGGCTTGGCCGAGGGCGTTGTACACGCGCAGTTCAACCGGGGACTCGGCGGCGAGTGTGTAGGTGATTTGCGTCGAGCCGTTGAAGGGGTTGGGGAAGGCCGGTGCTAGGGCGAAGTGGGTTGGGCGTTGGGCCACGATTGGGGGCCACACCGGCTGTGTCAGCGCGATGCCGCGTGGATTCTGGCCGGTTGCATAGTGGCCGACAACGGAGTCGCGCACGGCATCGACGATGTGGATCTCATTGGAAAAGGAACTGGTGACGTACGCCTGCGTGCCGTCGGGCGAGAAGGCAATGGCCCGTGGATTGCGGCCGATGGCGAGCTTTTTGCGCAGGGTTCCGCTGGCCACATCGACAACTAGAAGGGAACCTTCGCTGTGAGCGGTCAAATAGAGCTTGCGGCCGTCGGGGCTGGGTGCGATGGCAAAGGTGCCGCTGACGCCTAAGTCGATGGTGCGCGCGACGGTTTCCTCGTCGGCGTCGATGGCACTCAAGCGGCCCGTGTCCATGCTGGTTACGTACAGCGTCTTGCCGTTGGGTGCGAGTGCGAGCGAGCGCGGTTTCGGTGGTACTGGGATGCGGCCGGTTATGCGGCCTTGCGGCGAGAGGACGAGGACTTGGCTGCCAGCGATGTCGGTGGTGAATATCTTGTCGGCGGTGGCGGCAATGCCGTACAGCCCTTCACTTGCGTCGGCGATCTCAACGGTGCGCGCTTGGCCCGACTCAACATCGACGATGGTCAGCGCATTCGTGCCCGAATTGGTCGCGTAGAGCGTTTTGCCGTCGGGCGCTAGGGCTAGGTCGAGGGGCTGGATTGCGGTCTCGATGTGCGCTTGGACTTGGAAGGTCGCGGTGTCGATGATGCGGAGGTCGTTCGAGGAGAGGTTGGACACGAAGAGTTGGTCGCCGGCTAGGATCATTTGGATCGGTTCGTCGCCGACGGGGATGCGCGCTAGCTCGCGGCGGGTGCCCGTATCGACCACGCCGATGGCGTCTTCCCCGCGCAAGGCGGTAAAGGCTAGCGGGGCCCCGGTCAGTTCGACGACCGTGAAGTCGAGCCAAGCGTCCGCATGGGGAAAATACGAGACCTTGCCGTTGGCACTGTGGGCTTCGATTTGATATGCGATGCGCGTGTCGACGTGCTGGCCGGGAATTTGGGAGACGAAGAGGCTGTCTTGCTGCTGCATTTGCAAGTGCTGGACGCTTCCGCCGTCAATCTGATAGAGGAGCCACACGCTGGCGGCATCGCGGGCTGCGACGCGCACTGGATAAGGACCTTGGGTATCGGGGGTATTGGAGACTATGGCTATGGGGACTACGAAGGGGTAGCCGGGCACGGCAAAATCGGAGATGAAATCGACATCGTCGATGTGCTGGGCCGCGGCCAAATCGAGGACGCGGGCATAGGTGTTATCGCGGGCGTTGTCGTAGAACTCTGTGGGGAATCCAGTGGCAAAATCAGTGAAAATACCGCTGAAGTTCTCTTCGTTAATCGCCCCGGCAATGGGCGCGAGACTCAGCCGGTAGCGGCCCGGGGTCAAGCCGTGCAGCCGGTAGTGTCCGACTGTGGCGGCACTTGGTTCGGCACCCGAGACGGTGCTGAACAGTTCGCCGGTGTCGAGGTTTTCGGCCTTGATGTGCGTGCCGAAAAGTGGCTGTTGGTCGAAGTCGCGGACTTGGCCGGCGATGCTGCCGACGCTGTCTTGGTAGCCAACGGTCGGATAGAGGAAGCTGACGCCAGCGATGTCGTCGGGTTCGAGGCTTTGGGCTTCGCCGGAGTCGTCGCTGTGGTTAAAGGGGTTCATGGTCGGGCGGATATCCGGAGGGCCATCGAGCGGGGTGTGTTCAAGCCCGAGCAGGTGGCCGATTTCGTGGACGGCTACGTCTTTGAGATTTATCCAACTGCCGGGCTGAACAAATAGACCAGCGGAAAAGCGGAAGTCGCGCCCGTTAAAGATGATATCCGCGTCGGTAATGTGGCCGGTCGAAAAATGGGACTGGATGCGGGTTATGGCGATGACGCCGGTTTCGGGCGGGGCATTTAGGTAGCGTCCTGTCTCGTCGAAGTAGATCAGGTTGCGTCTATCTCTTTGCGTTGGGGCGCTGTTTTGGGTTGTGCCCTGATCGACAAATTCCACCTGTGCCGTAGTCACGTCGCTCCAGACCTGAAAACTCTCGCGGATCAACGCATGGGTCTGAGCAGGGGATAGATCGTCGGAACCAGCAGCGTGGAGCACAAAGGAAATGCGGTCGGGGCGGCTCCAGGTTTGCTGGACTTGGTTGCCAAATCGGGATTCAAAGGTCTGGATGAGAAAGCCGTGGCTGGGCATGGCGACGAGCAGGCCGCCAAGCAGTAGGATGCTAGTGCGCATCGCGTGTTTGGCCTTCGGTCAGGGTGCGCACCCGCGCCAAAAACTGATCGAGCGGCATACCTTGGACGGGTTCGTCGGGCGGTGCCTTTTTGGGTGCGCTGTGCGACTCGGTGTGCAGCGCAAGGCCATTTAGTTCTTGAAAGACGCGTGGTTTATTGGCGGCGCTGCGCTTGATGGCGAAGTGTCCCTGGGCCAGTCCGACCGGCCAGGCGTGTCCCAATGCGTTAGCCGCGGTGAGAAAGAGCACGGCCTCGTCCCCGGGGGCGAAGATGGGCATGCCGACGATGCGGGTAACAGCGCCTTGCAGATGTCCGCCGGGCAGGTGCAATTCCAGTTGCGCGGTCGCTGGCCCTTTGATGGCTTGGGAGACGGAGAACACATAGCGGGTATAGATCTGCCCGCGTACCCATTGGGGCTGGGCTTGGCGACAGACTCCGACGACGATGCGTTCGGCGTTGGCGGTCAGGGCCGCTAGGTCGAAGCGCTGGACTGTCGTGGCTGTTAGGGGAGTGGTCAGCCAGACTAGACAGAATGCAATGCGCGCGATCATTGTGCGTATCTCCTCGCTCTTTCGGAGATGTTGGTTTACCATATCTTAATTATAGAATATAGAATAATAGGCTCTATGGGGTCGATTCATTGACACTTACGTTCACGTCAAGTACATTGCTTGCCAGAACTTCGCAGCGAAGGATGTCTCCATGCAAATAGGGGATTTGGCCGCCAAGGCCGGGGTCACACCGCGCACGATTCGCTACTATGAAGAATTGGGAATCATCGAGCCGGAAGAGCGCACCGCAGGCGGATTTCGCCTGTATTCGGAAGCGCAATTGCGCCGCTTGCAAATCGTCCAAAGCCTCAAGGATTTGGGGTTCGAGCTAGAACACATTCGCGTGTTTTTCAACCTGAAGCACTGCAATGAGTCGGGCGGCGGCTTGGCGCGCGAGCTCGTCGAGCACCTCACCGAGCAAGAGCGGCGGATCGACGAGCGCATTCGCCAGTATTCGCTGATGAAGGAGCGGAACCGGCGGGCCATTGAAATTCTCAGTGGCTGTTTTTGCTGTACGGTCAAGGTAGTAGAGCGGGATTGCCACCACTGCGAGATCTATCGGCGGCACGACGAGGTGCCCGACCTCATCGAATGCGCCATTTACGAATCTTGAGGGGAAATATGGTAACTATAACGGAAGCGGCAGCCGAAAAGATCAAGGGCTTGCTCAGCGAACAGGGCAACGAGGGACATGGGCTGCGCATGGGCGTGATGGGTGGAGGGTGTTCGGGGTTCCAGTACAAGCTCGATTTCGAGGAAAGTGCCGGCGACATGGACCACGTCTTTGAGATAGACGGCGTCAAGATCTTCATCGACATGAAGAGCAGCCTTTATCTCAACGGTGTGATCCTCGACTACCACGATGGGTTGATGGGGGCGGGTTTTAAGATCGAAAATCCCAACGCCCGCACCACCTGCGGATGCGGTGAGTCCTTCAGCGCCTGAGCGACGGGCCGTGCAAATTCCAGTCTATATGGACAACATGGCCACCACGCCGGTTGACCCGCGTGTCTTGGCGGACATGTTGCCGTACTTCGACACGCACTTCGGCAATGCGGCTAGCAAAACCCACGCTTTTGGTTTGGCTGCTGCTGACGCGGTCGAAATGGCGCGGGAAGAAGTGGCCGGGTTAATCGGCGCGCGTGCTCAAGAGATCGTCTTTACGGCCGGAGCTACGGAAGCCAACAATTTGGCTATCAAAGGCGCAGTGCAGATGGTGCCCCCTGGAGCGCACATCGTCACCTGTGCCATTGAGCACAAGGCCGTCTTGGAGTGTTGCCACACCTTGGAGAAGCAAGGAGTGGAGGTAACTTATTTGGCTGTGGACCGCTACGGTCAGGTTGATCCCGACCAGCTCGCGGCGGCTATCACGCCGCGGACGGCCCTTATCTCGCTCATGGCCGCTAACAACGAGATTGGGGTCTTGCAGCCGCTGGCGGCGATCGGGCGGCTGGCCCGCGAGCGCGGTGTCTTGTGGCACTGCGACGCAGCCCAAGCCGTTGGCAAGGTGCCGCTCGATGTAGAAGCGCTCGGCATTGACCTGCTCTCGGCCTCTGGCCACAAGCTCTACGCCCCCAAAGGCGTCGGTTTTCTCTACGTGCGTTCGCGCAAGCCGCGCGTGCGCTTGCAGGCCCAAGTCGAGGGCGGCGGGCAGGAACGCGGCCTACGCGGCGGCACCCTCAATGTGCCGGGCATCGTCGGTTTGGGACGCGCCTGTCAGTTGGGGCGCGAGGAGATGACCGAGGAAGCGGCGCGATTGG
>JAPPEG010000399.1 GCA_028875345.1 Gemmatimonadota bacterium
AGCGTCACCGGGCAGATGTCGGGGCAATAGGTGTACCCGAAGAAGAGCATGGCGGGTTGGCCGCGCAAACTTTGCAACTCAAAGCGCGCACCGTGCTGATCCACGAGCGCGAAGTCGCCGCCAATGCCGCCAAAATCCTGCAAGGAGGGAACCTCCACAGGGGCGGAGGTTTCGGCACCTGAGGCCTTTTGGGCTTCAGGCTGAGCGCTGCATGCTACGAGCAGCGCAAACACCGCGCAAAAAATCGGCGCGTCACTCGCTCTCATAAAGACCTTTCTTTTGCACTGGCATTTGTACGCGCCTTTCTGTTCCGTCGCCAAAGCGCAGCACCAGTTCTACCTCATCGCCGTCCCGCAACGGCTGGCGCAGTTCCATCAGCATCAAATGGGTACCACCCGGCTTCAGCGCAACCTCTTCGCCTGCTGGAACCTGTAGCTCTTCGACTCGGCGCATCGTCATCCGGTCGTCTTTGTATTCCATTACGTGCATCTCGGTTTGCGCGGCGGCTTCGGTTGCCACGGCGACCAATGCGACAGGTTCGCCGCCTCGGTTCTCAATGACTAGGTAACCAGCGGCCGGGCTGCGCGGCGGCGGCTCGCGGATCCAAGCGTCGCGCACGACAATGGGGTCGCCAGTATACTCTTTTGCACATCCAAATACCGCGACCAACAAAAACGCAACGACAATTTTCACCGGATGTTTTCCTTTACACACGGCCAGCGGCCCTCAGACCTTGACACCAATAGCGCCAACCATGGGCGGCGATGAAATGCTAGCTCGCGGATCGCGGGCGTTGGCCTGCCATTCTTCCCAGTGTGCCGCGCACTCTTCCTCGCTCAGTACGCCACGCACCACAAGGTCGGGCAGATACATGCGCAGGAACTGCTCTATCCAGCGCCAGATGCGGTTGCCGGGACGGGCAATACCGCCGATGGGGACGATCTCCACGGCCTCCAAACCACACCGCGCCATTAGCTCCGGCAGCTTCCCGCCGATATCCAACCTCCCTTCAAAACTCTCATGGACCGCTTGCAACACGCGCCGCAAGTCAGGGTACTCAATCCGGGCGACAAACGCCCCATAAGCGCAGTAATCCACAACCACTAAGCGACCGCCCGTTTTCAGTACCCGCGCCACCCGCTCTATCACCCCTTGCGGCTCCTCTATGAAGCAAAGCAACCAGCGGGCAAACGCAGCGTCCATAGAAGCGGCTGGCAGGTCGAGGGTGCGGACATCCGCTACGGCGACCTCGACTTGATGCAAGCCAGCTGACGCGGCGCGGTGCCGGAGAAAATCCGCGAACTTCGGCGACCCATCAACCGCCAAAACGCGCCCCTCTGCTCCCACGCGCTCGGCCAGTTCTAAGCTGGTAAAGCCCGGTCCACAGCCTAGGTCGAGAATCACCTGCCCGGCACTGAAATCGGCACGCTCCCACAAGTCTGCGGTCTCGGGGCGCCACGTGTCGTGCTGCGCTTGCAGGCGGCGCAGTTCCTCGTCGTCGGTCCCCAACATGTAATCGCGTTCGGCAATAGTATCCACTAATGCTTACTCCGGCGGCAGAACCAAATACTCGCCCTCGCGGATCCCATAGCTGTCGCCGAGTTCGGGATAGTCGATCCCCGCGCGGCCATTCCAATCCCAGACCACTTCGCCATCCTTGACCGTCAGCTCGCAAAACAGCCGCTGCTGGCCGGCCAATCGGCCGTCGAACGAATCGGCGTAGCCAAAGTTCCCCTCCATCAGCTTCAAGACTGCCACATCGGCCACAGCACCCACCGACAGATGCCCCAACTCGGGGTGGCCAATCTCCCGCGCCGGATTGATGGTTGAGGCGCGGATGATCTCGCCGAGCGGCATTCCCATCACCAGAAATTTCGACATAGTCGTCGCCATGTCGAGCATACCCATGTTCATGCAGAGGACGTGCAGGTCGGTCGAAATCGAGTCTGGATAGAAGCCTTGGGCTATGGCTGGGACCGCGTTGCGGAAACAGAAACTGCCGCCACCGTGCCCCACGTCCAAGATCACGCCCCTTGCCCGCGCCTCGTGCAGATAGGGCAGCACCTTGCCCTCGGCGTCAAACCACGGTGTCGGCCCGCGAAAAATGTGGGTGCTTATGTCGCCCGGGCGCAGTTTTTCGCCCAAGAGTTGGTAGTAGGGCCGCTCCTTTCTGAAGTAGCCAAAGTCGATCATCACCCGCGTCTCGGCCTTTTCGGCTGCCGCGAGCGCGCGATCGACCGAAATCCATTCTGGGCCTATGTAGTGCGCCGTCTTGATGCCGACGACTACGTCCTCGTTTTCTCGCGCCACGCCCGCCGTCTTGTCGGAATCCATGTCGTGCGGATTTTGCTCGTGGTCGATTGACGTCATCCCGGTGCCGGCGATGTTGACCAATGCGAAGAGCCGTGTCTGGCAGCGGTCGATTACCCGATAGCGAAAGTCCTCAAAATTGCGCCAGCCTGCGCTTCCGGTATCCACCAGCGTCGTCACTCCGGTGCGGAAGCTAAAGCCGTCCGGCAGGATGCTGTTGTCGCCGGCCCACGTATCGCGGTGGCCGGCCGTGGCATAGGCGTGGATGTGGATGTCCACAAGCCCCGGCGTCACGTAGAGTCCGCTCACGTCGATGACTTGCCCGGCATCTTCGGTCGGCAAGTCCGTATCTACGGCCGCGATCACCTTCCCCTGGATGCCGATGTCTTTGGGCCCGTCAATGCCGTTTTGGGGGTCGATCAGATGACCGCCCTTGAGTACGAGATCAAACCGCATGGTGAAATTTCTCCGAGAATTTGATGAAGACTAAAAGATAAAAAACAGCGACGCTGTTTGCTACGCGCCCAGCAGTCCGGCCTCAGCATTGGGGCCGCAGCTTCAGGCCGGTGCTTCCACATGCGACGGCAGCTTGCGCGTAAACCGCGCAAACAGTGCTTTGAGCGCAACGTCGCTGCGCGCTACAAGGCTGGTCACGATCACGGTTGCCCATACGCTGCGCCGCGAAATTTTGACCTGCTGCCCACTGGTAAAATCCGCGTGGGTGTGGATGCGCCGCAACGTCAGTACGGCCATGCCCAACGCCCAAAGGCAGAACCGGCGAATGCCGGTTTCGCGCCCAGGGATGAGCAATGTGAACGCCAGCGCATTGCCGAGGTGCATCTGGGCCACGCCTACCAATTGGCTCAGTGCCGTGCGGAACGCGGGATTCGTCCGGTCGGTCCCCAGCGAGCGCAGATCAAATCCGACTTGCTGGAACACGTCGCGCGGCAACCAACACGCGCCGCGCGCCCGGTCGTCCCAGATGTCCTTGAGAATGTTGGTCATCTGCAAGCCCTGGCCGAACGACACGGCGAGCTGCAACAACTTCTTGCGATGGCGGTCGATTTCCGCCGAATAGTCGCAAAACAGCTCGGTGAGCATCTCGCCGACGACACCGGCGACATGGTAGCAATAGCGGTCGAGATGGGGGAGATCGTCTAGGCCTTTGAGGCCCGGGCTTTGCTGAAACTCGGCCATGCCACGCGACATGATCCGCACACAGCGCACGAGTGCAGCGCGCTGCCGATCGGAAAACCCTTGCGTGATCCGCAGCACTCGAGGGGTATTGGCCACGAGCTGGCGTTCGGCGAGCAGCATGCTGTCGGACAGGCGCGGGGCGAGCTGTTCGGCAAATGGGGCGGGTGGCTCCTCTCCCGCGACGACCCGGATGAATCGCTCGGAAAACTCGCGCTTTCCACTAGCCGAAAGGGTTGGCTCATCCTCGATGGTGTCCGCGATGCGGCACAGCATATATGCGTTGCCGACGACATCGCGCAGGCCTGATGGAAGCTGCGGAATGGTGAGCGCGAACGTGCGCGAGACATCTTGCAGAATCTCACACTGCCATGCGAGATCAGCGGTATGTTCGTCTGTCGTCATGGGTAGTCAACCCCAAAGGGCCGGTGAAGCTCGATGTGTTTTCGTATAATATACTTTGTCCGTTACACAGAACGCACCCTCTACTATAAAAATTATGGAAATAGATCTTAATCACCGATTCAAGGGCGTCAACTACATCGAATCGCCCAACCAAGGCGGCCCCTTTGCCCCAGGGCTGCCGGACACCATCGTCATTCACTATACGGCCGGTGCCAACGCCGAGTCGGCCATCCACACCCTCTGCGACCGAGAGCGCAAGGTCTCGGCCCACTTGGTCGTCGGCCGCGACGGTGTCGTGACTCAGCTTTTGCCCTTTAACATCGTCGGCTGGCACGCTGGCCGCAGCCAGTGGCGAGAGCGCACGAGCCTCAACCAGTACTCCATCGGCATCGAGATCGACAACGCGGGCCAGCTCTCGGAGCGGGATGGCCGCTACGAGTCGTGGTTCGGGCAGACGTATCCGGCCTCAGAAGTCGTGCGCGGCGCACACCGCAACCAGAGCCTGCCCGGTGCCCATCCGCAAATACGGCAGCCCGTTTCCTTTTGGCATCGCTATGCGGAAGTGCAATTCGAAGTCGTCGAGACCATTTGCGCCGCGCTGATTGCGGCCTATGGGATATGCCACATCCTCGGTCACGAGGAAATCGCCCCCGACCGCAAGGTCGATCCCGGCCCGGCCTTTCCCCTCGACGAAATGCGCGACCGGCTTTTGGCCATCGCCTAGCGCGCAGGAGGCGCGAAACCTTTGGCAGCACAAGCACCCGCCATTGATGTCCGCGAATTGAGCAAGACCTATGAGGTCCCCGTGCGCGAGGGCGGCCTGGGCGCGGCGCTCAAGAGCCTAGTGCAGCGCCAGACGCGCCACGTCGAGGCGGTTAAGCAGATCAGCTTTGCGGTTGCTCCCGGTGAAATCGTCGGCTTCTTAGGGCCGAATGGCGCGGGCAAGACCACCAGCCTCAAGATGCTTTCGGGCCTCCTGCACCCCTCCGGCGGGCAGGGGCGAGTCCTCGGTTTTGAGCCGTTCAAACGGCAGCGCGATTTCCTCCGCCAGATCACCTTGGTAATGGGCAATCGCAACCAGTTGCTCTGGGACATCCCCGTAATCGACTCCTTTGAGCGCAACCGGGCCATCTATCGCCTAGAGCGGGGCGCGTATCAGCAAACGGTCGAAGAATTGACCGCGCTGCTCGACTTAGCCGCGCTCCTCGACAAGCCCGTGCGCAACCTTTCCTTGGGCGAGCGCATGAAGTGCGAAATTGCCGCCGCACTTCTGCACAAGCCGCAAGTTCTCTTCCTCGATGAGCCGACCATCGGCCTCGACGTGACCATGCAGCGGCGGATCCGCGCGTTTTTGGCCGAATACAATCAGCGCTACGGCGCCACCGTGCTCCTCACCAGTCACTACATGGCCGACGTCGAAGCGCTCTGTAAACGAGTGGTGGTCATCCACCGCGGACTGCTGCTCTTCGACGGCCAGCTCACCGAGCTTGTGCAGCGCTTCTCACCGCACAAGACGATTATCGTCGAACTGGAAAACGGACACGGAGACCTCGGCAACTATGGAGAGATCGTCGCCAGTAGCGAAGGACGCGTATCGCTGCGAGTGCCCAAGGCGGAGACAGCGCAGGTGACCGGGCGGCTCCTCAGCGAGCAACCTGTCCTCGATCTGACGGTGGAGGACCCGCCGATTGAGGACGTGATTGAAGAGGTCTTTGAACGGGCATGAGGGGTCTGGCGGACATCTACTCCACGCTCTTTCGCACCGATCTGGCCGTGCAGTTCCAGTACCGGGCGGCGATGGTGATCTGGCTGATCGGGCGCATCGTCGATACGCTGGTCTTTCTTTCGGTGTGGACCGCGGTGGCCCGCTCCCAGGGCGGGCAGGTGGGGGGCTTCACCAGTGGAGATTTTGCCGCCTACTACATCGTCATGATGATGATGGGGCACCTGACCTTCACTTGGTTCATGTTCGAATTCGAGTATCGGGTGCGGTCGGGGGCCTTCTCGCCGCTCCTGCTCCAGCCCCTGCACCCGATCCACCGCGACATCGCCACGAACATCTCCTATAAATTCCTGACCCTCGCAGTCATGCTGCCGACGGTGGGGCTGATGGTCTGGATCTTCGATCCCGTCTTCGACCCGCCGACTTGGGCAATTTGGGCCTCGATACCGGTCATCCTGCTGGCGTTCCTGATGCGCTTTTTCGTCGAGTGGGCACTGGCTTTAGTGGCCCTGTGGACCACGCGCACGGCCGCGGCCAACCAGCTCTACTTTGCGGTCTCGCTTTTCTTTTCGGGCCAGATGGCACCGCTGTCGCTTTTGCCCGAGTGGCTCCAGACCTTGGCCGCGATTTTGCCCTTCCGCTGGATGCTGGCCTTTCCCACCGAACTCCTACTCGGCCGACTCACGCCCACCGAGGTCCTCTGGGGTGCAGCAACGCAGGTGGCGTGGCTAGGGCTGAGCTGGGGGATTATGGCCGCGGTCTGGTCGCGCGGCGTGCGCAGATACTCGGCGGTGGGATCGTGAACTATTTGCGGCTACTGTGGATCTTCCTGCGCATCGGCACCATGAACGAACTGGCGTACCGAGCCAATTTCTGGGTGCAGCTAGTGCAGAGCTTGCTCAATCTGGGGGTCGCGCTGGCGGGTTTGGCGGTGATTTTCTCGCATACCGAGGAGCTGGGCGGCTGGCAGCCGGCCGAACTGGTGGCTCTCTTAGGGGTGTTCTTCCTGATGAGCGGCCTGATTGGCGCGCTGATCCAGCCGTCGATGCAGCGCTTTATGGAGGATGTGCGCCTCGGCACGCTGGACTTTACCCTCACCAAACCAGAGGATGCACAAGTGCTGGTGAGCGTCGGCGAGGTGCGGATTTGGAAGTTCTTGGACGTAGTGCAGGGGGTGGCGCTAATTGCCGTTGCATTGGTCGAAATCGGAATGCGGGCGGGCCTTGTACACGCGGCGGGATTCGCCCTGACGCTTGCGGCAGGCGCGGCAATCGTCTACAGTTTTTGGCTAGTGTTGGCAACGACCACGTTCTGGTTTATTAAAGCGGAGAACATCCTAGTGATCTTCCAAGCCGTTTACAGCGCGGGCAAGTATCCGGTGGCCATCTATCCGCGCTGGCTCAAGTTGGCGATGACCTTTCTGGTGCCCGTGGCCTTTGCAGTGACCGTGCCTTCGGAAGCCTTGGTGGGGCGGTTGTCGTCGGAGGTGCTGTGGGGCGCATTGGCGATGGCAGGGGGAATGCTGGTGGGAGCACGGGCTTTTTGGTTGTGGGGGGTGCGGCACTATTCAGGAGCGTCGGCCTAGCGGCGGTCCATTTTGCATTTTCTGAAAGGGGCACGGACATGAGTGACGGACAAAGCGGCATGCACGTCGGAGTGCAGGGAATCGGCACCTCAAAGATGGAATTGGAGTTTCTGGTCAGACACGGGGTGACGCACATGGACGCCAGTGTTGAGGGCAACGAGGTCGAGACCTTAGTGCGGCACAAGGAAGAGGCGGCTGAGTACGGGGTGAGTATGGAGTCGATTCACATCGGCGTGCCCAAAAGCATCACACTGGCGCAAGACCCGCAGCGGGACCGGGACCTCGACGAGGTCTGTCGCTGGATCGAAAACGCGGGCAAGGCCGGGCTGCGGGCATTGCTCTACAACTTCTGCATCCTGCCGCACCAGCGCACCGAGCCCACGCCTGGACGCGGAGGCGTGACGTACAGCTCATTTGACCTAGCAAAATTCGACAACGAAACGCTGAGCGAAGCGGGCGTGGTCAGCCGCGAAGAGGCGTTTGAACGGGCGGCCTACTGGCTGGAGCGCGTGATTCCGGTAGCCGAGGCGAACAAGGTGCAGATGGCCTGCCATCTTAACGACCCTCCAGCTCCCGTCCTGCGCGGCGTCGAACGCTGGAACTGGCCGGTAATGGAGGGGCTCAAGCGCTTTTCCGAACTGGTCGATAGCCCGTATCACGGCTTTAACTTTTGCTGTGGTGTGGCATCCGAAGGCTTGGAAAATCCGGCCGAGGAACTCTGCGACATCGTGCGCTACTTCGGCGAGCGAGGGAAACTCTTCAACATCCACTACCGCAACATCAAGGGCGGTCTGCACAATTTCCAAGAGGTCTGGCCCGACGAAGGCGATGTCGATATGCACGAGGTGGCGCGCACCTTAAGGGACGTCGGCTATGAATACATGCTGATGCCCGACCACGCGCCATCCCACCCCGACGACAAGGCACCCGAGGGCGTTTCGGGCCGGGTGCGCCAAGCTTGGGCCTTTCAGTTCGGATATATCATCGCCATGATCCAAGCGGTAAACAAAGAGCGGTCCGGCCTCAGCATGGGGACCGCAGCGCAAACGGCCTAGGGCTGAAACGGAAAACTGCGGCATGTCGATTCATTGGCTGAGAGCAGCACTGTTGCTGGTCCTGCTCAGCTCGTTTAGCGGAGCGCAGCCCCGAGCCGAACAGGCATTGAAGCAGGACCTGCAGGCGTTGAAGGGGGTCGTCTATATGGTGGGATTGGCCAGTGGAGCGGCCCTGCTGGTCTCGCTGGGGCTACTCGTTGCGCGGTGGCGGATGGGGACGGTGCGGGCGCGGCGCTTTGTCTTGCGCGGCGACGAGGGCCAACCAATCGCTCAATTGGTGCAAGGCCCCAATGGCGGCGGCGAGTTGGAACTGAGGGATGCCGACGGTGAACTTACCGCGGTGTTGGGCAGTGGACTCAAGTTGTGCGACCGAGCAGGACGGGTGCGAGCCGACTTGCGGCTGGAGAGCGATAAGGCCCCACTGCTGGAATTCTACGACGAGCGGGGAGAAGTGCGGGCGGGCTTTTCGCTGAGCGAGGACGGGGCCGGCAGTTTGGCCTTTTACGACGAGACCGGGCGGCCTCGCGCAGGTCTGGGAAGCGGCCACGACGGCGCAATGCGGTTGAGTTTTTTCGATAAGCAAGGACGGATGCGGCTGCAAAGCGGCATCGAAGACGAAGAAGTGCCTTCGTTCAAGCTCTACGATGCCCAAGGCGAGGTGCGCGGTGCCTTGAGCGTGCGGGCCGATGGCATGACCTTGCTCGAAATGCGCGACCAAGACGGCCACACGCGCACCATTGTCGGCGTCCTAGAAGATGGGATTGCTTGGCTTGGGGTTCTCGATGAGGAACAGCGTTTCCGTGCGGGATTAGGTGCACCGACCGGCGGCAGCCCGAGGCTGGACTTCTACGACGAAGATGGGGAGACGCGGGCCTCTTTGCGCATCGACAACCAAGGCCGCTTTAAGACCGATCCAGACTCTTAATTTTGGGAGAACGTTGTGGATATCGCGGGGAAAAGTCTGGTCGCTCTCAGAGACCACTATCGACATTACCTCTTTGAAGAATACCTGCCCTTTTGGGACAAGTATGGTATCGACCACGAGTTGGGCGGGTTTATCTGCGCTCTAGATCACGACGGAACTCTCGTAGAAGACAGCAAAAACATCTGGTATCAGGGGCGCGGTCTGTGGACCTACTCGTATCTGTACCAGCACTTTGGCGGGGAGGAACACTTGCAGGTGGCACGCAAGGCCCGCGACTTTCTCCTCGCGCACGGTCGAGACCAAGCCGGCGATTGGGTAACGGCGTTGGATCGGAGCGGGCGGGTCATCTCGCCGGCGACGAAGCGGGGCTACGAGGGTCTTTTCGTCGCCGAAGGGCTACAAGCCTACGCCCGGGCAACCGGCGACTCAGAGGCCCTCGAAACGGCCATCGCCAGCCTCTGGCGCTCGGTTGCTCTTTTTGACGATCCCGAGCGCTTCGCAGAGGAAAGTTACATCCCGCACAACTATCCAGGGATGCGGATACTGGGCAACCACATGGTTCTCGTGTTGGTTCTGACCCAGCTACTCGAGCAGGTTGCCGACCCCAAGTTGGAAGCGCTCTCCGACCGAGTCGTCGATGCGATTGTCCATCGCTTCTGGCATCCCGAGTATCGCCTGATGAACGAGGCACTAGACCACGATTACAGACGGCCCGACGATCCCAATGAGGACTTTATCTACTTGGGCCACGCCATCGAGACGCTGTGGATGCTCCTGCCCGAGGCCATGCGCCGCAGAGATCGCGCGCTCTTTGATCTGGCCACCACGCGCTTCCGCCGCCATCTCGAAGTGGCTTGGGATGATGTCTATGACGGGCTTTTCCGCGCGATGCACGTACACGGCACCTATACCTTCGACAAGGTGCTCTGGTTGCAGGAAGAGGCCCTGATCGGCTGTCTGATTCTGTTGGAACACGCAGGAGTGGAGTGGGCTGCTGAGTGGTTTGGACGAGTTTTCGATTACGTAGAAGAGCGGTTTTCGCTCAAGCAGTATGGACATCCATTGTATTTGTATGGCGGGGACCGCAAGGTGAATTATATCGACCACGTCTCCCGCAAAGAGCACTACCACCATCCGCGGTGCGTGATGCGGAACTTACTGGCGTTGGAGCGGATGATTGCGCGGGATGGTGCCGTATCGAACTTCTGGAGCGCGGAGGCGGGCTAAAGAAGCGCTCACAGCTCGTCGTACCGCGGCACTTGGTCGAGGAAGCCGCGATCGGCGACATAGCAGTAGTGGACCAAGCCATTGGTGACCAAAAGACAGCGCGCCTGAACCACGCGGTTGTACGCGGCGATTTGGTCGAAGGTCTCCTGACTGATGGAGACCTCCGGCTCTTTGCACTCGGCCATTAGCACAGCACGGCCCGCGCGGTCGTGGACGATCACATCGGCGCGAAACCGCTTGCCGTGGAGGTCAATGCTTTTCTCAATGGCGATCAACCCGCGCGGGTAGCCCAAGTCCGAGATTAGGTATTGCACCAAGTGCTGCCGCACCCACTCCTCGGGTGTCAATCGCACGTACTTGCGGCGCAAGGGGTCGAGTATCTTGCACTTGCCTTCGACTTGGCGGATGTCAAAAGCTGCGGCCGGGAGGTTGAGGCGCTGCATGGGCATGGCTATTTGAGCAACAGCATTGTGGACTAATGCGACGCGGCCCTTCTGGAGGCGCAATTTTGGTGGTTTGATGTCTAACGGTCACGGCTGGCGTCTAAAAGAATTGCCGAGGTGAGAAAGTGTTTAGGGGCCGGTGGTCCTGGGTCCGGGCGGGCGCGGCTCTCGGCAATTATGCGCAGACGCACAAAACCCTGGGCATCGAGTGGAACTTCCAGCGTCCATTCGGAACGGCCGGCCGGTCGAGGGCCCAGACACTCCAGCACGGCGGGCGCGACGTTTGTCTGCCACTGGCCAATTAACTCAACCTTTTCAATCGCTTCGGTGGCCTCAAAGACAACGCGCAAAACACCAAGACCTCCCGTCCAAGTATCGCCGATAAAATGGTCATCGACCGAAAAATCACCGAGATCGAGCCAGTGCCCTTGGGAAGCACACGTGCGCCCTCGGCGCAGGCCCGCGAAGATCGCCTCTGGAGTAGGTGGATGCCCCGCCTCTACGCCGACCCGAACGTGATTGAAGACGCCCAGCGGATAATCGGGCTGGCGCTCTTGCTTGTGGACGTGGAAGTCGGAGTTCAACAGCAGGGAAAATGGCCGCTGGCAGGCGTACACTTGATCAACCAAGCCGCCGATAGCTCCTCCTGGATAAGTACACGGGTCCATCGCCGCGACTTTGGCGTGCGCTTGGTGTCCGTGCAAGGCTTCGATGCCAACGACAAGGGCCGCCGCTTCTACGCTCGCGCCATCAGCGGCGAGATAGCGGTTAATGCTCTCCGTGGACCACTGGCCAGCAGCAGGGTGGTTGAAGAAGAGGACGGGGCGTTCCACCGCCGACAATGCGTTCAAGTGATCTAAAGCCGCTTCTACGCTGCTAGGAGTGGTAGCCCCCAGCCGGTCGTGGGCTGCGGCGAAGGCATAGGCGTTTTCGGCCTCGCGCTCACCGTTCGGAAAGACGAGTCCTGCGTGGCCTCCCATCGGCGCGTTCCACTCTAGCCCGAAGAAGATGGGGAACCCCGGCAGGATGCGGCGCGCTTGCTCAATCATGCGGTGCTGCTCAAAAAAGACGGGCTTTTGCGCGTGATTGGTCAACGCGATAAAATCGAGTGTGTCGCATGCTCCAGCCAAATGCTCAGCAACCAAGGCATGATCTTCACAGTGATTGTGTATATCGCCACGGAGCCACCTCAGCGGCCTGCGCGTTATTTTGTCGACCATGGGCAAAACGGACGGTTGCGTATATTCTCTATGTCGCCTCTCGGCTTGAGCTTGAGACACAAGCCTTATAGATTAAGCGAAAACTTGGACCGCGTAAAAGAGTCGCTGGCAACCTAGGCGACTGGCTCAAGGAGTAAAACAGTGTACAAATGGTCAATTCTCATCGCGCTTGCGCTTTCTACCGCACCGGCATCCGCCCAGATTTCGCTGTGGAAAATGGGCGGCCAAGGCTTGGCTTGGAGCCAGAATGACAGTAGCGAAGTCTTTATCGACTTCCAGACCTTTCCCGGCTCAATGGCGCCAACCTACTTCGACGGCGAAGAAAACATCCTTTCCAAACTCCCGTTCTGGTCGCCCTTTAAGTTTCCCACCGACTTGGGCTACGAAGACGGCCTGATTCCGCGGGTCTGGCGCGCAGCCAACGGCTTCTATTGGTTCACGGCCGGAACCCTTACTACCGAGTGGGTCGATGGCGACAGTTCTTCTTACAGCCCGCCGGTAGCGCGCGGCATCAATTCGGAGTGGTACACTTTCGACGTGGGGGTACCAGTGCCCGCCAACGTAGTCGGGTTCTACACGCCGCCGCACGGTTTTCGCGCCGACGGCACACTGCTGCGCGACGACATCTTCAAGGCGTTTGAAGTCTCTATCGCCGAAGAGTTCGATCCGGTCCTCAATCTCGAAAACAACGACAACGACTATCACCGCCTAGAGACCTTGATCGCCGATGTGCCGCTCAATTTCGACGCCAATGTCCAGCTCGAATTTCCCAAACAGTACGTGCGTTTCATCCGCCTACGACGCAACCCTTCCATCGACGACAAAGCCTTTGCCTCGGGCCAAGCCAATGTCCAGCAGGGAACCATCGGCGAGTTTGAGCTAAAGGGCGAAGGAGTGCCCAAGCGGGTATTTTATCTGTCTAAGATCATTTCCCTAGGCCGCACAGTGAATTTCGGGCGTCTATTCTGGGACGCCACGCCCATGCGAATGGTCAACGGGGTCCCTACTCCCGTTGACGATGCCCAAGCCCGACTTAGGATCTCCGTGCGCTCTGGCCGCGACGACGACCCCAACGTCTATCACGAATTTACCGACACCGGTGCCGAGCGCACGGTCTCGCGCGCGCGCTTTGAGAAAGAACTCAAGCAACCAGACCAAACGACCCAAGGCCAGATCCAAGAAGGCAAGCCCGGCCTTAGAGCCTCTATCATTTACGACCAAGACAACTGGACCTTCTGGTCTTTTCCCATCGCCGAGTCTGGGCAGCCCGCCCCGTTGGAGCGCGGCAACCACATCCAAGTGAGACTCACCTTCGAGAGCAGTTCCTTCCTCGACTTCGTGCGGCTCGATTCGCTGTGGATTGAGACCGCGCCGCCGTTGGCCTCGCAAGTCATCGGCGAGGTCGCCCGCTTTGACGAGCCGTCGCCCGACGGTGGCCTAACCGAGGTGTACTTAGGTGAGATGACGGACTTTACCTACGATGTGCGTGCCCAGTTCGACGCAGCGAGTCAGCCGGGCTTCGATACCATCCGAATCCGCACAGGTAGCCGCCCCCAGTTCAAACGGCTAGAAATGGGCCAGCCACTCCAAGTCATAGAACCGACCGAGGTTATAGAGGCGGAGAGTGAATTAGTAGTGCACTTGCCGCAGTCGATCACGCGCAGCCGCAATGAACCCGTGCGGCTGGTCTTCGGCACCGAGGTCTTCATCTTTGCCAACACGTTCGCGGGCGAGGTGTTTGACGCGAACGAGGAGAGCCTGCCGCAGCAGATTGAGGCCGGTAACGCCTCCGACGAAATCAATACCAACAGCTTGCGGGTTTTGGGTGGCGCACAAGATGCCGGGGCACCCATCGAAAACCTAGCTTTTTCAAGCGACATATTGACCCCCAACGGCGACGGTGCCAACGATGTGCTGGCCATCAACTACACCTTGTTTCGCCTGCCCGGCCCGGTGCCCGTGGCCCTCAACATCTACGACTTGCGCGGCATCCGGGTCCGTAGCCTCGACGTCGGAATGCAGGGGGCCGGGCCGCAAACCGTGCATTGGGATGGCCGCGACGCGGACGGCGAGTTGTTGGTCCCGGGTCTGTATCTGGTGGAGGTCGCCCTTAAATCGGAATTCAAAACTTTCCGCCACCAGCAGCCGCTGGGCTTGGCCTATTAGCTTAGCCGCTTCAATGCCTGCCAGAGACATCTGCCGTCTGGGCGAAGACATCGTATTTCAAGAGACTCTCAGGGGACGCACCTTTATCTTTCACTCCACTTGGGGGCTTTTCAACCCCAAGCGCATTGACCCCGGTACGCGGCTGCTCATCGACCATATCAAAGCCGGGCCTGCCGACCGCTGTCTCGACTTGGGATGCGGATATGGTCCAATCGGCTTGGCATTGAGCCATCTCTGCCCCGAAGGCGAGGTCCATCTGATCGACAAGGACTTCGTCGCCGTCGAGTACGCGGCGCAAAACGCCGCACGCAACGGGCTGACCAATTGTCGTGCCTATTTGAGCAACGCCTTCAGCCACGTGCCGGCCCACGTGCCCTTTGACACTATTGCCTCCAATTTGCCCGCGAAGACGGGCAACGAACTCCTGACGATCATCATGCACGATGCCCGCGCCCGCCTCAAGCCGGGCGGGCACCTGTGGGTCGTCACCATTGCTGGGCTAAAGGAGTACATCAAGCGCAATTTCAGGGAAGTCTTCGGCAACTACAAAAAGATCAAACAGCGGGGGACATACTTATTATCTCTGGCGGTTAAAGAGTAGAGGCTCGGCTGTTTAGAGCAACTAGAGTAGCTCCTCGTTCACCTCGACGCCAAATCCCGGGCCTTCAGGCAGTACTAAGTGACCTTCCTGCGGTTGCGGCTCACCTAACCACAGCTTATCGCGCACCGCACCGCGCCGGCCCATGACCATTTCGGCCAAATTGTCGCCGTAGCCAGCCGCCAAAAAGTGCAGACCCCAAATCTCGCCGCCGCGGTGAGGCACCACGGGGATGCTGTGGGCTTGGGCTAGCTTGGCAATGCGCAACGTCGCCGTCAAACCACCGCACCAAGTGACGTCCGGTTGCCACAAGTCCAGTGCCCGCACGCTGGCGATATGCCTGAAATCCCGCGCGGTGAATTCGTGTTCGCCGCCAGCCAACAAAATGGGGTGGATCTGCGGACGCAACGCCGCCAAGCCATCCAGGTCGTCGGGGAGTAGCACGTCTTCAAACCAGTATACGTTGAATGGCGCGAGTTGCTGCGCTACGGCCACGGCAAAGTCGGGCGACCACGACATGTACGCGTCAATCATCAAGAGCGCGTCTTCGCCCAAGGTCTGGCGCGCCCCTTCGGCCCATTCAAGTATGCGCGCCGCAGACGCGGCTTGGCTTCCTTGCCGCGTCTGTGAAGACTTATGGGCATTAAAGCCCAAGTCGCGATACCAAGCGCAATCTGGACCTGTGGCGTAGGCCCGCACCTCGTCCCGCCGCCGACCCCCCAACAAGTCGCAGACGGACTTTTTTTCTCCCCGACCCAAGGCATCCCATAGCGCCAAGTCCACGCCGCTGATAGCCATAACGGCGATTCCACTGCGGCCGTAGGGCAGGCTGGCCTTGTATTGGTCGTCCCAGAGCCGGGCGATGTCTTCAACGCTGTTGATGCTGCGACCCACCAGCAACTCGCGCAGGTGGCGGTTGATCACCTCTACGGCGGCAATCCCGCCGCCACCCGCACCCCAGCCGCTGACGCCGATGTCCGTATCTATCCGCACGACCATCTGCCAGAAGTGCCGACGCCAAGCAGCGGGCGCGACGCGATAGCGGGGATACATCGACTGCACTTCAGTTATTTTCATGCGTAACCCCTTGTGTACATTTTGTTTTTATTGCCTTCCGTTTTGGTAATAATCCGCTTCGTGTAGTATTATTTACATATCAAACACCTTGTATTCTATATCCCCATTATAGGAACAGTCCATGTCCTTAGGACGCAACCTGAAAGAGCTGCGACAGAAACAATCGCTCAACCAGAAAGACCTCTCAGACCGCTCCGGCGTCTCCCAAGCCACCATCTCCCGCATTGAAACCGGCCGAGTGCGCCAGCCAGGCTCGTCGGCTCTAAAAAATTTAGCTGACGCCCTCGGCGTCTCGGCAGACTCCCTAATGGACGATACGGCGCACTTGGCCCGCGTCCACAAAGACCGTTTGCATCAAATCGCCGAGGCCCTCAACGCCTTTGTCATCCACGAAAATGGACACCTGCTCTTCATCAGCCAGACCTTAGCCGACTTATTGGGTTATCGCGGGGAAGAATTGCTAGCCAAAGACGGCATTGAGCTACTGTTCGCTCCCCAGGCCCGTCCCACTGCCCGGCACATAGTCGCCAGCGATTCGTCCAATGCCTGTGAAGCACTCATGGTGCGTAGTGACGGCAGCTTTCTTCCCGTCGAGATCACCAACGTCAATATCAGCGAAAAAGCGTGCTTGGTCATTGCGCGCGACAATACCGCTCACTGCTGTCAGCAAGGGGCCTTCCGCGTCTTGCAGGCTGGTTGCGACGCCAACAAGATGCGCGATCTAGGCAAGGTCGTGCGCATCCTCGGCGACGAATTAGAGGCGATGGGCGTCCAATTCGAGGCGGTTGACCTACAGGTCATAGACGAACAAAGAAACCTCTTGGCTTGCTATCGCGCCTATTCCGCAGCACGTGGTTACCGCTCCTTACAGAACGTGGTAAATCTCCAAGAATCCCTCGGTCGCTTTGTCTCCTTGCGGAGATTGGTTAGCTACTGGCACCGGGACAAGGCTTGGGAGCGCGAGGCCGACGAGGATTTTCGTCAGATGACCAAAAAAATTTTCTCGGACTCCGTGTATCGCCCCGGACTGCTGATTGACGTGCCCTTTGCACAGGGGATCTTAGGTCTGGGGCTACCCATAGGCGGGCCTAGGCGCACCGAACAGCTATCGACCATATTGGGCGAGTTTGCCCGCTCTATATCTTTGGTCGTCAAACGGCTGTTTGAGCTTCTATCGTTGCGCGAAAAGCTGGACTCTACCTAAGAACGCGCTTCTTCAGGGCTGACCTTCCGCTGGCCCGAGCGGCGGGATTCAGCCTCTTTAATTTGGAGCCGACCCTCTCCGGCTTCTTCCATGCGTCTCAAGAGCCGTTCCCGCATTACTTGGGCCACTTCTCGGTGCGACTCGTGGCCGACTAGATTGTTCAGTTCGTAGGGGTCTGCCTGTAGATCGTAGAGATACTGCTCCTCGTAGAGATCGGCTCCTGCCACATCTCTTCCTTGCCCATCTGGAGCGTCCACCCCGTACTTCCATCGATGAGTGCGGACGGCCCGCCCCACTTGGGCTTCGCTGATCTGCACGAAGACCTCTGAGGGCCAATCGGCTCCGCCGCCGCGCAAAAGCGGCATGAGCGAGCGGCCCTGCATCTGATCGGGAATTTCCAAGCCAGCTGCATCCAAAAGCGTTGGCGGCAGGTCGATCAAGCTAATCAGCTCTTGCAGTTGGCCGCCGCGAAAACCGGGTCCGGTCAAGACCGTCGGCACGCGGATCGAGCTTTCGTGACAAGAGCGCTTGTACTCGTTATTGCGCGTCTTGAAGTGACAGCCGTGATCCGACGTAAAGAGCACGATAGTGTCGTCGGCCAACTCCAAGCTCTTGAGCGCGTCGTGCAGGCGGCCATAGGCTTCATCGAGCCGCTTGACCATCCCGTAATAGCCGCCTAAGTGCTGGTGCGTCGAGCCACCCAATGCCGCTAGATCGGGCGGAATCCAGCCTCCAGTATAGGCTTCCCGGTAGCCGTCGGGGGGTGGATAGTCGTCCAAGTGGTTCTGATGATGGGGTTCGATATAGGAGATAAAAAGAAAAAAGGGACGATCTTGATGCGCATCCACGTAGCGAATTGCAGCATCTGTAACCGCATCTACGCGATAACCCGGTAGGCGGACCGGCTGGTCGTCATTGTCGTAAAGAACCGTGCTGTAGGCGTCGGAAGTAAACTCAAGCACATTCGACGCCAACCAGTACTGGTAGCCAAAGCGGTCCGCGGCCGGCACCGGACCGGTGGTCCCCCTGTCGTGAAGATGCCACTTGCCGATATATCCCGTGTCATAGCCTGCCTCGGCAAAGTAATGGGCGAGGGTTTGGCTGTCTGTAGGCAGGGGAATGCCGTTGCGGTAACAGCCTGTGGTCGTGGCGTGGAGACCCGTTTGCAGACAAGAACGCGCCGGGCCGCAGACGGGTTGGCACGTAAAGGAATGAGCCGCGTGGGTGTACTCGCGGGCTAAGCGATCGAGATGCGGCGTAAGGCCCATCGGATTGCCGTGTAGCCCCGTTGTATCCCAGCGCTGCTGGTCTGTAAAAAAGACTATGACGTTTGGTTTTTTACTGTCTCCAGCCATTTTGCCTCCGTTCTTCCTTTCGCCTATGGCTCAACCGTCTGATTTGCTGCGCGTTGTAACTCCTTTACCGCCTGCTCGATGTCCCCGCCTTCAATCGCCTCTATCATCGCCTCTCGAATCAATCGCCGCACCCGTTCATACCCTGCCATCGTCGGCTCTGACTTCCCGTAGTCCAACATGCCAAACGCCACTCCATAGTGCGGGTTTTCCGCAAAATAGCTTTCCAACTCCCGCGCCGTACTCTTGCGCACCGGGAAGTAGTTGCTTGCTCGCACCCACCGCGCTTGTTGCTCGGGGGCCGTAAACCACTTGAGGAAAAGCCACGCCGCTAGCTGTTTTTCGGGCGTACCGGCACAGATCGACACACTAGCTCCGTACACATCAACAACCGGCTTTGAGCCAGTCTGCGGCGGATGGGTCACACCCCACTCAAAGGCCAACCCAGAGTCCTCAATGCCGCTCTTGTAAAAGGGCAGCCCAGAGGAAGAATCCTGAGAGAAGAGGATCTGGCCGGTGACGAACTCGTTCACCTCGACATCCTGTTCGCCGGCGATGTCCATTGCGCCGTCCCGCGCTAGTTCCTGTAGCAGTTCCAGCACTGCTTTAACTTCGGGCGAATCCAGCGCATAGGCAGTGCCGGTCGCATCTGCTAGGTCGCCGCCGCGGCTGAAGACCATCGCAGCGAATCGGCTGGCGTCAACATCGAGCAAAAAACCCAAACTGCGGGCGGGGTTTTCGTTTTTGCTAAAGGGTTGCTCTTTGGCCCGGCGGCACATCGCGGCAAAATCGTCCCACGTCGCCGGTGGCTCGTCGTAGCCCAGCTCGCGCAACCAATCAGCATTGTAGTAGAGCAACTCCATCGAGCGATTCGGTGGGAAACCAACCTGCACTCCACCGATATTGTCCTGCGCCAGAAACGCTTGGACATAATCGCTGCGCTCTTGGGGCGACAAGCCCCATTGGGGCGAATCCATATAGGGTGCTATATCCACTATGCCGTCGGCTTGGTAGTAGGCCCAAGCTTGGTTTTGGTAGGCTACGACCAAGCTGGCAGCCAGCGAACCGCTCTGGATACCCACATTCATCTTGTTGTAGATGTCCCCATAGCGTCCCATGTACTCGCCGCGAACCTCAATTCCATAGCGGTTGGTCTGGTTAAAGTCGGCAATCAGCTCTTGCAGGGCATCTTCGCGCTGGCCGGTGTGTTGATACCAAAAGACGACCTTCTGGCCTTGCGGATCGAGGGCTTCGAGACTGGTCGGCTGCTCGTCAACAGCCTCTTGCTGGCCGCCACAGGCCCACAAAAAGGCACACCAAACCAACGTCATCGCACTTCTCGGTTTCATCGCGTCATCCTTTGAGTCCAGATATGGAAATACCTTCGGTGAATTCTCGCTGAATGAGAAAATACGCCAAAAGTACGGGAGCCGTCGCAATGACGGCTCCGGCCATTTGTAGGTGGACTTCGGTCCCAGCCTCACTGGCAAATTGCTGCAAACCCACGGCGATCGGACGCCAATCCGGCGTATTGGTCACCAGTAGCGGCCAAGCCAAGGCGTTCCAAGAACCAATAAACGTAAACATGCCGACCGTCAAAAGGGGTGCTCGGCACAGGGGGACCGCGATCTGAAACAGAAAGCGCACGTGGCCAGCTCCCTCAATCCGGGCTGCATCCCACAGTTCGTTGGGCAGGCCCCGCATAAACTGGCGCAAGAGAAAGATGCTAAAAGCACTGGCCATAAAGGGAATGGTCAGGGCCGGCCAGCTATTGAGCCAAGCAAACGGCGTATTGCGGTGCAACCACGTCACGACGAGAAAATTCGGCACGATGGTCACGGCCTCGGGGATCATCAGCGTAGCCAAGACTCCGGTAAACACCACATCTCGTCCACGGAACTGCATCCGCGCCAGCGGATAGGCCGCCATCACCGAGAAAAGCAAGGTTCCGCTAACTTGTAGGACGGCGATGATCAGCGAGTTCTCAAAGTAGAGACCAAAATCCGCCTCTTGCCACGCTTCGATGTAATTGTCCCATTGTACGCGCTCGGGCAGCAAGACCTGCCGTAGCGACTCGCCGCGGCTCATAAAAGAAGCCAACAGCATCCACGCGAACGGAAAGCCCGCAACCAGCCCCCCCAAGCCCAAGCCGCAGTAAATCAGCTTAACTTGGCCGCTCCTAGTCGCCATAAAACACCCGCCTGCCGAGCACCCGGTTTTGCAGCAGCGTCAACGCCAAAATCGCGATGAAGAGCACAAAGGCCATCGCCGAGGCATAGCCGGCGTTGTGGTACTCAAAAACCTGATCGAAAATGGCAATGCTGAGCACATCTACCGAGTCGCGGGCACCCGGCGTCCGCAGGATATAAACGTGATTAAAGGCTTTGAAGGTCCCAATGACGGCTACCATCGACAGAAAGAACAGGGTTGGTGAAACCAGAGGCAGGGTAATATGCCGGAAGACTTGCCACTCGCCAGCGCCGTCCATCTCCGCGGCCTCGTAGTATTGCTTGGGGATAGCACTGAGGCCGGCCAGTAAAATCACCGTGTCGTAGCCGACATAGACCCAAATGTTGTAGAGGATGATCGAGGTCAGAGCTAGGCTCGGGAAGACGCTGTCCACCCACGCGGGGTAGGAAGCAAAACCGACTCCCTGTAGTAACAGGGCTACGACGGACTTGCTCTCGTAGAGCCAGCGCTGATTCTCCAGCCCCCAAAGGCTCCAGAAACGGTTGGCCAGCGAGGAAGGGTGTGGACTAAAGATGGTGCGAAAGACCACAGCCGAGGCGATAATCGGCGTGATATAAGGCAGAAAAAACAGCGTGCGAAACGCGCCTCTAGCCCGCGTGATCTTGAAGAGCAAATACGCCAGTCCGGTGGCCAAGCTCAGTTGGAACGGAATTGTCCCGACTGCGTAGAAAAACGTGACCTTGAAGCCATTGTACAGCGCTGGGTCACCCGTCTCAACTAGGCCATCCAAGCCCTGAGCCAATCCCACCCAAAGTCCCAACAGTGCGACCGCGCTCCAAGCGATGCGGACATAAAGGAGACGCAAACCGCGCTCGGAGCTTCCCGTCGCCAGTATTGGCGACGCTAACGCGGCACGCAGGCGATAGGCCACCCAGACGAGGCCGATCCCGGCGACGAAGAGCAGCAGGTACTGCGGGTCTCCCAAGGCGCGGACATAGTGGTCGAATCCGACCACCGCTTCCTTCTTGATCCGCCACCTGTGCAGGCTGACGTACAAGGCATAGCCAATAGGGAAGAGTCCAAACGAGCCCAGCACGACGAGAGCCGGCGCGAGGAGGCCCCAAGCAAGCTGTTGTTCTCGGATGCGGGTACTCATCGGCGTGAGATATGCTGAGGGAGAAGCTATATGCGGGGAGATTGCGGCCTCGTCCCGATTCTCGACAGGATCTAGGCCCCAAGAAGAGGGCTCCTGAAGGGAAGGCTTCAGGAGCCGATATTGGCTGCCCCCCTAGGGCTCGAACCTAGAACCTCCTGATCCAGAGTCAGGCG
>JAPPEG010000253.1 GCA_028875345.1 Gemmatimonadota bacterium
AAGGCCACGCCGAGCGGATCGGAAAAGCGCAAGGTCCAGATTTCGCCGCGCGTGGAGATGACTAGCACGCCTGCGTAACAGATCAGGCCCGCGGCCAGATCGCTCCGGCCGATTCGCTGTCCCAAGAGCGGGATGGAGAGCCAAGTCAGGGTGAGTGCCCAAGTATAATTGAGTGCCTGCGCCTCTTGGGCGGGCAGCAGTTGGTAGGCTTTGAAAAGGATCAGATAGTAGAGTAGAGGATTTAACGCTCCCAGCGTCAGCGAGCGGGCGTAGTCAGTCGGTCGGCTCCTGAGCACCTGACCCACTTTTCCCTGCGCGACGACCAGCACCCCTAGCGCCCCTGTCGAAGCGCAACTAGCCCAGAACAGTAGCTCGGCGTAGTCCATATAGCGGAGTGTGATCTTGAAGGCCGACGCCACGGTGGACCACAGCAACACTGCGGCCAATCCGCAGAGATAAGCCCTTTTCTGGTCGGCAACTGCCACTGTGTACTCCGCTAAAACTGCGTAACCTGCTTGGGGCCAATATCTACAGCTTGGGCCAGCGCGTCGAAGTTCTGTTTTAGCAGCGCGAAGCGCACCTCTTCGTAGGCTGGGTCGTCCCAGCGGTTGTCGAACTCGCCTGGGTCTTCCTCTAGGTCGAACAGTTCGCCTTGGGCGCGGTCGTGGTAGCAGACTAGCTTGTAGCGCGGGTCGCGGATCATCGTGCCGTAGGAGCCCTGGAGATGCTCCCGGCCCGGTGCGTCCGGGTTTAGGGCGCGGTAGTACTCGCTGCGGACGTAGGCGCGGTGCGTCTGGGATTGGCCGGTTAGCAGCGGCCACAGGGAGCGTCCCTGCATTCTTTCGGGCGCGGCGACTTCGGCTAGTTCCAGCAGGGTCGGGGCAATGTCCATCAGCTCGACCAGCGCATCGCAGACGCGCCCCTCCTGTACGCGTCCCGGCCAGGAGCAGATCAAGGGTACTCGCACCAAGCACTCGTAAAACCGGCACCCCTTGCCCACGAGCTGGTGGTCGCCCAACAGTTCGCCGTGATCCGACGTGAAAATCACTAGGGTATTCTCGCGTTGGCCGCTTTCTTCTAGGGCTTGGATCATGCGTCCCACATTGTCGTCGATCAATTCGATCATGGCGTAATACGCCGCCATGACTTCCTTGGCGTGGTCCAGACTGATGGACGCGGCTCCATCTACCGGTCCCAGTTTCTCATGGGCTTGGAGGTCCTTTTCACTCCACAGCGGATCGGGTAGGGCCGTCGGATCGTAGCGATCCAAATACGCTTGCGGCGGGTCGAAGGGGGCGTGTGGGTCGAACATGTTGACGCTCATCAGCCAAGGGGTGGTGCGCTTCTCGCGCATGAACTCAATGGCTTTGTCCGCGCACCAAGTGGTCTGGTGCAGCGCGGGCGGCATCTGGGCTGGATCTTCGCGCAGTTCGGCTAAGGTGCGGCCTTGGGTGCGCACCCCATCGGCGTACGCGTGGCCTTCGGGCCACTGGTCGCGTGAGTCGTGGCTCCAGTGGAAGACGCGATAGCCGTCGTCGCCGCGCGGCTCGATCCGACCGTGGGCACCGGCTAGATGCAGCTTGCCGGCTAGTCCGCAGTCGTAGGATGCGGCGTTGGCCAGCAGTTTGGTGACTAGGGGAGCCGCGTCGGCCCAGTAGGCATTGCCATTGGTGCAGCCGTGGACGCTGCTCGGATACATGCCGGTGAGGAAGCTGGCGCGACTCGGGGTGCAGATCGGGCTTTGGCAGAAGGCGTGGGTAAACGCGGTGCCCTCGCCGACTAGGCGGTCGATGTTCGGCGTGCGGATGTGCTCGTTGCCCAGCGCGCCAATTGTATCGTATCGCTGTTGGTCGGTGCAGATCCAGAGAATGTTCGGACGCATGGTTTTGTCTCCCATCCGGTATAGGCGTGGTTCCGTATATTTAGCCTAATATGTTCAATGCTATCAACGCCCTCGTTCTTGTCTTCGCTCTCGCCGGATCGACCTTAGCCAGCGATACTGAGGTCCGAGGTATCACCATCTCCACGCACGGCATTGGCCGCGACTGGGGCACTGACGCCATCGTGCCGACCTTAGAGGACATTCGCGCTGTCGGTGCCAACTGGGTGGCGATCCATCCCTACGCCAGCATCCGCGCCGACGGCTCACTCCGGTGGTCGGACATCGATCCAGCCGACCCGCCGGCCCATATCGTCCGCCCCATCCGCGAGGCCCATCGCTTGGGATTGCGCATCTACATCAAGCCTCATATCGCCTATTGGCGTTCGCCCTTCTCTTGGCGGGGCGAAATCGCCTTTGACCGTGCTGAGGATTGGCAGCGGTTTTGGCGGGACTATCGGGAGTGGATCGCGCTGTTGGCCACCGTCTGTCGGGAGGCCGATGGCTTCGTCGTCGGCACCGAACTCGACCGCATGTTGACCTTTGAGGAGGAATGGCGCGCGCTCATTGTCGAAGTGCGCCAGCGCACCGACGCGCCCCTGACCTATGCGGCCAATTGGACTGACTACCGCCAAGTGCCTTTCTGGGACGCCCTCGATGTCATCGGCATTCAGGCTTATTTCCCCCTCACTGAGGATCCCGAGTACGACGACGAGGATATCCGCGCTGGCTGGGCAGAGCGCATGGGGGAACTGCGAGCCTTTAGCGAGCTACACAACCGCGATATTCTCTTCACCGAGCTGGGCTACAACCAGTCGCACCAAGCGCCGATTGAGCCGTGGGCGTATCCGGTGGATGGCGAGGACGCGCTCCCCGTGCAGGTGACCTGCATGCGCGCCGCGCTTGACGCCATCGCCGCTGAGCCACGCGTGATTGGTGCCTTGCTGTGGAAGTGGTTTCCGCATCCGCGCCCGGTCGGCCGCAACTTCCAGCTAGCGATCCCGCCGATCAAGCGCGTGCTTGCCGAGGCGTGGCTCAGTCCGCGATAAGTCCGGTCCCGCGCAGTAAAGTTTCCTGTACGAGGAGTTCGTGGTCGAGCGAGCGGTCTGGCCCGTGTTCGCCTTTGAGCACTCTTATAAGGGACGCTAGTTCGAGTTCGTAGAGCCCCTGCCGCGAAATTCCTTCGAAAGGCACCATCTGCTCGCCCTGTGCATAGCCGTCGGCGGCTTCGGTCAGACAGAGCCGGATGGTATGGCCCGGCTCAAAAGGCTCTAGCAGAATCGCGCTGCCGCGCTCGCCATAGACCTCAAAGCGCCGCGCCATTGGCTGTGGCTCCATCGCCGCAATATCGACCCAAGCCATGGCTCGCTCGTACTCAAAAACGCCGAGCGTGTTGTCCTGAAACGCGGGCACGATGCCGGTGTCGTTGCGCAGAAAGGCCGTCACTTTTTCTGGCCGCCCCAGAATCCACACCACTTGGTCGAGCATGTGCCCGGCCAGATCGTAGAAGATGCCGCCGTGGTGTCCGGCGGCGATTACTTCGCGTCCGGCCACGGTGATGTTGGTGGACATGTGGGCGCGCACTGAATAGACATTGCCCAGAAACCCCGACCGCGCCCACTCCGCGATCTGGCTGAAGCCGGAATGGTAGCGCAGCATAAAGCCCATTTGCACTTGCAGGTCTGCGGCCCGCGCCTCTGCTACGACCCGCTGCCACTGCGCCCAATCGTCTCCGGCCGGCTTGTCGTACCACACATGCTTGCCAGCTTGGACGATGCGCTCGGTTTGGTCCAAGCTCTCGTCGTTGCGGCCCTCGGAGGCGACGGCGACAATGGAGCTATCGCCGAGCAGCTCTTCCTCGCTGTCCAAGAAGCGGACCTGCCGATAGAGTCCGTCATCTGCAACTTGTTGGCGGCGCTCGGCGTCGGGTTCGTACAGGCCGACGACTTCGACCTCGGGGTTGTCGAGCATTGCCTTGAGTTTGCCAGCGGCGTGACCGTGCTTGGTGCCGTATTGCGCCATGCGGATCATGGGATCTCCTCGTTGTAAAGGTGGAATCAAAACCCGATCAAACGTTGAAAATTGTCGTAAGATACTGTTTTTACAAGAGACTTTAACATCCGAGACATCGGCAGTGCGCCCAAAATCAAAACCCGATCAAACGTTGGCCTCTCACGCCCAAAACGGCACGTAGCCCGATTGCGGACGCTCGGGGTCGGCGACTTTGATGAGTTGCTGGTCTCGCGCTCGTCGGATCACCTGTGACACTTGTGCGGCATTTCGCGTATCTATACCTAAACGTGCTCGCAGGCTGCTGTTTTTCATCAATTCTCCATTCACAAACTTCAATACGGCGTGCTGATAGCACGCCCGGACGCGCTCTTCGACCGTCATCGCGGCAAATCGGCGCGGCGCAAAAAGAACCGCACAAGTCGCCTCTATCCCGCCTTCTTGGACGCGAAAATCTGGTGGTGGCAACTGATAAACCTCCACCGCCGCCACGACCTTGTCGATACCTGTACCTTGCTCCTCGCACAACTTCATGCGCCGCATGAAAGCGGCAAGTGCTTCGTTCCGCGAGCGCGGTGGGGAGTCGATAAACCGATTGGGACTGACCAGAGGCTTGCCCGGATTGGTGATCTCCAGCCGATTGCTAAAGAGTTCAATCGACGGTCCGGCCCCGGTAATGGTCATGTCTTGGTGAATAAGCGCATTGGCAATCAACTCGCGGAGGGCAATCGGCGGGAACAGCGGCTGCTCAATGCGAAAAACTTGGTCGATTTGTTCGTTGCGCGGCAACAGCCGGTCGATAAACTCAACAAGCTTGGCAAAGCCAACGGCATAACCGCGAGGTTCGTCGTGCCGGTGAGTTACTGTATCCGCACGTCCCATCCCATTGTAGGCTGTGAAGCGCACCGCCTTACGCGCAATCCGCGAGTCGAACTCATCGAGGTGATTGGCAAACAGAATCGCGCCCAGATTGGTGATATTCCAGCGGCCACCGACATCCGGGGTGATGATTTGGTCTTGGCGCAAGCGCTCCAAGATTGCTTGCGGATTGGCCATCAGTGGTTGGTCCATAAGCGCGAAATAGCTCGCATAGTCAATGCGGGCTAGTACGTCATCGTCTGTGAGGAACTGTGCGGCGATGCCGCTTTCCCAGAGATAGGGCTGGAGTTTGCCCCAGAGAGTTTTTTGACGGTCAGGATAATCGGATAAGCGCGGTGTCGCCGAACCGATTCGGATATACGCGGTGCGCTCAAACTCCACCGGACTTGTGGTTGCGGAGGGAATCTCAAGCAGAACCAGCCTTCCCTCTGGATGCGCCACAATCTGAAATGTGAAGGCGACATCTGGGCTAAGCCGCTGCGCGAGCCAAAACGCCAGCGGCTGGCCATGGCGTTTGACGGCATCCGGCTCAAAGTGCGTCCCGGTTATGGCGCGGTCGGAATCCCGCACCCCCCAAAGCAGATAGGCGAAATTTTGCTCTGCCAGCGCAGCGGCATTGGCGAGGGCCGAGATGTATTTGCCGATTACGGGGGGCGCAAAGTTGTTCTCCTTGAATTCAACACAGCTAGTCTCGGCAGACGTCGCCAGCAAGTCATCGATCAGCGCGAGGGTGCGGGTGTCGTTCATTGACTCATCTCTCGGCAACCCCATCTAGAGAACGGCGTAGCCGTGGTTGGTGCCGTATTGCGCCATGCGGATCATGGGATCACCTCGCTGTAAAGGGGGAATCAAAACCCGATCAAACGTTGAAGATCGTCGTAAGATACTGTTTTTACAAGATATTTTAACATCCGCGACTTACGCTTCCCGTCCAAAATCAAAACCCGATCAAACTTGGGCCTCTCATGTCCAAAACGGCACGTAGCAGGCGCGTGCCCAAGCCGCCCGCGAGAATCAGGGCCTTCGTAATATGCACTTACTTTTAAATAAACAAACCATTGTTTTTTAAGGACATTTGCCTTTGTTGAGCGATGGGATGCACGTTGCAATAAAATAAAATTTGCGCCAAAAGTCCAAATCGCCCTGCCGGTAGCCGAGCGTTTTGTGGATGACTGCGGCTTGGCACGACAAATCGGACCAGACTGCAACCAAGCCGTTATAAAATGCGGAGAAAATCAATTGTCAAACGAAAGAATGATTTTGCCACCCGGCTCATCCCTGCGTGTGCGGGGAACATTTGGTTAGAGGATAACTAGAGCGCCTAATTCACGGTTCATCCCCGCGCCTGCGGGGAACATGGGTGCAATCGCGGGTGCGAGTGCCAGACCGGCGGTTCATCCCCGCGCCTGCGGGGAACATAGAGTATCGCCCACTGAGGGCGTTAGCACTACCGGTTCATCCCCGCGCCTGCGGGGAACATCCGTTATCCACACGACCATTGAAATCTGACAGCGGTTCATCCCCGCGCCTGCGGGGAACATGACTTGGATGGAGGAGGAAACCGATACGTTTGGGGTTCATCCCCGCGCCTGCGGGGAACATGATCGGGGATGAGCGATTTCATTTGATATAGCCGGTTCATCCCCGCGCCTGCGGGGAACATGCGGATACCATATACGCCAACACCTACCAGGGCGGTTCATCCCCGCGCCTGCGGGGAACATGGTATAATGGATATAGAGGAACAGACCGGATTCGGTTCATCCCCGCGCCTGCGGGGAACATACGATAGTGGGCGTCGCGGGGCCGAATCGTACCGGTTCATCCCCGCGCCTGCGGGGAACATGTCCCCATCTTCCCAACCAAATCCCTCCAGTTCGGTTCATCCCCGCGCCTGCGGGGAACATACAATGTGGCCGGAGCCGAGTCTGTCCGTTGGCGGTTCATCCCCGCGCCTGCGGGGAACATCCAAGAAGGGAACAAGGTGCAAGCACAAGAGCCGGTTCATCCCCGCGCCTGCGGGGAACATTTCATCTTCCAACTGATGGCAGTTGCCCAAATCGGTTCATCCCCGCGCCTGCGGGGAACATTGGTAGGCGTCAGATTGATAGCGGCGATTAGCCGGTTCATCCCCGCGCCTGCGGGGAACATCCCTTGCAAATGCAACCACTAAGATATAACGCCGGTTCATCCCCGCGCCTGCGGGGAACATCCTCAGCTAGCCGCTTTCCGGTTATGATTCATCGGTTCATCCCCGCGCCTGCGGGGAACATCCAATGTATCCACGTCAATCGCGCTTGTATGCCGGTTCATCCCCGCGCCTGCGGGGAACATGACCCTACCTCGGCGGCTACATGCTCGTAAGTCGGTTCATCCCCGCGCTTGCGGGGAACATATAGGCTGCCTTTATGTCGCCAGCCTCTACGCCGGTTCATCCCCGCGCCTGCGGGGAACATATATCGTGGAAGAATATCATTGTACCGGAGACCGGTTCATCCCCGCGCCTGCGGGGAACATCTGGTCAAAGTGTTCACCGACGATCCTTCCGTCGGTTCATCCCCGCGCCTGCGGGGAACATATCCTTGAGTATGGCTTTCACGATGCCTGCTCCGGTTCATCCCCGCGCCTGCGGGGAACATGACCGTATCCGGGAGCTTTTGGCCGAGGGCGTCGGTTCATCCCCGCGCCTGCGGGGAACATCATGCGCCGGACATGCTCTCTTTGGGCCTCATCGGTTCATCCCCGCGCCTGCGGGGAACATCGGCCAGACCGAGCGCGAAACCGACGACTTCCCGGTTCATCCCCGCGCCTGCGGGGAACATTTGTGGAGCTTGGGGGCCAGCGTCTCGGCGGCCGGTTCATCCCCGCGCCTGCGGGGAACATTTTGTTATGAAAAAAATATACGTAATGTTAGGCGGTTCATCCCCGCGCCTGCGGGGAACATATCTTGCCGGGGTTGCCGTCCTCGTCGGAATACGGTTCATCCCCGCGCCTGCGGGGAACATAAAATCGAAGAGGAAAGCGCGTCAACGGAGTCCGGTTCATCCCCGCGCCTGCGGGGAACATTATCTGAGCGCGTCGCACCAATGGTCGTTTTCCGGTTCATCCCCGCGCCTGCGGGGAACATCACCTCGCAAATGGAAATATACATGGCAGCTCCGGTTCATCCCCGCGCCTGCGGGGAACATTCCTCGTAGGGCGTCCAGCGCACGCCGGCCGCCGGTTCATCCCCGCGCCTGCGGGGAACATCTCACCATCACGTCCGTCAGTGCGTGCGTAACCGGTTCATCCCCGCGCCTGCGGGGAACATGAGCGTGAGCGTTAGGTTCGCCTCAAGGTTGCCGGTTCATCCCCGCGCCTGCGGGGAACATTGATGCTGGAGCGTGTGGTAGGTGTCGGCCAACGGTTCATCCCCGCGCCTGCGGGGAACATATTACCAATGGGATCAATCCCATTGGGGAACTCGGTTCATCCCCGCGCCTGCGGGGAACATCTCCACGTGCGCGTCAGCTCCCACAGGTTGGGCGGTTCATCCCCGCGCCTGCGGGGAACATGCGATTGATGCACCGTGCGTCCAGCGGAGAACCGGTTCATCCCCGCGCCTGCGGGGAACATTGGCAACCCACCTGCACCTGCCAGCAACCATCCGGTTCATCCCCGCGCCTGCGGGGAACATACGGCCTCGGCATCATAGTAGTATCGCGGTGCCGGTTCATCCCCGCGCCTGCGGGGAACATAACGAATACGCACGGCGTGTATTCGGGTTGGGCGGTTCATCCCCGCGCCTGCGGGGAACATGCCAGGCTTGGCCGTGAACTTCACAGTAATGGCGGTTCATCCCCGCGCCTGCGGGGAACATGCAACGGACATTGCCGATTTTGATTATATCGCCGGTTCATCCCCGCGCCTGCGGGGAACATTTGCTCGTTGACCAGCTTGACGAAGGGGAGGTCGGTTCATCCCCGCGCCTGCGGGGAACATGTAAAATAATTCCCAAAAAAGAGCAATAATTTCGGTTCATCCCCGCGCCTGCGGGGAACATACAAGGTAGTTCTCGCCGGGCTTCGCCGTGAACGGTTCATCCCCGCGCCTGCGGGGAACATCCGCTACGATTGATGCCTTCATGGTCCGAACGCGGTTCATCCCCGCGCCTGCGGGGAACATTTCAAACTCGCTGGCAACTACACCCCAGTGGACGGTTCATCCCCGCGCCTGCGGGGAACATGCCCTCGATAAAGCGTTGATGGAATACTGAGCCGGTTCATCCCCGCGCCTGCGGGGAACATCTTGGATTACGACCCTAAGAGTGGAAAGCTAACGGTTCATCCCCGCGCCTGCGGGGAACATGATCTCTACGCGCACCTCGCCACCGCCTACGCCGGTTCATCCCCGCGCCTGCGGGGAACATAAAGGATTTGATAAAGAGCAACTAGTACGTATCGGTTCATCCCCGCGCCTGCGGGGAACATACGACAAACCAAGCCCGGGCAAATGGTCATACCGGTTCATCCCCGCGCCTGCGGGGAACATATACCCTTCTCCTTGGCTTGGTCGATCAGATCCGGTTCATCCCCGCGCCTGCGGGGAACATATGCGGCTTTGGTCGTTGAAGCTAACAGGGAACGGTTCATCCCCGCGCCTGCGGGGAACATGAGGCCCAATTGCTGCGTCGCCCGCTCAATGGCGGTTCATCCCCGCGCCTGCGGGGAACATTCCCGTCCTGCCGAATCAGGGCATACGTATTTCGGTTCATCCCCGCGCCTGCGGGGAACATATTCACGGCGTAGGCCAAGCCACTGGCGGGATCGGTTCATCCCCGCGCCTGCGGGGAACATTCCTCGTATGGCGTCCAGCGCACACCGCGCGCCGGTTCATCCCCGCGCCTGCGGGGAACATTGCTGGGAACTGGACTCAGCCACCCCTGAACCCGGTTCATCCCCGCGCCTGCGGGGAACATGTTATAAACCGACGACGTGAATTTTCAGTAAACGGTTCATCCCCGCGCCTGCGGGGAACATAGGGCAAGCGGTGGGTTAAGATCGATTTTGACCGGTTCATCCCCGCGCCTGCGGGGAACATAAAATCAGACGCTCCCTTTGCGCTCTGTTGCGCGGTTCATCCCCGCGCCTGCGGGGAACATACATAATCTTAACTGACTGCTACAGTGTAGGTTATATGCTACTCAAAATAGGTACCAACGATTTAGTCCCTGATTCATCGCCCACCTCTGCCAAGCATATACACATCATTCAGGCAAAAAGGATACGAGACGGAGACCATCAAAATCCACAGGTATCCGGCGATTTGTGCCAAAGGTTTCAAACTCAAAACCCGCGTCATTGGGGGCAGCCCAAGCAATCACGGCATCGCCATCGCCGATAAGCTCGCACACATTGTCCCAGATCATGGCGCGGGTCTTTGCTGAGTAATTACCGATATAGACACCGGCCCGGATCTCCAACAGCCAAACCGCCAGCCGACCCCGCAGGCGCGGCGGCACATTATTGGTCACCACTACCATCATCCTCTATGGCCCTCATCTCCGCTTGACGGTGGATCGGCAAAGGCCGGTTCCACCGCATCTTCCGGCGACTTGGGCGGCTCCAACTCTCCTGCCGAGAGTACCTCTCCAATGGTTGGAATCAGCCGCTTGAGTAGCCTAGTCTTGCGGAACGTATCCCGACAAGCCAAGCGCACCTCGCGGCCCGGTTCGGCGGCACCCAATCTCCCCTTCGCGTGCTGTCCCGCAATGCGAAACGCTGCTGGCACCGCCGTTTCAAATTTGAATAAATCGGCAATGTCGTACACGAAGGAGAGGGGTTTGCCTGTATGCAAAAAGCCAACGGCTGGGGCATATCCAGCCGCGAGCACAGCAGCTTCCGTAATGCCGTAGAGACAGGCCGTTGCTGACGAAAGGCAGCGGTTGGGCACATCGGAGAAATCCCAATCCGCAGGATTGTAGCTGCGCCTTTTCCACGGCACTCCAAATTGCCGCGCCAGATTCTCATAAAGCGTCCGCACCCGCACTCCCTCGATACCGCGGAGCTGTTCGATAGAACGGCGTTGCGGTGCTCGCTCACCGAACCGAATCTGATACATCCGCCGCACGACCTTTAGCCGAGCATCGGGGTCGAGTGCAAGGCGGCACTGCCACAAGAGCCTATCGGACCGGGCCCCGCCCGGCTGGCCAGCCGCGTACAGGCGCACCCCGGCTTCGCCGACCCATATCAGCAAAGTGCCAACCCGGGCGGCGAGTGCCACCGCAGTGTGACTGACCCGAGCACCCGGTTCAAGCATGATGCAAGCGAGTCCACCGACCGGAATGTGCGTCCGTACTCCGTTCGCATCCACGAGCACAAAAGCCCCGTCAACCACGTCGAGTTGCCCCTTCTCCACAAAGACGATGGATGTGCGGTCTTTTATGGGGATTGGTTTGGGGGGCGGGGCACCCGGCATCGCAAGAGAGCTAGCCATTAGGCGATCCTTTTTATGAGCATCAGGCCGCAGCCAAATGCCTTGCCGCGCCCGAAACCCTGTCGAAGACGGGCGAGAAACGAATTAGGCTCGGTTATGGTCAAAGCACCTTTGAGGTCGAAGATGCCCAACGTGCCAAATTTCCCACCGCGCCGTGCGAAACGCTCGGCACGATAGCCTTCAAGCCTCAGCTTATCAAGGTGGAATCCGTGTTCCGTAGCCCGCGTCGTTAGCCAGTCGTAGGCCGCCTTTTCGGCAAGTTGCATCCGAGATCCGGCGCGGTCGGGTTTTGCTTCCTCCTTGAGTAGATCCATAGCCACATCGCAGCGTTGCCGAACGGCTTTTCCCCGACCGTCCTCGCTAACCTTTCGATCAATTGTAGCGTTAAGGCGCAGATCGAATGCCAGCCTGTTGCCAGGTGAGAGTGCTGGCTCAAAGGGTTTTGTCTCGATAGTGAAGAAGGGCGAGTCTTCCAAAGGCTTGGGACCGAGAAGGTAGTACCGTCCGGGTTGTCGGTCGGCCCGCCAAAGAAACGCGGATTTCGGCGTACCGGCAGTCCGGCTCTGTTCTACCTCAGCACGAATTTCTGTCGGGATGACTGTCCAGAGTAGCCGATGATCTACTGAGAGACGGTCAGACGACTTCGATGGTTGAAGGACTTGGAGTAGGGGAGCTATGTCCGCAGCGTCGCGCCGGAGCGTAAGACGCGAGAAGTGGAGTCTCATTGCGAAGCCTCCTCTTGGTCGGTAGAAACGTATTCGTATTCGCGCCGTTGCCCGAACTGCCAATTCGTGCGGTCGCCCGGCTCGTCCATCCTCATTCGCGTCCGCAAGGAAACGTCGGGAGCGCCGAGGTCCGCTCGATCTTCCACGGCGATTAGGCCATGGGTCCGCAATCCTGCGGACGGACTGCTCGGCCCATCGCTATGGCGTTTGAACGCATCAATGACTGTTTGCGCCTCAATGATCTCTGGCGAGAGTGGGTGAGACAGCGGGCAGGACTTGCGCCCTAAATACAACGTATAAGCTGGCTTCTCGAACCCAGCGTTGAGATCCTGCAACGAGTATCGTCCGCCTGAGATAGCTCGGTAAGCCGCTTGATAGCGCACATCTGTGCGGTACTCGCGGTGAGTGATGCTCGTCGCAAGGTCCAAGGGGTGGGAAAGTGCTTCCGCTCTAGTGCGGGGACGTCCCTTGGCCGAAGGCAGCGACTGGTAGGTGTGAAAATCCGTCACCAATGTTCCGGCGCACAGCGTACGAGTAGCGACGCGAAAGGAGGCAGCAAGCGCCCGCTGCCCTTCCGCATCAACTCGGTCGATACCTAGCGCCGCGCCAGCCAGCCCCAAAAGGGCAGACCGCGTTGGACGGTCGGCCGTGCCGCGCCGCACATTGCCTGCCTCTTCGCCGAAGCTGGCAAAGGGCGCGGCCAAGGTGATAATTAACCATTTCCTTGGTTCACCATTCATGTTAGTCCCTTCGGGGATATGTGTGGTTCGTCCCCGCGAATACGGGGAACATCCTACGTGCAGTTTGATGTCGTCACTTCAATCTGGTCCATCCCCGCAGGTACGGGGAACATTTTGCCAAATAGCAAATTGCTACAGTTTCTCCGCTGCGAAGGCGGCTAGTTCGTCCAGCGTGGCACTGTTCTCTTCGCCTACGCGGAGTTCTTTATCGGTATCCCAATCCTTGCCGTAAGTCTTCTCAAAGGCAGTGCGCTGTTTCTTGAGCGCCTTTACGGACTCTGCGAGTTGGTTGCCCGATCCTACCGGCTTGGTGAAGGCACTGGCCAAGCTGCGAGGCTGGCCGTCGCCGCGCTCCAGCAACAGGTATTCGGCGCGTACGTGATTGGCGAAGCTGTTTTTCTTGCCGGAGGGCGAGGCCGTCGCCGCAGCACGTACCAGCGCAGAGAGCGCACGGCCTGCCAGATCCGTATCACCGGAGAGATTTTTCAAAAGTAGCTCCCGGTTTACGCAGATGTAGAGGTAGAAAACACCAGCACCGAAACCAGCTTCGCCTATGAAACCTGCACCCGCATCCTCTTCTGGGGTCTTCAAGTCGTCAACAGCCGTGTAGTAGTCATCTTCGATATCGACTCGATTGGTGGTAAAGGCATGAGCCACTTGCACAGCGGCATCGCGGTTGAAGTCGGGGTTGTCAGCCAACATGCGCCCGAACATGGCGATGTCCACAGCACCGTCAGCGGTACTTAGGACCTGTTTCGCTAGTTCCTTTTCCTTCGGTAAGGTTTCCCCGCTCAGTGCTTTTTCTGCCAAGTCGAATGCAGTAGCGCGTTCCTCCGGCGAGATGAAGGCTAGCTGTTCGGTATAGGCCGGATTAGCGTCTTTTTCCCCTTTTATTTTTCCGAACAGGGCAGCGATGTTCCTTGCGATTTCGAGTGCCTTGTCCTCCGACGCGCCCTGTTCAAGTAGGTGTGAGCGTACCTTATCACCCATGCGCTGGGTGCGCTCTCCTAGATTCCCCGTCAGGGCCGACCGGAAAGCGTCGTCCGTACGGATGGCCCGTTTAAGCGACTGGCTAGAAATACGCATACGCGATACGCCACCGATGATTGCAGTCTTAGGACGGCCGAGGTCGTCTCGGTTGGGGTTGGACGGAGGATAGGCGGTCAGAATGTGCATTTGCACAAAGCGGCTCATAGTTGAGTCTCCTCTTGGGGTTGGGTGTTTTCTGCGGTATCGGCTCGGCGCGTATGATAGTATTCAAAGGTCCAGGCACGCCGAGTCTGATCGTCAAAGAAAAGTACGTCGCCGATAAAGCGACGAACGTTGAATCGAGTGTCGCCTAGAATCGCCAGTGCTCGGCGCAATGCTCGTGCGAACTCGTCTGCATCCTCGCTAGCCCTAAGTAGGGTACTAAAACGCATGGGAGACAGGCGTGGGCGGGCGTCGCCCGTGAGAATGGTGCCCTCTCGCGTGAGGCCCAAGGCGTCGGCGAAAGTGGGGTAGTTAGCTGTATTCTCGACCCGCGCCAAGACCGAGGCTAGTATGGCGAGCTTCTGCTCAGGTACATAGCCAGCGGTAGCTTTCCCATGCACGCTAGCGATTAGCCTATGGGTCTCTGGCTCTAAGAGGGCATCGAATACGCTTTCGCAGCGCTTCAGCCTCGCTCGGGCACCCCGGTCTCCGTGGTCCGAGTGAAGCCATTGCCGCCAGCTTTCTACGGCATCGAGGAGTGAGTTATGCTGCATTAAGTGGTCTCCTTCTGGGCTTTAGGTTTTTTCTTTGGCAAAGGAAGTTCGAGCTTGTCGTAAAGCGTCTTGCTCTGCTTGGTTAGGCCAGCAAAGGTTGCGTTCAAGATTCCATAGGCGTTGACGATAGTCTTGGCCTTCTCGGCATCTTGTAAGGGCACGGGTGCTAGGCGATCAAAAATCGTAAGAGCCTCGTGGCGCATGATCCTTAGCCAGTGTCGTGCAGAAGCGTTCGGGTCGGTCAAGCGACCATCTTCGGGCATTTCTTGGAGTAAGTCGTCAAGTAGATGATGGAACTGGTCCTCGGTTGCGTCGAAGAACTGCGCCCGCGCTTGGTCGAGAATTCCCTTATCGTTTGAGGCATTCTTCTGACCGCTGAAAAGGGCCTTTTTCAAGGCTGCTAACAACTGAGAAACCGCTTGATCGGCGGCTTCGGAGAAATGTCGGGCGAGCTCGTCGAGTGCCTGTTGTTGATCGGGTGTCTTCGCCAGATGCAAAGGCTCTTCGGCAATGAGATAGGCAATTGCTTCCATGTTGTTCATGGCCCAACCGCCGACCCGAACGCGGGCATCGGCTGCCTGTTTATTATAGCTAAGGGCTTGGGATCGATTATTCTTGGCGAGCTGGATGTTTATGGGCTGTTCAGCCAGCTTGCCATCCTTGCTCCCTACCGTGGCAGCAACCCAGTCCCGATAGCCGAAGCGTCCTGATTTCGGCTTGGCCGAATACGGCTCCTCCGCCTCTTTTTGGCGACGGTAGGGCGTCAGTGGATGCTGCCATAGACCATAATTTATGCCGTAGGGCTTCTGGATAAATCCAGTGACCAGCGATTCTTCCCTGCCGGTCATGGAGCAGATGCCCGGCTCACTGGAAAAGACTAGCTGGATGCGGCGCGGCATACCGAAATACGCCTGCAAAGGGTGGGCGTCTGCCGGAGATACCGTACGACTCTTTTCCGATGTGAGTGTCGGGGCCATCCAAGGCAGGGCTTTGGGCAACTCATCTATTCGGAGTCGTTCATCGCAAGGCACTACATTGGCGAAAATTTTGCGCCACAAAGATACCGGCTGTGCTCCGTCATTGGTCGTCGGAACGACAAGCGCCGTCAAAGGCCCACCTCCACGCATGGAAGTGCGGTTCCCGGCACCGCCAGCTGGCGCATAGGCTTGCAGAGTGTACAGCACCATGGCCGCAGCCGGTAGGCCGAGTGCTGCATAGCGGTCGCGGTGAGTTAGCAAGTCCGAATTTTTGCGCTGGCCGTTTTGCCCCGGTGTGTCAATGAGCAGTAATTCAATAGGGGTTTCGTTGCCTTGCAGGGATTCATGATCCTGTAGAAAGCGCGGCCCTTCGCCGTTGAGATAGAAAGCGGAAACAAGAGGGGAGAGCCTTTCGGCGAGCGCGTCTCGATCAGGTGGATTGGTCCAAAATGGACGCCAGTCGTCCTCTTCGCGGATATCGAAGGCCAGCGAAACCACGCCGATACAGAACTCAAAGCTCGCCATGTTGAAGTCCGGTCGCGGCCAATTAAATTCGACAGGGTAGTCTTCATCCAAGCCGTTGCTCTTGGCTCCGGCCGCTAGTTCGGGAAAGGCAAGCCATCTTTGTGCTCCAGATCGCATAACGACCGGGAGAAAGGGATCACTGAGCAGATTGAATGGATGCATGTCTCATTCCTTAAAGTTTTACTAACAGCACAACTACTGAAAGGCCATGTAAAGAATCTGTGAGAGTGTATCTTCCAAACAAAAATCCCCGCACAGAAGGGGCGTAGCAAACCTAACGACTTACTATGGATCATTCCCGCGTTTGCGGGACAACACGTCGAAAGCCTATTCGGGGGCAATACGTGAAATAGCTGCCGTCCTTCGTCCCCTCCAATCGAACCCTACCATCTGTTTCTACCACTGCAATTAATATTTCGCGTTCCCATTCCGGCCAGTCGCTTTTGGCTCGATCTTGAAGGGCCTGATCTTCGGGCGGTGGCAAAGCCCCAGCGAGAAATTTCTCCCGTACCCGGATTTCAGATAAAGGCCAAGCCCTGTTGAAATCGCTGTCGGTCGAGCACCAAGCAACAAGACGCCCTTCCTCCAAGCGAGCTAAACGCAACGTGACGGTCTGTTCTCCCAGTCGGGTGCCAATATCCTCTGTACCGCTCAATGCCGTCGGCAGGCTACCGTAGCCTCCTTCTAGGCCGACGACGTTAAATCGGCCCAGCGAGCGGTTGCCCATTTCCTTTCCTTCGTCCTCTATTTGCTTTTCTTCAAGGGCTGGTGGCACATCCTCATTAGCGTAAACGTGTGCAATCAAGGAGCGGAAACTTTCCGGCGTGTCAATGCGTCCGGCATCGAACAGGGCCTTCGCGCTGCGCCACATCACGCCGGCATGTTGATAGACAAAGGCCGCCTTGCCTAGTACCGGCTCAAGCCAGTTTTGGTCTTCTACCTGATCTGGGTCCGGTGAGACCACGAGGATATGCGGCCTCTCCACAGGGCGGCTTTCCGGCGGACGCTTGTCCAAATGACGCCACATCCGGCCGGCTCGCTGAATTATGAGATCCACCGGCGCGAGGTCCGAGATGACGAGGTCAAAGTCGAGGTCGAGGCTTTGCTCAACCACCTGCGTGGCCACAAGGATATGGCCTGCTCGGTCTGTCGCTTTGGCGTCGTGCCCGAATCGGTGCAATACGTCCTCTTCGATGTCTTGCCTATCGCCTTGGGCAAACCGAGCGTGGAACAGGTGAATGTGATCCGGGTGATCCATTTGGTGCGCAAGCGACTCATATACGGCGATGGCCTCATCTACTGCGTTGCAGATGACCAGCACGGCCGCTTCCTTTTTTGCTGCGGAGAGCGCCCGTGTCTCGGCGGTTATTCGGTCGGGCAGGCGTTCTACCGTTACGCTACGACGCAACGCTGAATCGAACTTCGATTCGCATTCCTGTACTCCACCGATTGTGGCTGAGGTAAGCAGCGGGTACGCCTCACTACACAGTTGATCGCTCAGATCCTCTGGGTAGCGCAGGCCGAGGCCCTTGGCAAACGCCTCTGTCATATTGCGGCGCTGCTCCAGAGATAAGGTCGCCGAGAGCACGATGGCGGAGCCGCCGTTTTGGGAGTGAAGTTCCAGCAGCGCGGAGAGTTCCTCGCCCATATAGGCATCAAAGCAATGGGCTTCATCAACGATGAGGATTCGGCCAGCCAGCCCGTATTGACGCAAGGTTAGATGTTTTTTGGGGAGGATCGAGAGAAAGGCTTGGTCAATGGTCCCCGCTCCAACATCTGCGTAAAAGGCTTTCTTTCGGTTATCTGCAATCCATTGGGCGCAAAAGGCAGATGCGGTTTCATCCTCGCTGCCATTGGCCATGTCAGTAGAATTGACGATGGCGCGGAACGTCTCGGACAGGTTCGACCTACCGTGTGCCAAGACGAGTGAGAGGTTTTCGGAGGCTGAAGGTTCAAACAGCTTCTGGTAGGTCCCCGTCAGCCGCCCGTACATAGCGTTGGCCGTCGCCATAGTCGGCAGCGCAAAGTACAGGCCCTCGCCTTTGCCCGCCGCCATCATCCGGGCCGCAAGCATGATGGCCGCTTCTGTTTTACCAGCCCCTGTGGTGTCTTCTAGGATGAACAACTGCGCTCCATCCTTAAGCGGTGCTTCTTCCGCCAGTTTCTGCATGGGTCTTGGACGGGCGGCAGCTCGTGGAGCGAAACTCGCATAACTCGGACGGGACTCTGGGGACTGGGCCAGTAACCCTTTACCCTCTAGGGCTTTTTTGGCCTGATTAAGTGCCCAGTCCCAATAGTCCTCCAGCCTCGTATCGACCGATTTAAAAGAGAAGTAATCGGGGTCCGAACCGACCCAGTCGGCCAGTGTGACAAGCCCTGACAAGCGCCAAGACCACTGCGCCGCCTGCTTCTGTTTTTCGAGAGACGATAGCGGCGAAGGTTCTATCAGGTTCCGGAGCATACAAAAGGCAGTATGAGCCGCGTCCACGCATTCCTCACCAAGCTGCTGGTCGCGCCGAGCTTTACTTGGAGCGGCGTTTACTTCATCCTGTCCTTCGGGTGGTCGTCCATGGTGCCCCGCAATGGCAGCAATGATCGGTGCTATATCATAAGGGATGCTAGGAAATAGGCTGGCGAACTCTAGGGATATTGGCTCGGCCCTGAGAAGAACAGCCGTGTTGCGCCAGTGACCTCGGTCGGAGATTTCTCTCCTCGGACCAAGGACCAGCTCTGGCCACAATTCGGGCACCTTCGCCTGAAAGCTGCGTGAAAATTTGCCGAGATCGTGTACGCCAGCCAGAAAAGCCGTGGTCTTGGCTAAGCACTCTGGACTCACTTTCAGCAAAGCGGCCTCGCGCTCAAGACGGGCAGGATTCAATTGCTGCCATCGCAGGGCGACAGCAGCGACATCCATTAAATGATGTAAGACAGGCTTATAGCTGCGTTGCCCTTTGGTATCATTGAATACAGTTTCCGAGGAATTGTCAGAACTACGCAGCGTCTTGCCCCAGAACGCTAGCAGGCGAGCCTCTTCCATGTCAGCGGCCCATCCACCCGCCATCGACGATTACGACGGACCCATGCACGTAGTCGGCTGCCCGCGACGACAGCCATACTACCGCGCCTTTTAAATCGTCCGGCGTCCCCCACCGGCCGGCCGGGATCCTCACTAGTAGCTGCTCGTTGCGCACTGGATCGTCGCGCAGGGCCTGATTGTTGTCGGTGGCGATATAGCCGGGGGCAATGGCATTGACGTTGACTCCGCGACCGGCCCATTCGTTGGCCAGCGCCATGGTCAACTGCCCGATCCCGCCCTTGGCCGCGGCATAGCCCGGCACTGTGATGCCGCCTTGGAAGGTCAGCACTGAAGCGGTGAAGACGATTTTGCCCCGGCCGCGGGACAGCATCTGCTTGCCGAATTCCCGCGCCAGCACGAACTGCGCGTTTAAGTTGACCTCGATGACGTGGTCCCAGTCTTCGTCTCCATGTTCCTCAGCTAGGGCACGCCGAATCGTACCGGCGTTGTTGATGAGGATGTCGATTGGGCCGACTTCGGCGTTGACCTGCTCGACGAAGGCGCGGACCGCCTCCCGGTCGCTGAAATCGCAAGTATAGCCTGTGAAGCGCTTGCCGCGCTCAGCAATGTCTTCGCCAACCTCAGAGTCTGCTTCCAGCGAGGCGCTGACGCCGACGATATCCGCGCCCGCCTCGGCCAATGCTTGCGCAAACCCGCGCCCGATGCCTCGGCGGCACCCGGTGACTAGGGCTGTCTGGCCGTCGAGCTTGAAAAGGTCCAAAATGCTCATTCTATATTATTCCCCTTGGGTGTCGATTAAAATTTTGACCGCGTCCGTTCCCGCTGTCAGTCGGGCGAAGGCGTCGGGTAGCGCGTCTAAGGGAAGATGTTCGGTAATCAGTTCGTCAAGCGGTAGCGCGCCGCTGGCCGCCAGTTCGATGGCGCGGTCGTAGTCTTCGGGTTCGTACACGCGCACGCCGCACATTTTTAACTCGCGCCAGAAGAATTGAAAGAGATCGACTTTAGGAGCGTCAGCGAAAATCGCCACCACCACGATCCGCCCTCGGACTTTGGCGAGTTTAGTCATCACCTCGGCCCCGGCCAACGAGCCAGAGACCTCAAATACTGCGTCAGCTCCCGCGCCGTCGGTCCAGGCTTCGACGTGGGCGACCAAGTCCTCCTCCAGCGGACGAACCGTCTCCAGCCCCAGCGCGTGCGCCGCTTGCAGTCGATAGGCATTGACCTCGGCCACTCGCACCTCGGCTCCCGCGTGTTGCGCCACCAGCGCATTGAGCAGACCGATCGGGCCGCCGCCGATCACTACGACTTTCTCGCCCGGGACTACCTCGCCCAAGCGCACATCGTGACAGGCGACTGCCAGTGGCTCGACTAGGGCACCGAGTGTCAGCGGCATGTCGTCCGGCAGACGGTGCAGCGTATGGGCTGGCACTGTCCACGACCCTTGGAAGGCCCCCGGACTGTCGATGCCGATGAAATTTAGGTTTTGGCAGATATGGCCATTGCCGGCGTTGCAGGCCGCGCACGCACCGCAAGCCTCTAAAGGACGCACTACGACCGGATCGCCCACGGCCCAGCCTTCGACGCCGGATCCGACTTCTGCGATCCGCCCCGACATCTCGTGCCCAATGACTTGGGGCATGTCGATGCGGCGATCTTGATGGCCTAGGTAAATGTGGATGTCCGTGCCGCATACTCCGCAATAGGCTACCTCGATCCGCACCTGATCTGCGATAGGGGGTTGCACTTGGCACTCGCCGATTTCGACCGTGCGGTCGCCGCAGTAATAGGCTGCCTTCATCGCAAGTGCCAGTCCGCGTCTTCGAGCGCCTCGTAGATTACGCCGCCTTCCACCTGCGCGGGCATGGGGATGCCGAGTAAGTAGCACAGCGTCGGCGCGACATCCACCGCCCGTACCTGCCGCTCGAGCGCCAGCCCTTGCTTTACGCCGGCTCCGGCCAGCACGAACGTGCAGTGCTGGCCGCCGATGCCGAGCGTGGCCGAGGGGAGCTGCTTGCCGTGTGCGCCGTCGTATTCGGGCCGCAGCGCATAGACCACATCGCCGACGAGTTCGCCCTCCAGATTGACCATCTCTGCGTCTTCCCGCGTCAGCGCGAGGGCAAAGGGGCCGCGCCCAGTCTGCGGATGGCGATAGGCGTGGAGGGCTTCGATGAGGTCGAGCCGCGTCTGCTCGTAGTCGCTGGGATCGACGATCCCCGTAGGCTCGCGTCCCTTGAGATTGACGAAGATGTGGACCAGCCCTACGTTGGCCGCCCGCGTCCGCTGCCAGTCGATCTGCTTTTTCTCCGCGTCTGCATAGACCAAAAAGCCCGCCTGTTCCAGCACCTCGGCGATATCGACCGGCTGGTGTTGGTTGGGGGTGCCGCCGTGGTCGGCGACGACGGCGACGACGGTGTCGTCATCGGCTAGCTCGACGACGCGGCCGATCATGCGGTCGATGGAGGCGTAGGTCTCGGCTACGCCCGCTTGACAGCGCGCTAGGGTGTGCGGGTCGGCCCCGCTGCACTCGTCGGCTTGCGAGAGGAAGAAGTGGCTGGTGTAATCCGAGGCGTGGGTTTCGATGAACAGCACGTCCCAGTCGTTGCTATCCGTCAGGTAGTGAGCGACATCGGCCAGCCGTTGGTGGTGGAAGTCCAACAATTCGAAATAGGTCTCGTCATCGACTACGCCTAAAGCGTCTCGTGCTGGATTCTGCAGGAAATTGCCGACGTTTTCGTCGATCTGCTGCGCCACTTCTTCTGGCTGCGTGTAGCCAGTCGCTGGCCAGACCTGCGGCACGAAGAGTTCGAATACATCGCCTGCTGCGCTCAGGCTGACGAGCTTCATGCGCACGTAGCCGTCAAGCG
>JAPPEG010000042.1 GCA_028875345.1 Gemmatimonadota bacterium
AAGGCGTGGATGTGGATTTGATGCAGGGCGAATACCTGATCGAATTGTTCAGCCCTACGTGCAGCCACTGCAAAAATGCAGTGCCCAAGATGAACGTCCTCGCCCAAGATCCCCAGTTGCCGCGACTCATCGCCCTGACGAGTTTCGCGCAGGATGCACCGCAAATGATTGACTTCAAGAAGCAGTTGCAACCGCGCTTTGACATTGCCTCCATATCGATAACGGACTTTCGGCGCTTGACTTTTGGCCACGGCTGGCCGCGCTTGGCCTATATCGTCGATGGGGTGGTGCAACAGGTGTGGGAGAGCAACTACCTGCCGACGCAGGCGCGGCTGCGAGAAATTATGGGTTCTTAGCGCATAGAAAGAGCATAGTATGACGATGAGCAAGTTGGCCTTCTTGGGCGGCCCCAAGGCCGTCACTGCCGACGAAGGGGATATTTTCCGCTGGCCGATCATCACCGCTGAAGATGAAGAAGCCGTGCTGGACGTGCTGCGGCGCGGGGCGATGTCGGGCTGGGATTTAACTCTGGACTTTGAAGAGGACCTGAAGTCCTACTTTGGCTTGCAGCACGCTCTCTGCCACAACACGGGCACATCGGCGATCCACGCCGCGCTGTGGGCCTGCGGCGTCGGCGTTGGCGACGAGGTTATCTCGCAGAGCATGACCTTTTGGGGCACGTCGCTCCAGGTGTTCTCGCTGGGGGGCACGGTGGTGTTTTCCGAGATTGATCCCGACACGCTGACGATGGACCCCGACGACATCGAGCACCGGATCACTGAGCGGACGAAGGCCATTGTGCCCGTGCATTACTGCGCCTATCCGGCCGATATGGATCCGATCATGGATATTGCCGAGCGGCACGGGCTGAAGGTGATTGAAGATGTCTCGCATGCCCAGGGAGGCCGCTACAAGGGACGGCTGCTGGGCACAATCGGCCACATCGGTGCGATGTCGATTATGTCGGGCAAGTCGCTGGCCTGCGGCGAAGGGGGCTTTTTGGTTACCGACGATCAAGCCCTGTACGAGCGCGCTGCGGCTTTTGGGCATTATGAGCGCACTCGCTCCTTAGAAGATCCTGCGCTAAAGCCTTTTGCTAGGATGCCGCTGGGCGGGTACAAATACCGGATGCATCAGTTGTCTTCGGCGGTGGGCCGCACGCAGCTAAAGCACTACGACGAGCGGATGCAGGAAATTCAGCGGGCGATGAATTACTTCTGGGATTTGCTCGAAGGCGTCCCGGGGATCAAGGCGCATCGACCGTCGGCTGACAGCGGCTCGACGATGGGCGGCTGGTATGCGGCTAAAGGATTGTACGTGCCCGAGGAACTAGGCGGCCTGCCGGTCGAGCGATTCTGCGCGGCGGTCACGGCCGAGACCGGGTCGTACAAGATCATGCCGGGAGCCAATGAGTTGATGCACCTGCACCCAGTGCTCAACGAGGCTGACATTTACGGACACGGCCAACCCACGCGCATCGCCCACTCCAACCGCGATCTGCGGCAGGGACCGGGCAGTCTGCCGGTGACCGACCGCATGACCGACCGCATCTATTCGATTCCGTGGTTTAAGCACTACGACGCCACAATCATCGGGCAATACGCTACGGCCTTCCGCAAGGTGGCCGAGTGCGCCGAGGAGCTGCTAGAGGATGGACAAAATGGGTGATCCGTTGAGGGCGCGGCTGTTTGGGTACGGAGTGCCTTATCGGGTGGAAGTGGATGCAGCAGGGGCGGTTATGCCGCGACCTACGGATGCAGCGGGCGAGGCCGAGCGCCTTTGCCGCGCCTTGCGCCAGTTGCGCGGGGAGGGATATGACGCGACGGATTGCGACTGGGTGTATTCGCTGCCTTTTGGGCGTTGCGGGATACAAGGGCGGCCCCGCGAGCATATTGTCGCTGACTTCTGTGCTGAGGCGTATATAGACGTGCTCTCTATGGACGGGGTAGAAACGCAGCCGCTCGCCGTCGGCCAGATCGCCGATATTGAGCCGGGGAACGTCGTCCGGTTCCGCGCTCGTCCCTTGGAGCATTGTTGCGTACTAGTGGCTTTCCAGACCGAGGATCGCACGCCTTTGTTGGGCCACGCCGCGCCTTTCACCCTCGACGGCGAGGTCCCCGACGACTGGCGCGAGCGCTTGGTGAAGTGCCATGCTGCTTTTGACGCGGCGGCTGCACGGGCGTCCGACGGTGGACATCGGTCGCTATTAGAACACTTCTTAGGAACGATGGCGGAGAAACTGGCTGGCGATCTTGAAATTGCCGCTGCACAAGAGCAGGCGCGGCGCGAGGGGTCGTACGCAGTCGCAGAAGAGCAAGTCCTTTTCGACCGTCAGCGCGCCTTGCTCGACGAAGCAGTCCTCGACCGCATCCGCGACCAAGACGAGGCCGTGTTCCGCTTTCCGGGAATGTTCGGCGGGGTCGCACCGCTTTTTGACCTAGTAGACTGAGAGAAACGCAATGGCAAAAAGGAAAATTCGCCTCGGCCTGATCGGCTGTGGCGGCAACATGCGCGGTGCGCACATTCCCCGGCTAAAAGCCGATGGCCGTGTAGAGCTGGTGGCGGTCGCCGATCCCGAGGAGGCATCGGCACGGCGATTGCTGGAAGCGTGGGGGGCTGAGGCCGCATATTACGCCGACTACCGGCAGATGATTGGCGCAGATGCGCTCGACGGGGTGCTGATTTCTTCGCCGCATTCGACTCACTACGCGCAGGCGCGCTATGCGCTAGAGCGGGATCTGCACGTTTTGGTCGAAAAACCCCTGACGACGAAGGCGCGCCACGCCCAGGCGCTAATCGATCTGGCTGCTGAGCGGGAGCGCGTGTTGGTCGTCAGCTATCAGCGAAATTTTTACCCGGCGTATGCGTATGCGCGGGAACTGGTGCAGAAGGGTGCCCTCGGCGAGCTCAAGGGAGTCGTCGCGTACGTGACGCAAAACTGGGGTGGCAGAGGATGGCGGATGGTGCCCGAGCTGGCAGGAGGCGGGATGTTTATGGACACCGGTAGTCACTTAGTAGCTGCGGTGCTGTGGATTACCGGCTTGACGCCGATAAAGGTCTCGGCCTTCATGGACAAGCGGGGCAAGCGGGTGGATATGGATGCCGTGGTCAATGCGCGGTTTCGCGGCGGCGCGCTGGGGTCGCTGAGCTTTGTCGGCAGCGCGAGCCGGCACGACGAGCGGCTATCCATCCACGGCGACAAGGGAACCTTGGTCTTTCACTTGCACCAATGGCAGGTGCGGGAGGTGTTGCTGAACGGGGAGCCGTTGGAGGTGCCCAAGCGGGTGAAGGAAGATACGCCGGACGCGGCCTTTTTGCGCTGGATTCGCAATGGCGGCAAGGGCTATGAGCGGCCGGATTTTGCCGTGGCAGTAGCCAAGTTCACCGAGGCTGCGTATCGGTCGCTGGAGCAGAAGCGGCGGTGATTGCGTACGCGCCGCTCGTCGGCGAGTTAGACCAGCAGGTCGAGGGCGTGCTGACGCGCCAAGTGTTGGACGCAGAAGACCCTTATTGCGGCGGCTTTATGGATGGCGACCGGCTGGTGGGTTCACAAAGCATCAGCGCGGTCGCGTCGCTCGGCTACGCCTATCTGTTGCCCGAGTCGCGCTACTATCGCAGCAAAGAGCTTTTGCGGCGGATCCTCCTCACCGCTGAGTTTGCCCGCCGGCATCGGAATCCGTCGGGTTGTTTCGACTTACTGACCACCAACTTCGACTCGGCCCCAGACACAGGATTTGTGGTGCAGGCCATTGCGCCGGTCGTGTTTGCGGCGCGGCAACTGGCTGCAGACGACGAGGGAGCCGCCGAGATTGCGGACGCCTTGGGCGAGCTTATACAGACTGCGGCCCCGGGCATGGTCGCTGGCGGCTTTCACACGCCTAATCACCGCTGGGTGCTAGTCGCCGCATTGGCCCAAGCCCGAGCTCTCTATCCAGAACTCGAGATAAGCGCGACTGTGGACGCGTACCTCGGCGAAGGTATTGACATCAACGCCGATGGCGAGTACAGCGAGCGGAGCACGGGTGTGTACAATGCGGTGGTCAACCGCGCCTTAATCCGTGCGGCACACGTGCTTGCACGGCCCGACCTGCTGGAGCCTGTACGGCGCAACTTGGATTTGTCCTACCATCTCCTCCACGCCGACGCCACCGCAGTGACGAGCATTTCCACGCGGCAAGACCGCGACACGCGAGCTGTGCCGACTGGTTTGGCCGATGGCTATCACGCCTTGGCCCATTTGGATAGCAATGGTTTCTACGCAGCCGTGGCCGACCTATTGGTCGCGCGTGGCGGCGGTTTGGTCTGCCTGCCGAACTACGTCCTGCATCCCGAGTGGCGCGCGGCTTGTATAGAGCGGACGCCTTTGCCCGAGCGCTATAGCCGCGTCTATCCCGCTTCCGGCCTGTGGCGGGTGCGCCAAGGCGCGGTGAGTGCTACGGCTGCGGCGGGTCTGACCGCGCCCTTTAGCGTGGTTTGTGGGCAGGCCGAATTGGCGGCAGTGAAGCTATCATCGACCTATTTTGCTACGGGACAATTTGTCGGTGAGGAGTTTGCCGCGGCGGACAAGGGGGTGCGGATGCAGCACAAGGGCCGCAACCGCATCTATCCGGAAAAAGATTACGTGGGAGGAATTTACTGGCTGCCGATTGCCGAGCAGGTCAATGCTCAAAACTGGCGAGAGGTGCGAGGGCGACGGGCGACGTATGAGCTACCGCCGCTGGAAGTCGAGTTGCACGTCGAGGAGGAGGCCGGTGGTTTTGACCTCCACATCCGCACCGCAGGAGGCGTGGATGGGGTGCCCTTTCAGATTGAAGGGGTCTTCGAGCCGGGCGGCACCTTGGAGATGGACAGCGCGCTCGTCGAGGGCCGCGCCGGGCACACGATCTTTCTCAAAGCGGGCTACGCGCTCTATCGGGTGGGCGACGACGCCATCCGCCTTGGCCCGGGGGCTATGGAGCACACCATGTGGCGGATGCGCAATAGCGAGATTGACGAGGGGCGTTTGCGAGTGCTCATCGCCCTGCGGACGCCGGTGGCGCAAACCTTGGAAATCCGCTGTGGGCAGTGGTCGGACGCGAAGGGTGGGTTTTTATAGACCACCCCCGGCCCACCGCACTCCTTGCACCATCATCTGCTGCATACCTAAGCGCGCAAATGTTCCCGGGCCGTGTCCCAACGCCGTGTAAAACACGCGCCCCGCGCCATAGGGCTTGACCCAGGCTAGGGGATGCTGCTTGCCACTCCACTCGGCGGTGGCCAAGATGCGGATGGCCGGATCCCACGCCGACATGTAAATCTCGTCTTCCACGTCAAAATCGGGCACGCCATTCGTGACGGGGTGATCGCCGTCGATAATGGAGACAGTGAAGGCCGATCCCGGCGGGTGCCAGTTGGCGTGACCGCCAAGTAGATCCACGGCTTTGCCGCCAATACACCACGCAGTGCCGTGGATGCCGACTAGCCCTTTGCCACCGGCGACAAAGTCGAACACCCCTTCTTCTTGCGCGGGCGTCAGTTCGGGCACTTGCTGTACAGTGCCGTCTTCCTGCCGCTCGCCTCGCGTAAAGCCGGAGCCGTGGATCAGCACATCAAAGTCGCGCAGACCGTCTGACGCCAACACGTCCTTGTCGTCGTCAAGCGCGACGGACAGATCGTCGTGTGCACTCAAAAACTCGTGGATGACCGGGGCACTGGCCGCAAACCCATGGTTTGAGCCGGATAAAATTAGGACGTTCATGTGGCCTCCTGTGTTAGAGTAGTGGTTGTCGGCATGTTCCCGTGCATATTTCTAATTGACTGAGGACGTCAGGCGGCTCCTCTCATACGGCATAGGACACCGAGCCGTCGGCACGCAATGGGGTAGAGGCGTTGTTGATGGGTTTGTAGGGCGTTTGCTCGATTAATCCATCGTCTAGCTCCACGCCGAGGCCCGGGGTTTGGGGAATTGGGATGTACCCGCCTTCGCGCTTATACGCGCACCGATAGACCGCGTTGTGCGGGGCTTCGTCGCCTTTGGTGTATTCTTGGGTAATAAAATTGGGAATCGAGGCGTCGAGGTGCAGGGAGGCGGCGGTAGTCAGCGGTCCCAAGAAGTTGTGGGTCACTACTGCGCAGTGGTAGGCTTCGCCGATGGCGGCGATTTTTTTGCAGTGCGAGATGCCGCCGGCCAAGGCCACATCTGGCCGCAAATACTGGGGGCCGCCCTGTTCCAACAACTCGCGGAACTCCCATATAGACACAAAGCGCTCGCCGTTGCCAAAGGGCACGGTAGATTTTTGCGCGATGTGGGCTTGGGCTGAGATGCTGTCGATCTGGATCGGGTCTTCGAGGAAGAAGACGTGGAAGGGCTTGAGGGCCTCGGCGAGGGCTAGGGAGACCATGGGCGTCAGCTTGCGGTGGAGTTCGATGATTAGGTCCAAATCTGGACCGCCGGCTTCGCGCGCGGCCGCGGTCAGTTCGACGGCGGTTTGGATCATCCGTGCCTGACCCTTGTCGTGGCAGTCCGTTTTGATGGGGTCGAACTTGATGGCGGTAAATCCCTCGGCGACAGCGGCTTGCGCGGCGTTGAAGTTGTCCTCTGGGGTGCTGCCCCCAGAGAGCAGGTGCAGGCGAATTTTGTCGCGGACATTGCCGCCCAACAGCTCCCACACCGGGACCTCGAAGTGCTTGCCCTTGATGTCCCACAGCGCGATATCCACGGCCGAGACGGCTCCCATGATGGCTGTGCCCCGGAAGGGGGCCATGCGGTAGAGGTGCTGCCAGTGGTGTTCAATGCGGAGGGGATTTTGGCCGATGAGGTATTCTTTGAAGACATCGACGATGCTCTGCACGGCGGTGGGGTAGCCCCAGCAGGCAGTTTGGCCGATGCCGGTCAGGCCGGTGTCGGTGGTGATGCGGACGACGTAGCCATTGCCGATGAGCAAGGATTCGATCTGTTCGATTTTCATTTTGTGTGCTCCATATATATCGTAAAGGGGCAGGGTTGGTTATTAGTGGCGCTAGACTGCTTATTTTTATAAAAACCGCGCGACCGCGCAAGCAAGGGGAGGTAGTATGGCACATTTGCGATTTGCAGCACCTGTAGAGCAGCGAGTGGCCTTGATTACGGGGGGCGCACGCGGCATCGGGGGTGCGACCGCGCTGCGCTTGGCCGAGGCTGGGCGGCACATTGTCATTGTCGATGTGCTGGCGGAACTAGCGCAGGAGCGGGTGCGGGAGGTCGAGGCCATGGGACAACAGGCGCTCTTTATCGAGACGGACGTGACCGACGAGGGGCAGGTGCACGAGGCAGTAGCCCAAGCGATTGCGGCTTTTGGGCGGCTGGATATCCTGGTGTGCAGTGCCGGTATCTTGGGGTGGGAGAAGCCGTTTTTCGAGCAGACGGCCGCGCAGTTTGCCAAGGTTATGCAGATCAATGTCCATGGAGTGTACTACGCGCATCAGGCGGCGGTCCCGCACATGCTAGAGCGGGGGTGGGGGCGCTGTGTGACGATTTCTTCGGGTGGGCGCCACGGCAGTCCCTATCAGGTGCCGTACTCGGTGTCTAAGGGGGCGGTGTGGTCGTTTATTCAGGCGCTGGGCGATGCTTGGCCACGGCAGGGGGTGTTCGTCAACGGCGTCGAGCCGGGCCGGGCGCTGACCGATATGGTGGTGCCGCGCTTTGACGAGGAGCACCTGCGCGATCCGGGCAACCCAATTGGGCGCTACTCAGACGCTGCGGAAGTGGCCGAGGTGATTGAGTTTTTGTGCTCGGAGCGAAATACGTACACTACGGGGTCGGTGTGGAGTGTGAAGGGAGGGAAAGGGTGAGGCGAAATCACTCTATCTGCGCGTCATGGCAAGTATTTAACAAGAGCAGCCACAACAGCAATGGCTCCTATTGTGATGTAGAGGTTGCGGTTCAGACCCTTGTACAATTCGGTTTTCAGTCCGGCGATCTCGCCTTTGATCTCGCCTTCTAGTCGGACAACGTCGGCTTTGGTGGCTAGGTGATCGTACACGCCTTCCAACCGGGATAGGCGTTCCTCTGCGGTTAGAGGTGTGGGGGCTGGCATTGCAATGCTCCTTTGATTGTACCACGAAAATACTGGACGCGATAGAGGGATGTCAACAGAGAATCGTTAGCAACTTTCGTGCCTAAAGATCAGGTTCTAAGGCCAGCTTGCAAACGAATGCAGTATCCAGCAATGAATGCCTTTGGCATGTTCTATCCCTCTTTGCGCTCCCCTAGTGAGGTTGGGAGGGAATGATTGTAGCGAAAACTACACTAAGGTGTAGCGTCTGTGTACCAGATCGCGTGGGATGGCCGCAGCGACGCGGTGTTCCAGTCCCTCCGCCGACGGAATGCGTCGGCAAAAGAGTGCCTTTCCTTTAACAAGCCTTATATTATGAAGCCCGCTAGCGCGGCGCGTTCTACAACGCGCTTCCACCAGTATGCTACGGGGGCGTTTTCAATTTTGCGACAGGTTCCATGTAGCACTTTCCCACAGGCAAAAAGCAATGCCCACGATTGAGGCCACTCTGCCGTTAGCACAGCCCCCGGCTTGGGCCGTGTTGGAGCGGCAGTTGATCAAGACGATGGAGGACGCCGTCCATCCATTCCTACAAAAGTACACCTATCCCGACGGCCGCTTGATTTGGCGAGACGGCCTGCGGCACTCCCGCGACGGGGCCGACGACTTTTACGAGAGCTTCTACAACTGGCCGCTGCTGTACTTGCTGGGCGGCGGCGATCATTTGCTCGCCCTCGGCCAGCGGCAGTGGGAGGCCACTACCGAGTTGATGGTAGAGTACGGCCACGTAGACAAGGAATACGAGATCGGCTACGACCAGTTCCACCAGAGCGAGAGCTACATCTATTTCTACCTGCTGTGCATGGCCGATCCGACCCACGCCGAGAATGTGGCGCGGGCGCGGCGCTTTGCTGGTTTCTATCTCAACGAAGACGCAGAGGCCCTCAACTACGACCCAGAGCACAAGATCATCAAATGCGCCCACAACGGAAGCAAAGGGCCGCGCTGGCTGTACGAAGAGAACGAGGAGCCGTCGTATGGATACAGCCCGGGGATGGCGTGCTATGGTTTGCCCTACGAGGACTTAGAGGGGATTGACACGCCTGCCGACCTCAAGGACCCGGCCAAGGCGCGGCGCATGGGGCAAGCCATGAAGGAACGCATGTCCCGGGGCGATTGCGCCACCAATTTGCACGTCACCTCGTTGATCGCCAACGCCTGCTACCTGACCGGCGACGACAAATACCGCGCTTGGCTGCTCGAATACGTGGATGCGTGGATCGAACGGGCCGCGGCCAATGGGGGTCTGCTGCCCGACAATGTGGGGTTGAGCGGGCAGGTCGGCGAATACATGGAGGGACGCTGGTATGGAAGCATGTACGGCTGGACGTGGCCGCACGGGTTGTACAATATCGCTATGGCGGCCATTTTGGCCGGAACTCATTGCTATCTGCTGACCGGCGAGGAAAAGTATCTCGAACTGCCCCGCACTCAGCTCAGAAAGGTTATAGAGCAGGGGAAGATGGCCGACTTGGGCCAAATCGAGATGAGCCTGGGCGTGCACTGGATAGGCCAGCTAACCGCGCTCGGCGACGACAAGGTCAGCTTTGTGGTGCCCTATTGCTACGGGGCCAAGGGGTGGTCGGACTTCCAGCCGCTGGCAGCCATGTATCCGGCTGCGCTGTGGAATGTCTGTGGGGCGGCGGTCGATTGGGAGATGCTTGAAGCGCTGCGCGCCAAAGAGCGCTACGACTGGCGGATGGTGGTGCCGTTCCACAACAAAGAGGACGCGTACCACGAGCCGCCGTGGTTTTGCTATCTCAAGGGCGAAAATCCCGACTACCCGGTACAGATTCTCCAAGCGGCTCTCTCGCAAGTCTATCGGCGGATGGAGCTCATTCGCCGCGACGGAACCGACCCCCGTGACAACCATATCCACTGGTGGCAGCAGCTAAACCCGGTGACGACCGAGGCGCTCATCCAACTGACCTTGGGCGCGCCGCAGCTCCTGTACAACGGCGGCATCTTGATGGCCCCGCTGCGCTATTTTGACGCCGAGCGCAAACGCCCGGGCCTGCCAGCGGATGTGGCCGCACTCGTCGAGACTGTGGAGCGGGATCGCCTCGTGGTGCACTTGGTGAACCTCAGTGCGCTAGACGCCCGCAAGGTGCTGCTGCAAGCTGGAACCTTGGCCGAGCATCGGTTTGGAGAGGTCGCGTACAATTCCTTAGAGAGCGCGTACCCGGGCGCGGTGGGAAGCTATGCTGCGCCGCCGGTGGAGCAGGCGACCAAGCGCGTTGCCGTCCACGACGCGCACTTTGCGGTAGCCTTGCCGCCGGGGACTGAAATCCGCCTCGAAATCGGCTTGCAGCGGCACGCGAACGCGCCGACATACGACTTGCCAACCAACATTTAGATTAGGAGAAAACATGGATTACGTGCGATTGGGCCGGGCTGGGGTCAAGGTCTCTCGGCTGTGCTTGGGCACGGCCTTTCGGGGATACTGGCATGGGCACACGGATGAGGCGACTGCTGTGCGCACGGTCGAGACGGCCATTGATCTAGGGTGCAATTTTATCGACTGCGCCAACTTCTACTTTCAGGGGCGTTGCGAGAAGCTATTGGGCAAGGCCATCAAGGGCAAACGCGACGATTTGGTGATCACCACTAAGGTCTGGAGTCAGATAGGCGACGGACCCAACGACCGCGGCTTGTCGCGCTTTGCCATCATGCGTGAGATCGAGCGGTCGTTAAAGCGCTTGAACACGGATTACGTGGATATCTACTTGCTGCACAACTGGGATCCAGACACCAAACTCGACGAGACGCTGCGGGCGTTTGACGATTTGGTGCGGCAGGGCAAGGTGCGCTACGTGGGGGCTTGCAATTTTACCGCTGCTCAAGTGGTGGAGGCGCTGTGGATGGCCGATCGCGGGAGGCTGGATCCACTATTTACCTTACAAAATCAGTATAATCTGTTGCACCGCTGGCAAATAGAGCCGGAACTGTTGCCTTTGTGTCGGCAGTACGGTCTCGGCATGATGACCTACAGTCCGCTGGCCGTCGGCTTGTTGAGCGGCCGCTTTAGGCGCGGGCAAAAGCCGCCGACCGATAGCGCTTGGCAGGACGACGACCGCTTTGCAGCAGCCATGAGCGAGCAAGCCGAGCGCATCGTGCAGAAGCTGACTGAGATTGGTCGGGCACAGGACAAGACCCCGGCGCAAGTTGCCGTCGCTTGGATATTGGCCAATGAGGATGTTACTGCGCCGATCATCGGCCCAGACCGCCCCGAGCACGTGGAGGAGGTCTTTGGGGCGCTGGAAGTGGAGTTGGGGGATGAGGAACGAGCGGCCTTAGATGCCCTCTCCCAGTGGACGCCGCTGGCGCGGACGCATTAGCTGCTGCGGCCGGTTCGGCGACCTAAAAACGCAAAAAGGGGTGCGGCGCAACGACCCGAAGCCGTCGTGCCGCACCCCTTTGACTAAAAGGCGATGCTGTGCAGCGCTACAGTTTGCGCAGGTGTATGGACCCGCCCGAGGTGCGCAGGGTCATGAGGGGCCCGCCGCCGTTGATCGCGGCCTTGAGGCTGTTTTTATTCAGCGTGCCTTGCATTACTACCGGGAAGTCGGTGGAGACGCGTCCACCCGACGTGCGGGCGTCCACCTGCAAACCGATATCCGCAGCGAGGGAGACCTCTACATTGCCGCCCGAAGTCTTGAGGTGGCAGGGACCGTGAGGCTGCTGCGAGAGTTGGGCGCGAATGGAGCCCCCCGACGTCTGAGCCTCGATAGGCCCCAGCACTTCGTCCACTTTGATAGAGCCGCCCGAGGTCTTGGCCTGCACCGAGCCTTGGGCCCGGCTGATATGGATAGAGCCGCCCGAGGTCTTAGCTCGCACCTCCCCGTCCACCTCGCCAATGCGGATGGAGCCCCCCGAAGTGGACACCGACGCCGTACCGGAGCAGCCTTTTAGAGAGATGGAGCCACCCGAAGTTTTGCCCTCGATCGGTCCTTCGATGTGGCCAAAATTCAGACTGCCGCCCGAAGTCCGGGCCGAGACGCGGCCCAGAAGATCGTCCACCTCAATGCCACCGCCGGAGGTATTCAGTTCCAAATCGTGCCGGTGCGGTACCGTGAGGCGGAACAGGGGAGGGCGTCCCTTCGCAAGGCCGAAGAAGTCGAACAGGCCGGCATCTTTTTTGCGGCCCTGGATGGTCGTGGTACCCGCCTCTTGGTCGTATGTTAGATCGAGTTTATCGGCTCGTTCTACGACCAACTCTACCTCGGGGCGATCCCAAGTATGGACCTTAATGGCACCCCATTCGGTGTCCACTATTAGGCGGTCGCCCGGCTCCACGTCAAAGGACTGGTGCGCGGTGTCGGCTTGGGCGGCTCCTGTGGCGAAAAGCGCCACAGAAATGGCGGCGAGCGCCGACGATAAGAGCAGGTCTTTCATTGCGAGTCTCCTTATAGAAGAAAGGATGTTAGGGTATTAAATAGCGTCTCTCGGTCCTACGCAAATTGCGTGCCAGCGAATTTGTTGCTTCTATATTTTAAATGAAATACCGCTCGATAATTTCAACCAGATATCACCGGAAGGCTTTTTCATGTCCGCTGTGCAAGACATTCTAGTATTTTTTCAGACCACGCCCGCGCTCGACGCCCAAGTCGTCGCTTGGGCAAGCTACGAAGCCTCCAAGGGCACGGGCCTAGGCGACTTGGTCGAGGAGAGCGATCCTCCCTACCACAACGCCATGGCGGCCATGCGCGACGGCTGGCAAGTCATCCAGATGTCGGAACTCAAACATCGCTCGCCCCAAGAGGGCTATGAACTGGGGCCGCTGCCCTACCAGATCGTATTGTCGAAATTTAACGAGCTGCAAAAAGAGGAAGGAGCCACATCGTGAAAGAGCATCTTTTGAACTCGAAGCAGATGGCGCAATTCGTCGCCTCGGGGTATTTGAAGTTCGAAGAAATGGTGCCCAAAGATCTGTGCCGAGCCTGCCTTGAGGAAATGCACCACAACCGGGGCTATCTCGCCGTGGGGACCCCCTTTGAGGAGACTTGGCCCAAAGGTACGGCTTTGGGCGATGCGTTCCGCCTGCCGCAGGTGCAGGGACTCATCCACTCCTTGGTCGGCCCCGATCCCCTGTACGACCACCACGCCGCGCACTTGACCAAGGCCGAACAAACCAAGGGTCCCAATATGCACCAAGACTCGGTCATCGACTTCCGCGACCATTACTTCGATATCCAGCTATCGCTGTTCCCTGCGGATACCACAGACGAGATGGGTGGTACTTTCTTGGTGCCGGGAACGCAATTCCGCAATGTGCGCACCGGGGAGATCTCCATTTACCACCACATGCGCGGCAAGATCTGGGCGACCTGCCCGGCGGGGACCATGTACGTGTGGAACACCCGCGTCTGGCACGGGGCGCGCAGCAACTACACGGATCGGGATCGCTTCATGTACAAGTTGCGGCTCAACCCGACGCGGCCGCAGGTGTGCAACTTTGACACCGCAGATCTGGACGACCCTGAGATCGGTAGCATCCTGTCGACCAACCACGGCTGGGAGGGCAACGAGCAGCGCTACGAACTGATGCAGCGCGTGCGCTTATGGCGCTTTGTCTCCGACCAGCCAAACTACGATGTGGGCGAGCGGTTTATGCGGCGCATTGAGTACCAGCCCGGCGAGGCGGCAGGCTAGCAACGACCTTAGCGCTCTCAGCGACCGGCGCGGCGTGGTTGGCGGTGCCAAGAGGATTCTTCCAGAGACATGGCTTTAGAAAGCCCAGTGCTGTTGTCGTCGTATGCCCGCTGCGGGCAGGAGCGCTCCTTCGCGTTTGTCGATCCGGTGGACGAGGTGGTGGCTACAGCGGCGGACGAGGTGCGTCCGGCCCTCAGCGCGGTGGAGCGGGCGGTGGGCCAAGGGCTGCACGCTGCGGGCTTTGTCTGCTACGAGGCCGCGGTCGGTCTGGACCCGGCTTTTACCACGCGCCCCGCTGGTGCACTTCCCTTGGTTTACTTTGGCCTCTTTGCGGAGCGGACGCCGGTGGCCGCGCCTAACGCTGGCTTGGGTTCCTACGAATTGGACGAGTGGCGGCCGTCGGTGTCGCGGGAGGAGTATGAGGCCGCCATTGAGCGCATCCGCGCCTATATTGCAGCCGGCGACACGTACCAGGTCAACTACACCTTGCGCTTGCACAGCCGCTTCCAGGGTGACCCGCTGGCGCTGTACCGCGATATGGGGCAGGTGCAGGAATCGGCGCTGTGCGCGTATTTCGACCTGGGTCGGCACGTGCTGATCTCGGCGTCGCCCGAGCTGTTCTTCCGCCTGCAAGACGGGCGTTGCACGGTGCGGCCCATGAAGGGAACCCGGCCACGGGGCCGCTTTGCAGCCGAGGATCAGCAGCGGGCCGACGACCTGCAACATTCCGCTAAAGACCGCGCTGAGAACCTGATGGTTACCGATATGTTGCGCAACGACTTGGGGCGCATCTCGCAAGTTGGCAGCGTGGCGGTCCCGGCCCTGTGGTCGGTCGAGCGCTATCCCACGGTGTGGCAGCTAACTTCTACTGTGGAGAGCCAACTCAAAGCAGGCGTGAGCTTGCCCGACATTTTTGCCGCGCTCTTTCCCTGCGGCTCGGTGACCGGCGCGCCCAAGGTGCGGACCATGGAAATCATCGCCGAGCTGGAGCGCGCCCCGCGCGGCATTTACACTGGCTGCATGGGCTATGTGTCGCCTGGGCCGGAGGCGTGCTTCAACGTGGCGATTCGCACGGCGCATCTCGACCGAGAGAAGGCCCAGCTCGAATTTGGCGTGGGCGGCGGGATCGTCTGGGAATCGTCGGCCGCAGGGGAATACGCCGAGTGCCTCACCAAGGCCGGGGTCTTGCGCGCCCAGCCATATCCGTCTTTTGAACTGTTGGAGACGCTGCTATATGAAGAAAGGGATTACTTTCTGTTAGAGAGACATTTAGAGCGGTTGTCTCAGTCGGCGGATTACTGGGGATTTTGCTGTGCGGACGACTACGTGCGTGCGCAGTTGCAAGACGCGGCTAAGGCTATGGAGGGCCGGTGCAGGGTGCGCTTGCTGTTGGCCCGCAACGGCGAGGTTCGCGTGCAGCACCAAGCGCTCGCGCCGCCGCGGCTGCTGCGGGTGGCTCTTGCCGCCGAGCTGGTGGACAGCAGCGATCCCTTGCTGTACCACAAGACGACTCATCGGGCTATGTACGACCGGCAGTTGGCGGCGCGTCCGGATTGCGACGATGTGGTGCTGTACAACGAGCGCGGCGAGCTGACCGAGTGCTGCATTGGCAACTTGGTGCTGGAGCGCGACGGCGTCCGCTACACGCCCCCGGTTGAATCTGGGTTGTTGGCCGGCACCTTCCGCGCGGAGCTGTTGGCGCAGGGCCAACTCTGCGAACGCCTGTTGCCCATCGGCGAATTGGCGCGAGCCGACACCCTTTATCTTATTAATTCAGTTCGGCGCTGGGTCGAACTGGAACTTGTCTAAAGGAGCGCATCATGTATCGCATCGGCCAAGCAGAAATCAAGCAACTACAGCAGCTATTCGACAGCGGCGCGATTTTCCGCTATGGATCGGGTGGGGAGTGCGACCGCTTTGAGAGGAACTGGGCGCGCTACGTGGGCGTGGAGCACTGTCGGATGACGCGCTCGGGGACCTCGGCGCTGTACGCGGCGCTGGTGGGATTGGGCGTGGGGCCGGGGGATCAGGTGATTGTGCCCGCCTATACCTACATGGCGACTGCCTTGGCGGTGCTGGGTGCTGGGGCCATTCCGGTAATCGCCGATGTCGATGACTCCTTGACGCTGTGTCCCAAGGATTTAAAACGGCGAATTACCAAGCACACTAGGGCGATTATTCCGGTGCACATGGTCGGCCTGCCCTGCGATATGAAGCGCATTACCAAGATCGCCCGCAAACGCAAATTGCTCGTTCTCGAAGACGCCTGTCAGGCGGTGGGCGGCGGGTACGAGGGGCGGATGCTGGGCAGTTGGGGCCACGCTGGCGCGTTTAGTTTCAATTTCTTCAAGAATATGACCTGCGGCGAAGGCGGGGCTTTTGTCACCAATGCCGAGGCGGTGCATCAGCGCGGCTCGGTAGCGGTGGATTGCTGCTCGTTTTACTGGAACCCCGACGAAGAGCGCGAAGAGCTGCAATTTGCCGGCCCCAACTTCAGGGGCTCTGAAGTCGAGGGAGCCATACTCAACGTGCAATTGCGGCGAATCCGGGGGATGCTCAAGACCATGCGCGCCCACAAGCAGGAGTTGCTACAGGTCGGGCTGGAGGCGGGGTTAGAGTCGATAAAGAACAATAGCTTGGACTACGAGTGCGGCACACATCTAGGATTTTTGTTTGCCACTGAGGACGAGGCGCGCTCCTTTTGCAACCGATTGGACGCAAAAGACGTGAGTTCCTTCTTGCCCATGGATACTGGCCGCCACGTCTATACGCGCTGGGAGCCTATTTTGCGCTACCAAGGCGCACACCATCCGGCGCTCAACCCCTTTAAGCTGCCAGCCAACCGCAAGGCGCGGGTCAAATACAAGCTGGATACGTGCCAAGACTCGCTCGACGTTTTGGCGCGAGCCGTACTGGTGCCTATGCATCCGAACAACACCAAGGTCAAGGTGCGGAAGATGGGAGAAGCAATCCGGGCGGCTGCGGATTGAGCGGCGATTTACGGCTTGGATTATGGCGCGGAGGCGAGGGAAAATACTCGTCTCCCGCACTTGACTTACCCCTTCGCCCCAGTAACTTGCGCCAACAGCTCGAAGTACCCGCGCTTGCGATCCGTGTTGATGCCCCAGTTGACCGGGATGTTCTGATAGCCATCGCGGTAATCGCCGAAGGTTGACGAACCACCAGCCGCGTCCCCGGGATCGAAATAGCCCCACGAAGCATAGGCCGACAGCGCAGACAGGAAGTTGTTGTCTGGCTCGTCGAATGCGAAGTGATCGTCCTCGGTGAAGAGAATCGGTTTTGCCGTGTAACTAGGCAAAGCGCGGGTTTGGGCAACCATCTCAGCGATGCGCGCCGGTTGGGTAACGCCGTTGCCGTGTAGCATGATGTAGTCCGACGCTGCCACCACATCGTCGTCTGGCACCCGGCCACCACCGTACGAGGTGCCCACCAACAACCGTCGCCCATCCAGTTTGTGGGAACGCGCCCGGTCGATTAACTCAGCCACGCGATGTGGTTGCAGGATCCCGTGCTCGTAACGAGGAACATTCGTCTCGTTGTTGATCTCGATCAGCACATTGCCGTACCCCGATTGCAAAACCCACTTCGTCGCCTCATCCACCGCGTGGCACACCGCCTCCTCATCTGTCAAACGCTCGTCCTGCCCGAAGTAGAAATACCCGAGGATCACTACCATCCCCAATTCGTCGCAGGCCGCGGCGATGCGTGCGGCCCGTTCCATATATGCAGGTTTTAGCGAACCGTCGGGCGCAAAAGCCGAGTTGTGCCAAGGTTGCGAAGCTGGACTCGGCAGGCCAGCCCACATCACATCGTCACTGGCGTCCATGCGTCGCGCGGCCATAATTTCTCGAAAACCTGCCTCGCGGTAGTAGCCCGTAGGGCTCCCGCCCTGCAGATTGACCGTCACCGCCAACAACCCGTGCGCCCGATAGGTTGGTAGCTGCGCGATAAACTCATTTGTGTTGCGGTCCGCATCCCATTCGCCCGTGTCTGGATATGCCCAAAGTGGCCGCGTTACGGGATTTTCGTCGTCGAACACCCCATTTGTCATGCGGCTGTTCATCAACAAACCCTCGACATTCCAACCGCGATATTGTCGCCCGTTATACGTGGTTTGGCCGTTGATTAGCCAATGTTCGCCATGGGCGGTGATCTGAGTTTGGGCTGCTGTTGTCATGTCAGCGATAGACGGCTTGGATCATGGCGCGGATGAAGCCGGTGGCGTACGCGTGGCCTTGGCGGCCGCCTGTGTCGTCGGGGATGGACGGGGTGTGATCCATCATAAACGGCCCGTTAAAGCCCACTTCCTTGTAGGTCTGCATCGCCCGGTACATATCGACGTCGCCCTCGTCGATGAAGACCTCCCTGAAATCCTTGGGCGTACCGCGCACGTTGCGGAAGTGGACGTAGGCGATTTTGCCTTGGCGGCCCATGCGGCGGATGGCCTCGTACACGTCAATGCCCATTTCGGTGACGCAGCCTTGGCAGAACAGCATGGAGTTTTGGGGACTGGGGTTGAGGGCGAAGATGCGCTCGTATTGGTCCAAGGTGGAGACAATCCGCGCGGCGCCGCCCATTGGCTCGGGTAGCGGGGGATCGTCTGGGTGAAGGGCCAAGGTAACGCCGGCTTCCTCGGCGACGGGGACGATGCGCTGGTGGAAGTAAGCGATATTGGCCCACATCCCGTCCTCGTCGATGTGCTTTGCTGGATAGTCGTGGTTCTCTTTTTCGTATTCTGAGTAGATGAAGGTGCTGTAGTGGGCACCGCCGCGGCCGGTGTCCGAGGGGGTGCGGAAGTTGCCCACGGGTTTGAAATTGTAGCCGAGGGTAGGGACTTCGACGGTACCCATGGCCCGGATCCAGTTGCACCACTCCTCGATCTTGGCATCGCGATCTTGTTGTGCGAGAGTGATTTCATCCGGGCCGCTTAAAGCGGCGTTGTACAAGCGGAGACCGTTTTTCTCGGCGCGGGCGCGGACTTCTCGTAGATACTCGACCATTGCGGGGTAAGTGTGTAGGTCGAGGGGGAGGGAGTTGATGGTCAGGTAATCGACGCCAATGGCTTTGTAGTAGCTCAGGTTGTCGTCGGTGACGCGGTCGTGGGGGAGTTGGTCTTGGATGTACATGGCGTCTCCTTTGGGTTAAGTGGCTACCTCACCAGATTTTGGCTATATACACTTAGTGAAAGAAAGGCATCGTCCTCGCGATGCGCCAATCGGCCTTCCACACGAAATATGGGATTGCCCAAAATGTCAAAAGAACTGTCCCTCGCCGGGGTTCAACAATCCGCCGAACAGATCGCCCAGTGGACCGAGCGGTTTCATCGCGATGGGTATCTGCTCGTTAAAAACGTTCTCCCGCCGGACTGGTGTGCGCAATTGCGGGCCGATTTGGACCGGGCGCTGGCGGACAATCCGAATGGACTGAACAACTACAGCGAGTACACGAAGCTCGCGCATCGGCTATTCGAGACGAGCGCAGCGAACCTGCGCCTGTTCGATCTCGAGCCGATTGTGAGCTTCGCGGAGGCGCTGGTAGCGCCGAACTGCCACGTGATTCACAACAACTCGTTCCAGACGCTTCCGGGCGGCGGCCTCTCGACGTGGCATCAGGACGATGCCCCACACTACGTCGTCACAGACGGCAAGCCGCCGCCGAACGTCCATCTCCCGGTGCTGTTCTTCACGGCCAACTACTATCTGACCGATGTGGATACGCCGGCGCACGGCGGGACGGAAGTGATTCCGGGAACGCATCTGCTCGGCAAACAGCCGGTCGAGATCGAGGGCTCTGAGTGGGAAGAGCAAATCGTCCACAACAGCGCCCCGGCGGGGAGCGTCGTGATGTTCAACAATCAGGTGTGGCATCGCGGGGGGCCGAACCGCAGCGACCGCACGCGGTACATCACTCAGGTGACGTATGCGCGCCGGATCATCGGGCACAAGTACTACCCGTTTATGAACTACCAAATGCCGCCGCATGTGTACGAAAATGCGAATCCCCGCTTGAAAAGGCTGCTCGGCTTCCTCGATCACGGCGCGTATGGGTAGCTGAAAGATAAGAGATATATACAGCATTGTAGCGACGATCAAGAAGAGCTTGTGAGACCTCTGCGTTTTGCGAATGGGGTCATCCCGTATTGTGGTGCGGTCTGTCTTTCTGGCTGGCGTGGGGACGATGGTGGCTGTGGCTGATGGGGTGCAATTATAGGTGGTGGCGGTGTTTATTGGGTTGGCGCTGTTGATCTTTATTGGGATTAGCCGGATTGTGGCCCAAGCGTCCCTTGAGCAGGCCCTAACTAAATGGAGACCCCCATGACGAACGCATATTGTAGCCTCCGAATTGCCATATTGATAGCGTCGAGCGCTTGTCTGGCCGGCGCTCAGAGCCCGCCGTCGGTTGCAATCATCACCGGCGAAATCCGAGATCCAACTTCGCGGGAAATCACATTTGGCTACGAGTCGCCGTCGGCGCTGGAAGACTCCGAGGAACGCGTCGTTCTCGACAGTCTGAATCGCTTCTCCTTTGAACTACCTGTCGTCCGAGGGACCCTTGTCAGGGCCTATTATAATGAAGTGCGGTCGATGTTCTTCGTCGAACCTAGCGACAGTCTGCACGTGGTCGTGGAAGAGGGCTTTTCCGATTCCTCCTACTCGTTTAGCGGTACAGGAGCTGACAACAACCGCTTCGTGGTTGAATGGATGGCCGAATTTGGTCGTCCCCGTCTGGATTACGAGGGGCTGGAGGCCGAGGATTTCAAGCGTCAAGTAGATCAGCGGCGCCGAGACCAGTTCGAGTTTCTGGCCGCAAGGAGTAAAGAATACGCGCTGTCGTTAGGGTTTGTCGACTATGCGATAGCCCACTTCAATTACGAGTGGGCCAATCTCATGATTTCTTACCCGACGGAGTACCGCTTTGCCAACGGCGAGGATAACAGCGACCTCCCCCCGAAGTACTACGACTTCCTGCAGGAAATTCCTCTAGTCGATGAGAAGGCTATTGGCACGATGGACTATCACACGTTTCTGGTGCGGACCTTGGACTGGGAGCGGCGGGAACAGATAGAGCAAGCCTTCCTATTCAGAAGTGGATCTATTGGCCGCCCGCCCACAGGTTCCAGGGAGTTAGACAAGATGTCCAACCCATTTAGACGGCTCAAGCCCAAGCTGTCCGAGATGTACGATCTATCGGGTTTGGAGTTGTCAGAGGAGACCGTGGCCCAACTCGACGCCCTGCACGAAAAGGAGGGCCGGGGATTCAAGCTGTCGCAGATGGTTGATTTGTCGGCAGTTGGTCTGTTGTCGGATGCTCAGGTCCGGCTCGACTCAGTCTACAAAAAGAAGAGACTGCCCAAGCTATCCCAGAGTTTTGATTTATCGGTGTTTGGTCTTTCAGAGACAGGCCAAGCCAGACTCGACGCCTTATTTGAAAAGTCCAAATCCTATAGCTTCTACACTTCAAATGAGGTAAAGGAGGCTAGCGTGGATACGACGGATGGATCTGTGGCGTTCTACTTGCCAGTCGAAATAAAGCAGGATTCTCTAAAAAAAGAGCCACCCAAACTATCCGAGAAACTCGATCTATCGTGGCTGTCAGAACCAGCCCGTACCCAACTCGATTCGATGTACGAACACCCCCAGCGGCCCAAGCTGTCCGAGCGGATCGATCTATCGAGCCTTGGTCTATCGGAAGCGGTGCAAGCTCAACTCGATTCAGTAACTACAGAAACCTATAAACGTAAACGGAAGACGTGGAGTTTTTCGAGTAGATACGGTCAGGCCAAAGAAAAACTGGAGGGGCGAGTGCTCTACTGGTTTTTGGCTGGAGAGGTAATTCGCGGCTTCAAGCGCGACAGCGACGCCTTTGAGTTGGCCCAGCGCATGTGGGAAGAGTTCCAAGAGATCAACCCGCACCCGGAATACACCGAGGTCGTCCAAGCGGCTCTATATAAGGCCCTGAAGCTACAACCGGGGCAACCCGCGCCCGAATTCACCCTCTACGACCTCGACGGTCAGCCCGTATCGC
>JAPPEG010000209.1 GCA_028875345.1 Gemmatimonadota bacterium
CCCATCTACTGCGCTATTTTGACCACGCCGCAATCGTCGCGGCCTGTATGCCTCCACGTCCCTTTATGATGATCGCCCCGACCGAGGATGAAGACATGCCCCGCGAGGGCGTTGACGAGCTGATCCCGGTCGTCTCCCAAGCGTACTCAGAGGCGGGCTGTCCAGAGCGCTTCCGGGTCCACCAACCAGAAGGCAACCACGCCTTCCTCGTCGAGTACTTTGAATGGATGGCCGACTGGTTCCGCTTGGCTAGCCGATTCTGACTTACTCTGCGTTGGCCTCGATCAATACCTGAATTTTTACTTCGTCTCCGAGCACGGCGCTGAAGCGTTCCCAGCTATTGACTCCGTAATCGGAGCAGAGTATGGAAAAATTCGTTTCTAGGCCGATCTGCGCCTTGCCACCCCTCGGATTGATGCCGGTGCCGAGGATCTCGACGGGCAGGGTGACCTCTTTAGTGGTACCGTGCATGGTCAGCTTGCCCTTTACGCTGAGGGTGTTTTCGCCCGCGCTGGTCACTTCCGTAGATTCGAAGGTGATCGTGGGATACTCTTCAGCAGCGAAAAAGTCGGGGCTTTGCAGGTGGCCATCGCGGCGCTCGTTGCCGGTGTCGATGCTCTTGACCTGAATGGTGCCGGAGAAGCTGGTGGCGGCGGGTTTGGCAGCGTCGTAGCTGATGGTGCCGCTGAAGTCTCCGAAGCGGCCCTTGGTGCGGCCGACGAGGTGGCGAATGCTGAAATCGACCGAAGAGTGCGAAGCATCGACCACGTAGGTTTCTGCTAAAGTTGCCTCGGCGGTGAGAGCGAATGTCAGAGCGGCAACCCACGCGAAGTGGAGTGCATTAGAGCGAGTCATGGAGTTCTCCTTGGCTATTGATGCGAGAGTGAATCAGGCATTTTTACCTAAAGATGCCTTTTGCTATACTACAAATCTGGCGTTGTAAGATGAGAACCTATAGCAGCCGGGGCAAGTTCCCCGGCAGGAGACAGCGATGATCAATTTCCCCCGTTCATCCTTTACGTGGAAGGCCCACCCTTGGAAGCCGGACCCTTATTACAAGTGGCCCGGCGGCTTCGTCGGCGAGCACGGCCAGGTCTATCACGTGCGTTTTACCTTAGAGGCCCGTTGCGTTTTGCGAGACAGCAGTGGGGCCGAGCTGGCTGAACTCTTTTTGGGCGCACCCTGCCGCAGCGAATACACCATTGCCAGCGAAAACTTGTTCCAGATCCCCAGCGGCGAGTGGCGGATGCCCTTTAGCTGCTCCTCGATTCCGGCGATTGCCCAGCGACCGAGTACGGAGTCCGAGGCGGTTAGCGCGCGCGCGCTGGCGGATGCGTACCAGGATTACACCATCGACATCCGCTCCTATCCCGCCTCTGAGGCACTGGAGGAAGCCGACGCCATTGTGGCCTCGACTTTTGCCGGCGACGCGCAAAACGCCCGCTCGGTATACCAGGATGAGGCGAGTGGTATTGAGGTTGAGCTCGAATATCCGATCAATGTCATGAACCTCAACGCGGCCGATGGTCAGTACCAGATCTGTACTGGCCCGGTACTCTTGCCAGATCTGGCGACTTGGGATGGACGCGACGTGCATCGGGTCTTCATCGCCCATGCGGCCTTCTCGCGTCGCGACCGGGTGGAGTTTATTTTGCGGCGTCCGGTGCAAGCCGCGCCCGAGGAGCGGGAGTGGCTCGATAAGCCCCGAGGCCGCGATCGGCTGGAATTGCTCGATCCCAATAATCCGCCCCCCGGTTATCCGCCCGAACGGGCCCAGCCGCTGGTGTACAACGAGACTTGGGATCTGGCCGCGCACAACGCGGTGTTGCGGGCCGATTGATTTCGACCACAAAGGAGATTGCTCATGTATCGCGCCGCAGTTATCGGCCTAGGTTGGATGGGCCTGCTCTACGATCTGGCCAGCCGGATCGGAGACCGCTTTGAAATCGACGATATCGACCGGCCCACGCCGCCGTTGGATATCCATCGCAAATTCCACCACTACGACCACCCCGGCGACGAGGGCAATCCCACCTCGTATGCCGAGGCACTGTGGGATCGGCCCGAGGTAGAGACGGTCATCGCCGCCGACCGCGATCCCAAGCGACTGAAAGCCTATGGCGAGCGCTATGGGATTGAGGCGCTCTACGAGGACGCCGAAGCTATGCTGCAAAAGGAGCGGCCAGATATCGTCGCGGTGTGCACCAATACCAAATACCGCGCGCATTTTACCTGTCTGGCCGTCGAATGCGGGGCCA
>JAPPEG010000233.1 GCA_028875345.1 Gemmatimonadota bacterium
CCGGATAGTCGGCCGCGCCGATTTCCTCAAACACCCGCTCCCACAGGTCGAAGGCATACGTCAGCACGTTGGTCTTGCCGCACAGCGTCAAGGTGTTGTCCTTGTCGCGCCGCTGGGTGTACTCAAAGGCGTAGCGCAAGCAGCGCTCGACGCCCTTGCGGGTGTTGATCGATTCCTGCACCGCGATCTCGTCGGGCGTACCCTTTTTGAGAAAGCCGCCAGAACCCGCGTACAGTCCCTCAGTATTTTCGCGCACCACCACAAAGTCGATATCCTCCGGCCCCTTGTCCTTAATCGGCGTCGGCACATTCGGATAGAGCTTGACCGGGCGGAGGTTGATGTACTGATCTAGTTCAAAGCGCAGCCTCAGTAGAATGCCCTTTTCGAGGATACCCGGCTTCACGTCGGGGTGGCCGATGGCCCCTAAGTAAATAGCATCGAACTGCCTAAAGTCGTCGGCCGCCGACTCGGGCAAGACCTCGCCGGTGCGCAAGTAGCGGTCGCCGCCAAAGTCAAACTCCACGGTCTCGTATTTGAATCCCTGCTTAGCGGCTACAGCGTCGAGTGCTTTCAGCCCCTCGACCACCACTTCAGGCCCTGTTCCGTCTCCGGGTATTACGGCAATTTTGTGCAATTATTTACCTCCGTCTATTCTCGTTCCAATTGGCAAAATAGCGCAGTCCTGTGACCACGATTCTAACAGCGACATACAGCAACATCACGCCGATTGTGAGGATCAACACCACGAACACCAACCCTGTCGCGATTAGAATCGCGCATATAACAGTTGCCGCGACAAAAGCCAAAAACAGCAAGGCGGTCGTCGGTATCAGCACCCGAGCTAATGGGTTGGTAACTTTCCGTCCGTTTACTTTGATGTGTCCCATCTTATCACCTTCTGTCAGAACCCCGCTACGTACGGCAGCTTCTGCGTAGTACTCTCAATCTGGTCGCCAGCGGCCAAAAGTTGACCCAGCGAGTCCCAGCTTCCCTTGAGAAACTGCTCGCGTGGGCCGTCGGCAATATCGGCTGCAACCTCGCCGCTAGCCCAGCGCACCTGCCGCGCTTCGAGGTCAATGGCCACCTCCTGCGCCGGATCGCCCTCGACCGCGTCCATCAAAGTCTGCATATCCCCAGCCGTCACCCGCACACAGGGCAATCCCATAGCGATGCAGTTGCCAAAGAAAATCTCGGCAAAGGACTCGGCGACAAAGCCCTTGATCCCCCAGCGCATCAAGGCCTGCGGCGCGTGTTCGCGCGAGGACCCGCAGCCGAAATTGGCATTGGCCAACAGAATCGACGCCCCTTGAAAGCGCGCTTGGTCAAAGGGATGGTCGCCACCGGCGCGATCGTCCTCAAAGGCATGGCCCCCCAAATTCTCAAAAGTCACCGTCCGCAAAAAACGAGCCGGAATGATGCGGTCGGTATCAATATCGGCCCCACGCACCACCACGCCGCGGCCAGTTATCGTCTGAATCACACTCGAATTTTCCATTATATCTCCTTCTCTACCCCACCAATTCCCGCACATCCGCCACCTCACCCGCCACTGCCGCCGCGGCGACCATTGCCGGACTCATCAGCAAAGTGCGACCGGTGGGACTGCCCTGCCGGCCCTTGAAGTTGCGGTTGGACGACGAGGCGCACAGTTCGCGGCCCTGCAATTTGTCGGGATTCATCGCCAAGCACATGGAGCAACCCGCTCCCCGCCACTGGAACCCGGCCTCCGCAAAGATTTCGTGCAGGCCCTCAGCCTCAGCCGCGGCCCGCACCTGCTGCGACCCCGGCACCACGAGGGCGCGGACGTCAGGGGCCACCTTGCGTCCGTGAGCAACCCGGGCTGCCTCGCGCAAATCCGAGAGCCGGCCGTTGGTACAGGAGCCGATAAACGCTACATCTACTTTGGTCCCGGCGATCCTTTGCCCCGGCTCAAAGTCCATGTAATCGAAGGCTTCTTGGACGGTGGAGCGGTCGGCATCGGCAAAAGCGTCTAGTTCGGGCAAGACCTGATCAACGCCGACCGATTGACCTGGGGTAATGCCCCACGTCACGGTCGGGCCGATTTCGCGGCCATCTATTTGGACTAGGTCGTCGTACTCGGCGTCTGCGTCCGAAGCCATGGACTCCCACCACTCGACCGCAGACTCAAAGTTGCGCGGCGCGTGAGATCGCCCATTGAGATAGTCGTACGTAGTCTGATCGGGATTGACGTACCCGACCCGAGCACCGCCCTCAATCGACATGTTGCACACCG
>JAPPEG010000382.1 GCA_028875345.1 Gemmatimonadota bacterium
GTGCGCGCAAACGCGAGCGTCGCGGCCTTAGAGCAATTCTGCCGCGCCGGCCACGTGCAGGTAGGAATGGAGCGGCAGCAAGTCGGCGCACTCGTCGCGCGCCTGCGCCTGCGTCCCCCCGACCAAGAGCAGACCATCGCGCGGCTCAGCGGCGGCAATCAGCAAAAGGCACTGCTGGCCCGCTGGCTGCTCAAGGAAAACTTGCGAGTGCTGCTCGTCGATGAGCCAACCCGGGGAATCGACGTCGGAGCCAAAGCCGAGATTTATCAATTGCTAGATGGGCTGGCGCGCCAAGGACTGGCAATCGTGGTCCTCTCCTCGGAAATGCCCGAAATTCTGGGGCTGTGCGACCGAGTGTACGTGATGCGCGAGGGGCGGATCGCCGCTGAATACGCACGAGCCGAGGCCACGCCGGAAAAACTCTTGGCCAGTGCCCTGCCCAGCGCCAGCTAAAGCCATTCATCCTTATCAAAGAGGTGCAACGTGAAAATCCTAATCACCGGCGGCACCGGCCGCGTCGGAGCCAATCTGGCCAAAGCCTTGCTCGACAAAGGGCACGACATCCGCTCGTTTGTCTATCCCGGCGACCAAAGCCGCGCCCACAAGCTCGACGGCTTTGACCGCGTCGAAACCATCGAAGGCGATTTGCGCAATCTCGCCGATGTGCGCCGCGCCGTCGAGGGAGTCGATGCGGTGTACCACATTGCCGCGGCCTTTGGTGGCCCCTTCGACAATCGCGAATACCTCGAAATCAACGGCATGGGCACCATTAACGTTCTAGAGTCAATCCGCGAACTGACGCCCAATCTGCACCGCTTGGTCTATGCTTCCACTGAGGCAATTTACTGGGAGAATCCCTACAACGGCCGCTGCTTTGAAGAGCCGATCCGCGAAGACCAAGTCGCCCGCTACCAGACGATGCCCTACTTCCTGACCAAGTGGATCGGCGAAGAACTAGTGATGAGCTATCACTTGCAGTTCGGGCTACCGTCGGTGACCACGCGCTTTGCCACGATAATCGAGCCGGGCGAATTCCTCGACGAAAATGGCTTGCCGCATCTGTTCCTGTTCGGGCCGGTTTACGAGCAGTTCAAGGACCGAGAGGGAGCCGAGGAGCTCAAGGCGCTGTGGACAGGCGAGGAGCAATTCTTGCTATCGCGCAATCCAGACGGGCGGCCCTTTCGGCAGGTGTATGCCGACGTGCGCGACATCGTCCAAGGGCTGGTGTTGGCGCTGGAGCGCGACGAGGCCGTGGGCGAAGTATTCAACTTGGGCGGGGCCGCGCTGTTCGATTGGAGCGAGGCCGTGCCCTATCTCGTCGAGCGCTTCGGTCTAGGCTACGCCGATGCACGGCGGCCGGATTGGAATTACTTCGAGTTGGATTTGACGAACATCAAGGAAAAGTTAGGGTTTGAACCCCAGCACGACTTGGCGAGCATCCTCGACGCGGCTGAGGCCATGCGACGCGGGGAGGACGTGGGGATTATCCCGACGGGTGTGCGTTTTGGGTAGGCGTAGGCGAAATTCCCCGTTGTGAGGACAACATGATCGAAGGACACCAAGTACTAGCCGACCGCGGCGCTGTGTCCGCCCAGCAGCCAGCCGCAGCATGCATTGGCGCGCACATATTGGCCCAAGGCGGCAACGCCATGGATGCAGCCACTGCCACTAGTTTGGCCTGCTGCATGTTGGCCCCCCAATCCAACGGCATCGGCGGCTACATGTCGGCCGCGGTTGTCTTGGAAGGTTCCACCGGCCGCGTTTGGTCGCTCGACGCCAATGCCGTGGCCCCGGCCGCGGCCCACGAACACATGTACGACATTCTGCCGGCCCGCCGCGACAACATGTGTACCAACGAAAAGGAATACGCCTGTAGCGTGCGCGACGATGCCAACGTGTACGGTCCCCAAGCAGTGGCCGTCCCCGGCCAAATGGCTGGCATGGGCTTTTTGCACGAACGCTGGGGAAAGTTGCCTTGGGCCGCGATTATCGCTCCGGCCCAAGAACTCCTCTCCGACGGCTTTCCCTACGGCCCAGCCCTAGCCAGTACCATCCGCAACCAAGAAGCCATTCTGCGCCGCTTCCCCGCAACGTTCAGCCACCTCTCGCCGCAAGGCGAGTTGCCCAGCCCCGACGACATTTGGCATCGCCCCGATATGGAGCGCACGCTAGCGCGTTTGGCCCAAGCCGGCTGGCGCGACTTTTACGACGGCGAATTGGGCCGCACCATCGGCGATTACGTCC
>JAPPEG010000250.1 GCA_028875345.1 Gemmatimonadota bacterium
TGAGCAGAAGCCATATCGACATCAGATCCACAGCGGTGCTCTCCCTGTGCATCGTGGTCACGAATGAACGCAGCGGTTTGATCTTGGGACGAACTCAACTATCTCTCCATTGTGCGAAATACCCCGACGTGCATCTGAACTCAAAGACGGAATAGTTCTAAAACCGCTCGAACAGCCGCAGGGCTCTCTGAGTATTGGCCACAAATGAGCGTTACAGAGTCGTACATTTTCATGACGGTTCCTAATCATATTTGCCCAGTCCTTTCTTCCACTCTTCCACCAATAAACCAGTAATATGCTCGTGCTTTATCTCTCCATCAGCCATGCAGCGGAACGCTTTCCGTCTCATTCCTTCCACTTTGTAACCGAACTTCTCTTGCATCTTCAACGAAGACGTATTTCCTTCGAAGAAGCCGTTGTCGAGTCTCCTCAATTTGAGATCCACAAAAGCGAATCGGATTTTCTCACCAAATGCCTCCGCTCCGTATCCGTGCCCTTGGTAGTTTGGGTTTAGCCATATACCTCCTCCGGCAGTCCCGTGTATTCTGCTGATCCTATCCAAGGCCACACCCCCAATCACTTTCTGCTCGGATTTAAGCTCGATAGCAAAATCATAGGAGTTTCTATCTGCGCCTTTAGAAGCGTTATCAATACAGCGATTTATCCACTCTTCGGCATGTCGCCGGGTGTATGGATGCGGAACAAAGGCGAGCCATTTTGCGACCTCTATATTGTTGAGGCCTTCAACAATATCGTCGATGTCGGCCTTGATCCAGTCTCTCAGTATCAAACGTTTGGTCTCTAATCTCATTTGACTCTACCTAGCAGCGCAAATCGCTGTGTTGCCTGAACACTAACGAGACTAATCCAGAATCTTGAGAAGCTCACTTAGCGAGTGAATCGTAAAATCAGGATCGCCCCTTTCGTCGTTGGGCACAAAATCGGCGAATTTCCCATTTTGGAACCAAACTGTTGTGGCTCCTGCTGCATTGCCCCACGCAATCCCTCGTATGATGTAGTCATCTACAACAACAACCTCGCTAGCTTTAAGATCGACTTTTCTTAACAGATCCTCATATTCCCTTGCTTTGACATCGCCGCTTGCGGTGAAGACGATCTCCTCGAAATGGTCGAGAATACCCTGCTCTCGCAATGCCTCTATACGGGTCTCTTCCTCATCCGCAGGGGAGACCGATACGATACTAAGTCGGTACTTCTCAGCTAGCATTCTTACGACGGGGATTGCGTCGGGAAAGAAATCGTCGGTTTCTCGATCGTATAGGGTGCGGCCATAGTCAAAGATTATCATCTTAGCCACGGCACATATCTCCTTTGGTTTCTGAGCGAGTGGGAATAAAACCGAATTTGTCCTGACCGATTGCTCAATCGAAATCAGTTGGTAAATCTGGCGACCTTAAAAACTCGAAAAAACGGTCGATCTGAGCAGAAGTTACCCTACCTGTGGACAGTTCAGGGATGGCATCTTGCTTGAAGAAATCGACACCATCCGTTTCATAGCTTGTAGATGGGCTTCCACCTAGGATTTCGCAGTGAAAGAAAAGCTTATAGATGTGATACGGGTGAGGAGGGTGGGGGTGTCTGTTTCGGTCGTAGCAGGCTAGTAGCTTCAGCGCTTTAGTCTGGTAGCCCGACTCCTCAAAGACTTCCCGTGCCACGGACTCGCTCGGCGATTCGTTGACATCGACCCATCCCCCAGGCAACGTCCACTTACCATCTGCTCGCTCTCTGACCAGCAGAATAGCATCTTCGTTGAAAACGACGCCCCGCACATCGACTTTGGGCGTTGCGTGGCCATGTTCACCAGCAAACAGATCCCGAATTCTTGGCAGATCTGAGTCCGTGTAATTTTGCAGAATCTCCAACGCAAGTTCGCGTAGCTCCTCGAATCGCTCGATATCAAAGGGATCCTTGGAATACGCTAGACCATTCTGACCTATCGCCTGAAGTTTTCTTGCCCAGGTGAGCCAATTAGGTTCCATAGTCGGCTAAGTACATTCTCTTATTTCCGGTTCGAATAACGTCTCACGGTTTGCGAACCCGCACAGCGGCTTGCCGAAGGCCAAGATGCAATCAGCGCCGCAGCGCAACACCGATGTGTTACAGGACGAGGCCTCCCTCTCATAGACCCAACAGCCTCTCCTTCTCCTCTGCACCTGCAAGGTCCTCTTCTGCTTCCGCGACGCGATTCCAGGACTGGTTACGCGTCATAGTCGTGATTATCCTCCGCTCGATCCTGTGGTACAAATCCCACCTTTCGCTGTGCATCTGAGATGTCCACCCAACGTAGGTCGTTGTTCGACATGCCGTAGAGAATCTCAAATCGCAAACTACCATCAGCATTGATGCACCGCTCGAATATCTGGACAATATCGCGTTGGCTCACATAGATGTCGGCACCCTGTGGCGGACGAGGACGATCGCGCTCGACTTGACCGATACGGACGCAGATACACGACAACCCATGACGGTGGGCGTAGGTTCGCGCCAAAGACTCCGTCCACACTTTGGTTGCGGCGTATAGACCCCTCGGTTCCGCGGGTATATTGGGCGTAACCATCTCTACATGGTCCGGTATATCTGCATGTCGGCGCTCCATCATCGCCTTGTACGGCTCTTGCTCGCGATGTCCCTGCGAGACCATAATGCTGCTGGCGGCGACGATACGCGCAACGCCGGTGACTTTGCACGCTTCAAAGACATTGTAAGTCCCAATGATGTTGTTGTTCAGCAAACTCTCCCAACTCTCCCCGCTCGGATCCGCGGCAAGATGTGCGACAACATCCATACCTTCAACAGCGCGTCGTACCTGATTAAAATCAGCAATATCGCACAGGATGAATTTCTCGTCTGGAATTTCGAGCGTCCATGACCCCGGAACGCGAACAGAGGGCTCCAATTTGTAGTCGAGTGCATACGCATCGTACTTTTCCGGTTGTTCTTCCAGCCGTTTGTATGTCATGTAACCAATCTGCCCAGTTGCACCTGTAACAAGCACCCTCTTGGGTGTAGCCATGCGTTTATTTTTCTTTCGTTTATGGGTTCGACAGCGATGCGTTGATCTCAACAGTTTCCGTCCTCCAGATCAGAGGAGGGCTGCACTCGATACCAATACCGGTACGACTCGCTGAAACCATACTTGCGTTGTAGAGCTAGGGCTGGCTCGTTGTTCGCCATCACCTGTAGGTATGCCAGGCGCGCCCCTTGCTCAAATCCCCAGTTGAGGCGGGCCTCAAGGAGCCCACGGCCGAGGCCCTGACCCCGATGCTCGGGATCCACCATCAAATCAAAGAGCCCCATGATTGAGCCCGAAACAACGGCGCGGGCGCAGCCTACAGATTGGCCATCAGTCCGGGCGACAACATAGGCCGAAGGAGTGGGGATCGCGTTGAGCAAACTGCGAAATATCTCAGAGTGCTGACTGCGACCGGACAGACGTATCCAAGTTTCGAGCCACTCATCTGTTGCATCTTCGTATAGCGATATGGCAGGGGAACTAGCGGAACGGGTCTCAAGCCGCATGGTTTGAACCAGTGTATCGGCGTCTTTCGAGTACTGAAGCTGCGCCAAGGTCTCGTCCAAATTCTTAGGTTGACAGGCAGGAAAAATCTTGAAAAGACAAGGTAGCGATGCCCGCGCGTACGCCGCTTCACAATGAACCAGCTTCTCCTGGAGCGGGGTTGTGGATTCATACAGCGGGACTACACAGTTGGCACGGCGACTGTATCCCTCAGACATTCGAACGATCCAGCCGTCGTAGAACTCTGTTTGCAGCGCGGGTAGCCCGTTCAGCGCCGCCTCTTCCAGCCTTGCTACAAGCTCTGAATTGTTCGTTGAATCAAGTGCTGTCGTCATAGGTACTATACATAGGCTCGATCGCGGGGGGGATATACATCCCGCAGTAGTGCACCAGCAGGGTCGAGGAGTTGCCGAAGGTCAAGGCGTAGACAGCGCCGCAGCGCAACACCGATGTGTTATCTGCCGTAAAAAAATGCGATAGCCTGCAAGACTGATCCCTAGGCGAAATCAGATCAGCTCGATACGGAGCTTTTTGCCTAGAGCCCGCGCAGCGCGATCCATGGTCTGTAGCGTTACGGAGGGATTGGACGCGTCAAGCAGACGATCCAGCGCTGACCGACTAGTTTGCATGCGCTTGGCCATGGCTGATTTGGACAGCTTGTTTTCCTCCATGAACTGACTCAACTGATAGGCAATAACGCGTTTGACAGCCGTTGCCTCTGCTTCACTGAGCAGGCCCTCCTCTGCGAGGAACTCATCAAAACTGCTGCCGACATGTTTTTTCATCGTGCCTCCCGGAGCATCGTTAGTCTGGATCGTGCCAAAGTGAGATCGCTGGCGGGGGTCTTCTCACTTTTCTTAATGAAACCGTGCAACAGGAGGATGGTGCCATCGTAAACCGTAAAGACTACTCGGGCTATCGAATTGGGCAGGGTGCTACGGACCTCCCAAAGATCGCTCTCGAGCTTGCGTACCAGCGGCATTCCAAGAGGCCACCCAAACTGAACGGTCTTGATGTCCGCACCAATGATCCTCTTCGCTTCTCGACCTAGGCTGCGCAGCCATGCTCTAACCGGCTCACGCCCTGTCGTCGTACGGAAGAAGCGAACAGGCAGCGGTCTGTCTCTGTTCATCATCCTCTAATGTACCAATTATGGTACACTTGTCAATCATAGGGAAAATGCCATACGAAGACCGAAACAGATCGCAGAAAGCGGTGATCACACCGACTGCAGTGCGAGGGAGATCAGCGTCTATGATGAGATGAATTGCAAACCGACTTAGGACGCAGGTAGAGGATGAGCTTCTTCTGCTTCTACGAGTTCCTCCGCGTACTCAAGAGCGGCCCGTACATCCGAGTCGATAATACCATATTCCTCACAGACTTCTTCCGGGGTTGTCCCTCCTGCGAGACTCCCAATAATTCGGTACACTGGCACTCGGGTTCCCCGAATCACCGGCTTGCCATGACGGATTGAGGAATCGATTATGATTCGTTCATTCATCCTGACTCATCTTGACCAATTTTCGCTATGATCGAGCGCAAATCCGGATCTGAGAACTGATCTGACTTCAATACTTTGCCGTCCTCCCTGAATATCGGCTCGCCCTGCTCATCTAGCTTGCTCATGTTGCTGCGGTGGACTTCAGCAAAGAGCTCTTCGGCAATGTCCTGCAGACCATGCGTGATGAACGTACCCAGCAGTACGTACAGCATGTCGGTAAGGGCGTCTGCGATCTCGACGATGTCGTGGTTATGTACGGCCGCTCGATACTCTTCTAGCTCCTCCAAAAACATCTGGATACGCCCTTGGCTTATCTCCGCCGGTACCTTTGCCGTAGGCGTGCGCTCCATGTATGCTTGGAACACCTCGTGAAAACATCTTACGCTATCTAGCTGATCTTTCACTTGGCATCTCCTGACCGTTCTGCCTAATCTCTGCGTTAGTAATTGTCTTGTGATAATTTCGTCTAACGCGCTCGCCGTGCCCGAACCGCGAATGCGGTGTGGCCCGAAGCTGGGCACGGACGTATTATGTGCCCATTGCTTGCCCTCTCGGTATGATCAGTGCGGTTTCTTAGGCTTCCTCTGCGTATTCTTCAAGCACTGAGTCCGACAGATGGGAGAGGTGCTGCGTGTCAGATAATTCTCTCACGCTATCGTAAGAGATAAAGGAACAGATCTCCGACAGTGGGGCGCGTTCGAGCAATGAAAAAACCGGTCGCTGAATTTCTTGCATAACCTTCTCTTTTCGACTGTACGGGGCAACAATGTGAAGGCGGATGTCCATATTTGGCTGAAGTGCCAGCAAGTCGGCCATTCGGAGTATCCCGGAATAGATCGCAGTCGAGTGTTCAATCTCGAAGGCCCTGACAATTGATCTACGCTGCAACCAAAGTACATCAATTTGTTCGATTGTCTTCAAGGTGGTTTCGTCATAATTCAGTGGCAGTACATCCAACAACACTCCGTCGTTTGGTGTCCACTCCCGAATAATATTGGAGCGATCGCTACGTGGAAGCCAGATAGTGAATCCCATGGCCTCCCCAATCCGAGCTAGGAGTGCCTGTATCTGATAGGATTCGCGAATAGTCTGTTCATCTCGCGCTTCTTTCTCTAACTCGTCTTCCTGAGGTACGGAAACAGAAACTACCTTGTCTTCCCGCCGAATTCTTTGTCCAACCAGCTTTCGGTATTGAGCCTCATCCAATTCGTATATGTGTCCATCTATCTTCTGACGTTCCAGCAACTCTTCCAAGAATCGGCCATCTTCCATAGACAGAGGATTAAGGCTATTTCGCATCTTGCCGGTCCAATGCGAACTATTCTTATCGTGGCTTTGCGTGAATGAAAGAGCCTCCCAAACGTGGTTCTCGTGAATCGGGACAGCCTTTTCCTTCGCCAGCCAAACCAGCGGTTTTACACGAAATCGAATCACGAAGGGGTCATCCTCATAGAAGAGAGGCGTGTTACTCTCGAAGTATTCGCTTGTGACCTCTAGGATACCTATCCAGCGGGAAATCTTGGTTACGTAGCAGACAAGCTTGTCACCAGGCCTGATCTTGCTCGCGGCATTCTTCTGGCGCAGTCTGAACCCAGAGATGCTCTGATCTGATTGGGTAAAAGCCTCATATGTCTCAGGTGAAAAGAGATCGGTGTAATAAGCCATGTTGACTCTCGCGTGGGGGTTTCAGGGCTATTGAATCATTCTCGAAATAAATGATAGGAAAGCTGCAATTTCTCTGGCAAGCGACAAATGCCTACGTCGCCTTTCCCTCCCCCTCCCCCCGCCAAGTCTCATACGGATTCTCCCGATTTGCCAGCGGCAAAGACACCCGCGTCCCCAGCCGCTGCGACTCGTGTACCGCCATGATCATTTCCAGCGCCGCTCGCCCGTCCTCGCCGTTGGAACAAGCCCGCACCGGGCGATCCTCCTCAATAGCTTGGATCAATTCCCGCACAATGATCAAATTGCTCTGGTGCGTGCGCTCGCCCGCCGAATACTGTTCCCACTCGTCCAACAGCACCCGTTCCCAAGTGCCGTTTTCCTCGCCGGGGATCCACATGCCCTGGCGATAGATGTACATCTCGCCGTTGGGCGAATTGCGCAGGGCGATGATGCCCTCACTGCCGTGCGCCTCAAACCCGAACCAACGGCTGTTGGGCCCTTTTGGATAGCCCGGTTGCGACTCAAAATGCGCGGTCACCCCATTCGCAAAAACGTAGTACGCCGCCACCCCATTGCCGGCGATCAAACCAATGCGCTCGTCCCCTTCCCGCACATCGTCCAACGCGACCTCGCGCCCATCCTGCGTGACGTGCCCGTGAGCCCAAACCACCTCGGCCCCAGCGAAATAGCGCATGCTGTCCATCATGTGCGTGCCCAAGACCATCAGATCCTGAGACCCAGCCCGGCGGTCGGACTTGCCGTGGCTGCGCAGCACTTGTAGCTGGCCGATAACGCCCTCGTCAACCAACTTTTTGCCGTACTCCTCGTAGGGATTGGCGCGCCGATGCGCCACTGCGGTCTTAACGCCGTGCTCCTGACAGGCCGCCAACAGGGCGTCGGCCTCGCGCAGAGTGGGCGTCAGCGGCTTCTCGATAAACACGCCGCGCACCCCGGCCTCGGCACAGGCGATGACCATGTCGGCGTGGCAGTCGGGCATCCGCGGACAGACGCTGACTATGTCCAAGTCCTCGTCGGCGAGCATCTGGCGGTAATCGGCGTAGAGCCGCTGGGCACCCGTGCGCTCGCCGGCTGCGGCGCGGCCCTCGGGATCGGAGTCGGCCACAGCAACTAAATCCACTTGCTCCAAGTCCCGGTAAACGGTTTCCAGTCCGTGGCCGTAGTCGCCGGCACCCGTGCGCCCGATGACTCCGGCTTTGTAGCGCTTGCTCATAATTCACACTCCTCGTCGTTTAGTTTCATTGAACTACCAAGATTACGGCTAGCACCCCCATGCCCACGCCCAAAACGGCCGCCCGACTGATCGGCTCTTTCCACAACAGCGGTGCCGTCACATTGTCCAAAATGACAACGCCGCAGCCCACCAGCGGGAAAAATACCGTGCCCGGCACGTGCTTGAGCGCGGTCAGCACGGTCATTAAGGCCAGCAGATTGTACACCCCAATGCCAGCCCCCACCGCCAAATCAAAGCGCCGAACGCGCTGCCGCGCCTCCCACAACAACACCGTACCCCCAATAGTCCCAGCAGTAAAGCCGATGACCATGAGCACTTGTAAATACGAATCGTCCAAGCCGGCGTAATGCACCCAGCGCAGGCAGGAAGTGCTCATCCCCTGGATACTGAAAACCAATATCAGCAGCCCGGTGGCGACCCAGCGCGAAACATTGGTCTGGTGCCCAGCGTGCCGCGACATCAACAAAACAGCCACCAACGCCAAGCCCAAACCCAAAAGTTGCAGGCCGCCCAACGGCTCGTTCCACAGCAGCACGCCCAGCCCCACCGGCACGACGATGGCGAGGCGAAAAGCGGTCAACACCGAGGCCACCCGGAAAGTCCGCAACAAGCGCGTCATCAACAGCATGGAGCTAATGAAGACCGTGCCAGTAATCGCGCCGACCTTCACTGCGCCGGCCGGTACTTGCAATTGCCCTGTGAATCCCAAATAGAGCAGCAGAATGGAAGCTAGCACCCAATAGTTAGTCGATACCACGGTCGGAGCGTAGCACCGGTGCTGCGAGGCCCATTTGAACACCTGCCCAAAGCCGAATTCCATCAGCAGCGGCAGCACTAACCAGAGGGGCGGTGCCCCTTCCATGCTCATCCGCCAGTCCCCCAAAAAATTGACATGCGCTCCAAACTCCACGACCATCCCATCGCTGTCAAGCCACCCGTCCATTGCCGCCCCTGACAAAAGTCTATTCTATATATAGATGTTAGGTATTAGATGCTTCGACTCCGCTTCGCTCCGCTCAGCATGACAGCAGCGAGCGCGTTCCTTTCCTTGTCATGCTGAGCGAAGCGAAGCATCCCATACCTAATGGCCTTTACGTAACGTCAGTTATATATAGCCGATGACAGGGAGCGAGCTCATGCAACTAGAACGACTGCTTCTACACCTAAAACTAGACGGCTGGTGCGTGGTCGAAGACGTCATCCCAGCCGACCAAATCGAGCATGTGCGCCAGAGCGTCGAGGCCGCGGTCGCAGAACACCGCAATCCCGCAGCCCCAGCCGGCATTGGCCACCTGCCGGGCATGATCAACTTCGACCAGTCCTTCGCGCCTTTTCTCGCCGATGAAAACTTCCTCGCCTTGGTCGGCGCGATGCTAGGCCATCATCCGCGCATCTCCTTCACCACCGGCACGATCAACTACCCGGGCAACGAGCGCGGCGGCTGGCACGCCGACTGGCCCTTCAACCAGGACAACGCCGGCCACATCCCCGCGCCGTATCCCGATGCGACGGTCCACTTGACCACCTTGTGGATGCTGGCCCCTTTTACCGAGGAAAACGGCGGCACCCTCCTCGTCCCCGGCAGCCACCGCTCTCCGAACAATCCCACCGGCGACAATGGCGTCGATCCGCTGGCCCCTTATCCCACGGAAGTAAACGCCTGCGGCCCAGCCGGCAGCGTGCTCGTGCTCGACAGCCGCCTGTGGCACGCGACCGCGCCCAACCGCTCGCACGAACCCCGCACCTCTGTCGTCGTGCGCTACGCCCCTTGGTGGCTCAATGTCGAGGTCTTGCGCCCCGGCTCGGACGAGCGCCGCCGCCTGTCCGGGGAAACCGGCCGCAAGGAAAACGCCGTGCCGTCGCTGCCCGCCAGCGTTTTCACCGAACTGCCCGCCCCAGTCCAGCCCTTGTTCCGCCACTGGGTCGCCCGGCCCGAATAGATTCCGCGCCGATTGCGTCCGTAGGGGCACCCCTCGTGGGTGCCCTTTTTTGTGCCCTCCCGATTCCGAACGACTGTCCGGAAATGAACAGTGATTGTTCAAAAGCGGACGAAAACGCCCTATCCCAAAAAATATAAATCAAGTAAAAACAATCACTTGTCAGTTTGGCACGGAATTTGTTATACAAATGACAAGCGGAGGAATGAACCCCATGGACACAATGGACCGCCCAATAGATCCCACCTTCCTGCGACGCCAGCGCGTCAAGCGCATCGCCTATGCAGTGGTGGGAGTGGCTGCGCTCCTCTGGCTCTCTGTTTGGTTGCCCAGTTGGATCAGACCGGCGCTGGATCCCGACCGCATCCGCACCGCGCAGGTGCAGTGGGGAGCGGTGGAAGAGACGATTACTGCTTCGGGCACGGTGGTACCCCGGTTCGAGCAGATCATCTTCAGCCCCATCAACACGCGGCTGGTGCGCATCCTGCAAAAGCCGGGAGCCATGTTGCAGCAGGGACAGCCCATCGTCGAACTGGACTTGAACGCCGCACGGCTCGACGTCGAGAAACGGGCCGAAGAGTTGGCCCTCAAGCAGAACCGCCGCACCCAACTCGAATTGGACGAACGCAAAAAGCTGAGCGACCTAGACACGCGCTGGAAGCTGAAGAACTTGGAATTTCAGCGCTTTAAGACCCGCACTGCGCAGCTCCGCGAGTTACAGGGTTTTGGCGCGGTTTCCGAGGAAGAATTGAGCCAAGCGCATCTGCAAGAACAGCGCGCTGAGATTGAATTGCAGCAACTCGAAGAAGACCGCCGCAACCTCGTCGAATCCACCCAAGCCCAGTTGGAAGCCCTGCAATTGGAGATGAATATTCTCGAACGCGAGGTCGAGGAGGCCCGCCGCCGCTTGGAGCGCGCCCACATCCGCGCCGACAGAGACGGCGTGCTCACCGCGATCGCGCCGGAAGTCGGCGCTTCCATCAGCCAAGGCCAGGAAATCGCCCGCATCGCCGACCTCAGCTCGTTCCGCGTGGATGTCACTGTTTCCGATATCCACGCCCGCCGACTCCAGACCGGGCTGTGGGTGCGCTCGCGCATTAATGAAGAAGAATACGTAAAGGGCCACATCGCCCGCATCCTGCCCACGGTTGAGGGTGGGGTCATCCAGCTCGAGGTCGAGCTAGAGGATTCAGCGCACGCGCTGCTGCGGCCCAACCAGCGGGTGGACGCCTATATCGTCACCGCGCGCAAGGACCGCGCCCTGCGCGTCAAGCGGGGGCCGTTCATCAGCGGGCGGGAGGGCCTGCACGAGGTCTTTGTGGTGCGCGGCCAAACCGCGGTGAAGACCGAGGTGCGCATCGGCATTGCCAATTTCGAGTACTACGAGGTGGAGGAGGGATTAATCGAAGGCGACGAGGTGATCATCTCGGATGTGAAAGACTACCTGCACTTGGACGAAGTCCAGATCAAATAAAGGAGACTGCCATGATTAAACTCGAAAGCATCGAGAAGGTGTACCGCACCGAGCAAGTCGAGACCCTCGCCTTGAGCAATATCAACTTCGCCGTTGACGAGGGGGAGTTCATCTCGGTGATGGGGCCGTCCGGCTCGGGCAAGAGCACGCTGCTCAACGTCATCGGCCTGCTCGATGAGCCTACTGGTGGCGATCTGAGCCTGAACGGACGCCACATCAATTCCTACGCCGACCGCTACTTGGCGCGCATCCGCAACGAGGAGGTCGGCTTCATCTTCCAGAGTTTCCACCTGATCGCCGATTTGAACGTGGTCGATAACGTGGAGATTCCCCTGCTCTATCGCCGCGGGCTATCGGGCAAGGAGCGGCGGCAGATGGCGCTCAAGGCGCTGGACCGGGTGGGGCTGAGTTCGCGGGTGAAGCACTTCCCGTCGCAACTGTCGGGCGGGCAGCAGCAGCGCGTGGCTGTGGCTCGGGCCATTGTCGCGCATCCGCACATCCTGCTGGCCGACGAGCCGACGGGCAATTTGGACAGCCAGATGGGCGACGAAATCATGGGCATTATGCACCAGCTCAACGAAGAGGGCACCACCATCGTCATGGTGACGCACGACCAGCGCCTAGCAGACCGCACCGGGCGCACGGTGCGGCTCTTCGACGGGCGGCAGGTCCAGTGAGAGGAGGATGAGATGCTGAAGAACTACATCAAAATGGCGCTCAAGGTACTATTGCGACGCAAGGTCTTTACCTGCATCAGCCTCTTTACCATCAGCTTTACGCTCATGGTGATGATGGTGACGACGGCCTTGCTCGACCACGTCTTTGGCTCCTTCCCGCCGGAGACGCGGGCGGATCGGACGCTCGGCATGAAAATTCTCACAGGAGAGCACACAGACCACCCAGGCAGGTATACCCGGGCACCTAGCTACGCCTTTTTGGAACGGTACGTGTCCTCGCTGGATCATGCGGAAAAGGTGTCCATTTCCACCAGCTTCTGGTCCCCGGAAGTAACGTATCGCAAGGGCGTGAAGATCGAATCCGACCTCAAGTACACGGACGGAGTGTTCTGGGAGATACTCGAATTCGACTTCCTCGAAGGCCGTCCCTATACCACAAAGGAAGTAGAGGAGGCCCAGCGGGTGGCCGTGATCAATGAGGAGACGCGTCGGGTGTTTTTCGGGGGAGAGCAGGCCGTGGGTAAGTACATCGAAGTCAAAGGGCACTCTTTCCGCGTAGTAGGGGTTGTACCCAATGTGCCGGCATTCCGCGTGGCGTCCTTTGCCGATATCTGGGTGCCCGTCAGCACCCGCGAAACGGACGAGTACCTGCGGTACGATTCGATATTCGGCGACTCTCAGGCGCTGATTTTGGCGCGTAGTGCGGCCGAAGTACCGCTTATCAAAGAGGAATTCGCCGATGTGCTGACCCGGATTGAATATCCCAATCCCGATCAGACCAATCGTCTCATCGGCGGTCCTGCAACGCTGTTAGAAGAGACTACGCGTAGCGTATCCATTACTAGGGACCTCGGCGGCGGTCCTACCGATGCGATGTTCTTGATGCTTGGCGGTCTGGGGTTGCTCTTCATGCTCCTGCCGGTGGTCAGTTTGGTCAACATCAACAGCACTCGCATCTTGGAGCGCGCTTCTGAGATCGGGGTGCGCAAGGCATTCGGCGGGTCTTCGCGCACCTTAGTGGGGCAATTCATGGTGGAGAACGTGATTCTCACGCTCTTGGGCGGTGCTTTAGGGCTGGTGCTTACTTTTCTCGTCCTACAAGCACTCAGTGCCAGCAACATTGTGCAATACGCCGAATTCCACCTGAACCATCGCATCTTTTTCTACGGCTTGGTGATAACCTTAGTCTTCGGTCTGCTTTCCGGCATCTATCCGGCTTGGAGAATGTCGCGCCTGCATATCGTAGAGGCCCTCAGAAGGAGGAAGCAATGATACGCCATCTCTGCAAGCTAGCTTGGAACCGCAAAAGGGCGAACGCGCTAACCGCCTTCCAGATCTTCATTTCTTTTTTAATCGTCTTTATTACGGCCTCTCTCGCCGTGGACAAGGCCAACACTTACCGGCAGCCTCTCGGATTTTCCTACGAAGATCGATGGGTCGTGGAATTCAGGGAGGATCGAGCGCGGCCAGCGCCTAGCGAGGCGGAAGTGCCCAACCGCAGACAGATCTATCAGACCCTAGAGGAATTCGACTGGGTCGAGTCAGTAGCCGCGGTGGATAGAGCAGCAATCCCCTATGGTTTCACTCGGTACGGTTTCGACATAGGCAGACAAATGGTTTATCACGGTTATGTTTCGGATGAGCTCCACGAAGTGTTCGATCTCGAGTTGGTCAGCGGGCGGTGGTTTAGTGAAGAGGACGCGGCTCTAGATTGGGAGCCGCTCGTGATAACCCAGCCACTTAGCGAGGAACTCTTTGGCCATGAAGATCCCATTGGCCAGCAGATCGAAGAGTGGGGGGGGGATGACCGGGACGGACGGGTCATCGGGGTGGTCTCCGCCTATCGTCGCAGCGGGGAATTATCCGATACTAAGTTCTTCATGTTAGCTCGCTTGGAAGACGATTACTCTCATCATGTCCATTTTGTGGTCACAGTGCGTCCTGACACCCCGTTGGTGGCCCAAGAGCAAATTTTCAAGCGGCTCAAGGCCATGGCCCCGTGGTACATAGTAGATATTACGACCTTAGAGGAAGATCGCGCCTCGTCGTTCAAGCTGACCCTGACGTATCTGTTTGCCGCTGGGGTCGTCTCGATGTTGGTGCTGGGTATGGTGGCGCTGTCGTTGAGCGGCGTGCTGTGGCAGCGGACGACGCTGAGGATCGAGGAGATTGGCCTGAGAAGGGCCTTGGGTGGGTCGGCGGCTAGCATCTACGCGCAGTTGACGGGCGAGATGCTGGTGGTCGCTAGCATCGGCGTAATCGCTGGTCTGCTGCTCGTCTTGCAATTCCCATTGCTGGAACTACTCGATTACACTGGCGGTACCTACGCGCTCAGTATAGCCCTTGCAGCCCTGATAATTTACGGCCTCGTGATCGTGTGCAGCCTGTATCCAGGGCGGCTGGCCTGCCAAGTACGGCCGGTCGAGGCGCTGCACCACGAATGAGTCGGAACGTACTTCACATATCCCATAGGAGGATGTCATGAAATCGCTCAAATCTGTAACCATCCCAATCGCCACCGTCGCCACGGCGTTCAGTTGTGGAGTGGCTGGCGCGGAGAGTATCACGGTGAAAATGGAATCCGTGCGCGAGGATTCCGTAGAGCATCTCTTCCAGCCTATGCTGATGCCGTTCATGAGTGGCTCGGAGTTGAGGGAAGGACTGCCCGAGATCCAATCGGTTTCCGGGCTAGAAATCCATGAATCCCTACACGCCCGCCTGTCGTTTCTCGATTCACCGGCTGAGCCGATTTTCATAGTGGGACAGGATAACGACGGGCAGGACATTGCTTTCGCCGTTGCCGATTCCACTGCACAGCCGCAGCAACTCCGGCTCACAGAGGGTTTTTCCAAACTCGTTGGAGCTGAGGCCCTACAAACCGAGCTAACCGTGCCTCTGGCTGGTCAAGTACCTGAGTTTAAGCTCAAACTTGTGCTCAGCCATGAACGGGATTTCGTGCGGCACCGCAATCTCGAACTGCGACTGGGCGAGGCTGACATTGGTGGCCAGCGCTATGCCATAGCCTTAGTCAGATCTCCGGGTTTTGGGACCTACACTCTACCTCCTGACTCACTGAATCTTATTTCTTATCAGTACATGATTGACCGCGACGGGGACGGCGTATTTCTGACCAGTTTATACGGCCAAACCGAGGTGTTGGAGGACGAGGCTTTCTGGGTCAATGAACCCTTCCTAATCGACGGTCAGGCATACAAACTGACCCATATATCGGCAACGGGAGATCAGCTAGTGATCGAGCGTAGCGATCAAACGGTCGCCCTCGCCGTGGGCTTTGAGATGCCCAACGTCACCGTTACTCGGCTCGACAGCAGTGCTATCGACCTGACGGCACTGCGCGGTAAGCCCATGGTCATCAACTGGTGGCAAACCTTCTGCGGCCCCTGCATCAAGGAGATTCCCGAACTCAACGAATTGGTTGAGAAGTACGCAAACCGCGACGTCGAGTTCCTCGCTATTGCCAACAATGAAATGGTGGAGTTGACGCCGTTTCTGGAAAAGCATCCGTTCACCTATGACATCGCTTTGGCGGATGAAGAGGCCGTGCATGTTTTCGGCCAAGGTTATCCGCGTCATGTGATAATAGACGGCGACGGCAAAGTCGTCTACGACAACCTAGGCTACAATCCTGATATCACTGACAGGCTTGATAGGGTTATCGGCTCGCTGCTGAGCGAGCTTTGAGCTTGCCATTCCAAACGCACTCCACACCTCCCATAGGAGGATACTATGAAATCGCTCAAATCTGCCATCACTATCATCGCCACCGTCGCCACGGCGTTCAGTTGTGGAATAGCCAGCGCGGAGAGTATCACGGTGAAAATGGAATCCGTGCGCGAGGATTCCGTAGAGCATCTCTTCAAGCCACCTCTATACATCTATTGGGGCGCGCAGCTAACGGAAGGATTGCCCGAGATCCAATCGGTTACTGGACTAGAGATTCATGAACCCCTGCATGCCCGCTTGTCGTTTCGCGATTCGCCGGCTGCACCGATTGTCCTAGTGGGATTGGATAACGACGGACAGGACATTGCCTTTGTCATTGCCGACTCCACTGCGCAACCGCAGCGACTCCAGCTCGCTCGCGGTTTTTTCAAGCGCCTTCCCAGCCAAGATGAAGTCCTGCGAGCCGAGTTGACTGTGCCCCCGGTTGGCCAAGCGCCTGAGTTCAAAATCGAACTATATATCGAGCGGATAGAAAATTCCCGCTGGGATTACGTGCATCACCGCAATCTCGAACTGCGGCTGGGCGAGGCCGAGATTGGTGGCCAGCGCTATGCCGTAGCCTTAATAAGAGATCCGAGTTTTGGAACTTACTCCCTACCCGACGACTCATTATCCGTTGACTCGTCGGATTTCCCTAACCATAAATTCCTGATTGATCGCAATGGGAACGGCACATTCCTAGTTCTCCCCTCTGGCCGCCAAACCGGGGACCTGGAGGATGAGATATTCGGGGTCAAAGAGCCCTTCTTAATCAACGATCAACTTTACAAATTGGCTGATGTATCGGCGACGGGGGATCGGCTAGTAATCGAGCGAAGCCATCAAGAGATGGCCCTCGCCGTGGGCTTTGAGATGCCTAATGTCACCGTTACTCGGCTCGACGGCAGCACTATCGACCTGACGGCGCTGCGCGGCAAGCCCGTGGTCATCAACTGGTGGCACACTGCCTGTTCGCCCTGCATCGCGGAGACGCCCGAACTCAACAAACTGGTCGAGAAGTACGAGGGTCGTGACGTCGAGTTTCTCGCTATCGCCAACAATGAAATGGCAGAGTTGCCGCCGTTCCTGAAGAAGCATCCGTTCTCTTATGACATCGTCTTGGGGAACGGCGAGGCCATGCGCGTTCTCGGCCAGGCCTATCCGCGTCATGTAATTGTCAACAGCAGAGGCAAAGTCGTCCTAGATCTCGGCGGTGGCAGTTCTGGTATCATTGGCCAGATCGATGCGGTTATCAGCTCGCTGTTGGTGAGTGAACTTTGAGCATTCCATTGCTACGCACTCCGCACCTCCCATAGGAGGATACCATGAAATCGATCAAATCTACCATCACTATCATCGCCCTCGTCGCCACGGCGTTCAGTTATGGACCGGCTGGCTCGGAGAGTATCACGGTGACCATGGAACCCGTGCACAAGGATTCCGTAAAGCATCTCTTCCAGCCGTATATGCCGGGTGGTTTGGCTATCTCGCGGATGACGGAAGGATTGCCCGAGATCCAATCGGTTGCCGGGCTAGACATTGATGCACCCCTGCACGCCCGCTTGTCGTTCCTCGATTCGCCGGCTGAGCCGATTGTCATAGTGGGACTGGATAGCGACGGACAGGATATCGCCTTTGCCGCTGCCGATTCCACTGCACAACCGCAGCGACTCCAGTTGACAACAGGTTCTCTTGATGGCGTTCGCGAGGCCCCGCGAGCCGAACTGATCGTGTCCCCGGCCGGCCAAGTATCTGAGTTCAAGATCGAATTTTTTATCAATCGCGAACGGAATTTCGTGATGTACCGCAATCTCGAACTGCGGTTGGGCGAAGCCGACATTGGTGGCCAGCGCTATGCCATAGCCTTAGTGAGGGGGCCGTATTTTGGAGCCTACTCCCCACGTGCTGACTCATTGGGGAGGACTTCGCATGATCTCCTGATTGACCGCGATGGAGACGGCGTGTTCCTGACCAGTCTATACGGCCAAACCGAGGTGCTGGAGGATGAGGTTTTCGAGGTCATCAACCCTTTCTTAATCAACGATCAAGTTTACAAAGAGGTTGATGTATCGGCGACAGGGGATCGGCTAGTAATCGAGCGCAGTGAGCAAAGGGTCGCCCTCGCCATGGGCTTTGAGATGCCGAATGTGACTGTTACTCGGCTCGACGGCAGTGCTATCGACCTGACGGCGCTGCGCGGCAAGCCCGTGGTCATCAACTGGTGGCATACCGCCTGTTCACCCTGTATCGCGGAGATGCCCGAACTCAACGAACTGGTTGAGAAGTACGAGGGGCACGACGTCGAGTTCCTCGCTATTGCCGACAATGAAATAGCGGAGTTGCCGCCGTTCCTAGAGAAGCATCCGTTCATCTACGACATCGCCGTGGCGAATGCCGAGGCTGCGCGCATTCTCGGCACAGCTTATCCGCGTCATGTAATTGTCAACGACGAAGGCAAAGTCGTCCTAGATATCACGGGTCTCAGTTCTGATACCGTTGATCAGATCGACACGGTTATCGGCTCGCTGTTGAACGAACTTTGAGCGTTCTACAAGCATCCACCGGAACTACCAGTTTTGAAGATGGTTCTGCTATAGGCATTTCACCACGAATGAGTTGGGATGTTATGGACTGCAAAAAGACTAACTTTGAGTGTTCTACAAGTATTCACCGGAACTACCAGTTTTGAAGATGGTTCTGCTATAGGCGCTACACCACGAATGAGTCGGGATATTTATGGACTGCAGAAAAATTAACGCGAATTTGCTTTTGGCTATGACTATTTTGGCTGCCTTATGGACCGTCCCCACAGTCCATGCCCAGCCGTGGCTGGTGCGCGGCACTGTCACCGACGCGGCCACCGGGCAGCCCCTGCCAGCGGCTACCGTACAGCTAGCCGGCACCTATCGCGGGACCATAGCTAATGACGAGGGCGAGTACTCGCTCAAGGTGCAGCAGTTACCAGCGACATTGACAGTGAGTTACATCGGCTATGTCTCCCAAGAGCGCGTGTTGACGGCTCCTGCGGAGCGGATCGATTTCGCCTTGACGCCAGTGCCCTTTCTGCTCGATCCCATCGTGGTGACTGCCCAAACCTCAGCCGAGGGTATCATGCGTCAAGTCATCCGCCGCAAACAGGAGTGGCGGCCCAGCTTGGCCAGCTATCAGGCACAAGCCTATGCCCGGCGCGTTTTGGAAAACGAAGAAGGCATCGTCTCGATCGGCGAATTGGCCTCGGAGATTTATTGGGAGCGGGAGCGGGGGCTGCGCGAAGTGGTCAAGTCGAGGCGCGTGACCCAAAATTTGGAAGCCCAAGAAGCATACATCTCGGCCTTTGCGGGATTTGTGAATTTCTACGACGACGATATCCCCTTTATCGGCCACACACTGATCGGGCCGACCCATCCCGACGCCCTCAAGCACTACCGCTTCGACTTGATCGGCCAGCGCTATTTGGACGATAAGGTGGTATTCGACATCTCGGTTGAGCCAAAAAATAAATTGCAAGCCGCTTTTGTCGGTCGCGTCGCGGTCTTGGACGAGGATTTCGCCTTGCTCGAAGTAGAGTTGGCACCTAACCGGGCGACCACAACCTCGGCCGTTCCCCTGCCTCTAATCGAGCACATGGATTTTGCCTACCAACAGCAGTTCCGCGGCTTTGCCGGAGGGGTGTGGCTGCCGGTCGATTACCGAGCTTCTATGGCAGTAAAAATCAGCACGGTGGGGCTGCACTTTCCCGCGATCAAGTACAACGTGATAACGCGGCTGAGCGATTGCCAAGTCAATGTCGATATGCCCGATTCGCTCTACGCCAGCGAGGAAGTGCTGCGGGTCGATTCGCTGGCCGTGGCTCAAGACAGTTCCTTTGCCCGACTGGCCGACAAGGTGCCCCTATCGGCGCGGGAACAGGCCGCTTATGCAACTATCGACAGCACTATGCAATTCGAAAAGGCTTTCCAGCCGACGGGGTTTCTCGCTCGTTTGTTGATAAAGGAGCAAGGGGAAGAGACGGAGGAGCGGACGGAGCAGGCCACGGAAAAGACGGGAGTGCGAGTGGAGCCGTCGCGCTGGGGATCGGTCAATCTGAAGCCCGCTTTGCGATATGACCGAGTGGGTGGGGCGCATCTGGGGCTGGAGGGGAACCGGGGCCTGGGCGGCGGACTGGAGATCGGTGCCGCTACCGGATACAACGTCGGTCTGAAGCGCTGGTCCTACCGGGGCCGGGTCGGCTGGCAGCGGACAGCGGGTAAGGTGGTTGTGGAGTACGGGAGAGGGCCGGTGCCGCGCATTCCTTCAGACAGCTATATCCCTTTGCTCAACAGCGGCCAATTCCTGTTGGGCTTGGACGACTATTTCGATTATTACTGGAACGAAAGGCTGCGAGCGCGGCTTCATCTTTCCCTGCCGAGTCAGGTTGGCTTGGCAGTGGGCTTTAACCACGAGGAGCATTCTTCGCTACAGGAGACGACTGCTTTCAGTCTGTTAAATCGGGACTGGAAACCGCGACCCAATCCGGCTATTGAAGAAGGTCGGTTGCGCTCAGTGGAGGCGGGCTTCGAATGGGGCGGGCCGTACCAGCCTTTTGGATTGACGGCCAATCGGCGGGTTGCAGTAGGAGTGGAGCACAGCAGTGCTGGACTGGGCAGCGACTTTTCCTTCACTCGTTTGCGCCTAACCTTGGACGGCCATTTCAAGACCTTTCTCAAGCGCCGCGTCACGCCCAACGCGCTCGATGTGCGGCTGGTGGCGGGATACTCGATCGGCGATGTGCCAGTGCAGCGCTTTGGATGCTTGGAGGCCAGCATGGGATTTTTCTCTCCGTTTGGCGCTTTCCGCACGGTGCGCGGCCATCCCTATGAAGGGGAGCACTACGCGGCCCTGTACTGGGAGCACAACTTCAAGACCACGCCCTTTGAGCTGTTGGGACTGTGGGACTGGGCCATGCGAGGCGCGGGGCTGGTGGTGCACGGAGCTTCGGGGCGGACGTGGATTGATCCGGAGCGGCGCGCCAAAATGGGGTACGACCCGCGCTACGCGGAAAGTTTCCACCATGAGGTGGGGGTCTCGCTCATGCTGTATCACCTGCTGCGCCTCGATTTTACTCGGCGCTTGGATCGGCCCGGCTGGGGAGTGGGGGTGAGTTTGGTGCGTTTTGACTTTGGGGGTACTGTTAATGTAAGGATGTAATCCTTGATGTTGACGGACAACATGTTGCCGCTAGCGATATTTCGGACGAATTTCACCGGACGCTTGGGCTAGCCGAGGCCCTTTACCGCGAATGAGGAAGGAATCAGCCATGCGTTATCTCATGTTAGCCGTTTTTCTGTTCGCGTCGTCGGCGTATGCCGCGCCGCTCGAAGAAGCACCTGAGGGTAATTACGATTTGGTGGCCGTCGAACTCGTCCATATACCCGAGGAAGTGGTGGTCGGAGATGGAGTCGTATTCGTCACACATCAGGCCAACCGAGGCACCGACGCCATTCCTCCCCGCACCTATCGGGTCGATTTGTACGTTGACGACGAGCGCGTCAGCTACAATTACGACACATGGGGGTTGAAGCCGGGCAGGCGCAGTTTCTCCTCAATGTCCGAAGGCTACTATCACTTCAAGCCGACTGAACCAGGGACGTACACCTATCGCTGGATACTGGACAAGGAAGACAATCTGCCCGAGACGGACGAGACCAATAATGTCATTGAGGGGACCATCGTCGTGGCCGAGCGCTCGGCCGAGCACGACAGGCTCC
>JAPPEG010000066.1 GCA_028875345.1 Gemmatimonadota bacterium
TTTTCGAGTTCGTCGATCATCCGCTGTTGGTTTCTCTGCTTCTTCATCTGCGGCCGCAAGATCAAGAGGTAGAGAACTAGAAACATCAGCGCAAAGGGCAGGAGCGAGGCGATGGGGTTGGGCTGTTGGCCGCCGTCGGAGGGGCCGCCGCCGAGGGCGTAGGCTGTGGAAATGAGATCGAACACGGGCGAATTCCTTTCGGTGGATTAAAAGTCATAGGAAATTTAATAAAAATCCCCGTGCTGAGTAATACCGGCGTAAATGGTATGCCGAAACCACTTATTTTATATTATCAGCAAACCCCATCGCGGAGGCTTGGATAATGAGCGAAGACCTGAGGCACGAATGCGGTGTAGTCGCGCTGTACTGGTTGGACCAAGCCCCGACGGGGGCCAGTGGTCGCAGCGGCAAAAACGGCAAGTGGATGGATGTGGTACCGAGCTTGCCGGGGATGCTTCTCGACCTGCAAAACCGCGGCCAACTAGCCTCAGGCTTCAGCACCTTTAACCCCGACCGCGCTCAACTTCTCGACACCTATAAAGACGTCGGCACCGTCTCCGAGGTTTTTCGCACTTCGCATCCGGGCAAGCACCGGTCGATCCTCGGCGAATATGCCGGCCGCGCCGGCATCGGCCACACTCGCTATGCTACCTCCGGTGCTGCCGACTCCCGCTACGCCCAGCCCTTCGAGCGCCATCATGCCCGCCCTTGGAAGTGGTTCAGCTTTGCCTTCAACGGCCAGTTGGCCAATTACGCCGAAATGAAGCGCCAGCTACAGGACGATCGCGGCTACCACTTCTCGCTGGGCACTGATACCGAGATCATCATGCACGCCCTAGCGCACGGCCTGCGCGGTGAGCGCAAGCCTTCGCTCAAGCGGGTGATGGGCGAGGCAGCGGCGATGTTCGATGGGGCCTATAACATCGCCTTTCTCGACGCGCTGGGGAGGATGTTCGTCGCCCGCGACCCAATGGGGATTCGCCCGATGCACTGGGCGGTCCAGGGGCAGCTCTTTGGCGCGGCGAGCGAGTCGGTGGCGTTGACCAATGCGGGCTTCGAGGATATCCGCGCATTGGAACCAGGGCAGATGGTCGTTGTCGAGGACAGTCGTCTGCGCGTCGTGCGCTATGCGTCGGTTCAGCAAAATGCTCGCTGCTTTTTAGAGTGGGTCTATTTCTCGAATGTCGCCAGTCAGATCGATGGGATGGGAGTTTACCAGTCTCGAGCGGCGGCGGGCGAGCGGTTAGCTGCATGCGAAGATCAATTCATTGATGAAGACAGCATAGTGGTGCCGGTGCCCGATACCGCGAAGGCGGCGGGCGACGCTTTCGCTTACCACCTCGGGATTCCTTGCATGGAGGGACTGATTCGCAACCGCTACGTGGGACGCACCTTTATCCAGCCCGACGCAGTACGGCAGCAGAGTGCCCAGAGCAAATACACGCCCTTGCCTTCGGTGCTGGAAGGCAAACGGGTCTTTCTGGTCGAGGATTCGATCGTGCGCTCGCTAACGCTCAAGACTCTGGTGAGCCAGCTCAGATCGCGCGGCGGGGTGCGTGAGGTACACGTGCGGGTGGCTTGTCCGCCGATCGTCGCGCCGTGTTTTTACGGCATCGACATGTCGACACTAGGCGAGTTGTTCGCGCCGAAGTTCCTCAAGGGGCGACGTGGGGGACGGGTTAGAAACGAGACGCTTGCGGAGATGGCGAGGGCCTTGGGGGTGGACAGTCTGCGCTATCTGGACGTGGCGGATTTGGCGGAGACAATAGGGTGTGATGAGGGGGAGTTGTGCTTGGGATGCGTGACGGGCAGATATCCGACGGAATGGGGAGGCCGGTTGTTGCGGAAGGCGAAGCGAAATGTGAAGAAAGGATTGAAGGGGAGGACCTATGGATAGAGGAACAAGATTGAGACAGGAGAATTGGCCATGAGCAGAAAAGGACGCAAGACGCGGCACCAGGGACTGAACAAGCATCAGCGGGCGGCTTTTCGCCAAGGCGAGCTGCGCGTGGGGCGCGAAGAGATTCAAGAGCTGTTGCAGATGTCGCGCAGTGCCGATCCAGAAGATCGCCTACATGCGGCATCCTTTTTGTGCCCCTGTCACGTGCGTCGCAGCATAGACGAGGTCTGGAAGGCGCTCTATCGGATGCTTGAAGATCAAGACGCGCGGGTGCGCCGCGCCGCTTGGCACACGCTCGAAGACGGCGGCAAACCCGACGACCCAGCCCTCGACGCGA
>JAPPEG010000216.1 GCA_028875345.1 Gemmatimonadota bacterium
CCTTGGAGAGGACCGGGGCAGAGCGGGCTGCCCAATTCCGGGCGCAGGCGCATCGTTCCGGTCGCGTGCTGGACTTGGGGGATGCGTTGATTGCCGGGACAGCCAAAGTTCATGGTCTCTCTGTTGCGACGCGGAACGTCGGGGACTTCGCAGGCCTAGACGTGGACGTCATCAACCCTTGGGAAGACACCTTGACCACCCCCAACAAATCCACCGTCGAAGCGGACGAGGATAGTGCCGACCCACAGGAAGAGGAGACTGGAAATAATGCGGCTTGACACTGTGGCAGGGTCAGGCGTATTCTGAGCGAAAGAATTGACGATGACCAAATACGAGGTAGGGATGATACGCATCTGGTCTTTTGCGAAATAGCCCGCGCAGCGAGTGAGCAAGCAGTAGAGCCGAGTCTTTTACCGCACGCTGCAGGGTGAAGTATGCCAGGGTAAGAGACCGGTCGACATTTTAGATATACTAAGGCCAACGAGCCGTCCGGAATCCGGGCGGCTTTTTTTGTGGAATGGAGACGAGTTTGCACGAGATACGCTTTAGCGAAGTGGAATTCGCCTACGAGACGATGAGCGCGCCACTGTTGCGCGACTTGACGCTGCACTTGCCGCTGGGGTGGACCGGGGTCGTTGGTGCCAACGGCTCGGGCAAGACTACCTTGCTCAAGCTCGCGGTGGGGACCTATCGCCCCGTGGCCGGGTCGGTGCAAGGTCCAGAGGAGAGCGTCTATTGCGCCCAGCGCACCGACGATCCGCCGCCGCTATTGGGCCCCCTGCTGGCGGCGATGGACGGCGCAGCTTGGAATATCAAGGGCCGGCTGGGGCTGGAGGCGGACTGGCTCGAACGCTGGGAGAGCTTGAGCCACGGCGAACGCAAGCGGGCACAGATCGCGGTGGCGCTGTGGCTCGAGCCCCCGGTGCTGGCCGTCGATGAGCCGACCAATCACATTGATGCCCAAGCGCGGGCGCTGTTGGAAGGTGCGTTGCGGGATTATCGCGGCGTGGGGCTTTTGGTCAGCCACGACCGGGATCTCCTCGACCGGCTCTGCCGACAGTGTCTCTTCCTTGATCCGCCTGGGGCCACCTTGCGGCCTGGGGGCTATTCGCAGGGGATTGAACAGGCGGCGCTGGAGGAGGAGAGCCTGCGTCACGCAGCCGAGCAGGCGCGGCGGCAACGCGACCAGCTCGAGCGCGAGGCAGTGCGACGGCGGGAGGCGGCAGCACGCTCGGACAAGCGGCGCTCCAAACGGGGCTTGGGCAAGGACAACAGCGAGCGCCACAAGCGCAATCTGGCGCGGATGAGCGGCAAGGACGGTCAGAGCGGCCGGCTGCTGCGGCAGATGGACGGCCGCCTAGAACAGGCGCGGCAGAAGGCCGAGGAGATCCATCTCAAGAAGACCTACGACTTGGGGATATGGCTCGGCGAGGGGCGTTCAAAACGCGACGTGCTCCTGCGGTTGGCGGCCGGGGTGATCGACCTAGGCGGGGGGCGGACGCTCAAACATCCCGACCTAGTGATGCGGCCGGACGACCGAGTGGCACTCTCTGGCCCCAACGGCGGTGGCAAGAGTACCTTGGTGCGCCATCTGTTGCGGCGGCTCAATATCGAGGAGGCGCGGTTGGTCTATATGCCGCAGGAAATCAGCGCTGAGCAGGCGCGCGGAATTCTCACCGAGGTGCGGTCGCTGCCCCGGACGGAGTTGGGCCGGATGATGACGGCGGTGAGCCGACTGGGCTCCAGACCGCACAGATTGCTCGAAAGCGCCGAGCCGAGTCCCGGCGAAATCCGCAAAATCCTGCTGGCGCTGGGGATCGCCCGGGTGCCGCATCTGATTGTCATGGACGAGCCAACCAACCATCTCGACCTGCCTTCAATCGAGTGCCTAGAGGAAGCGCTGGACGGATGCCCTTGTGGGTTGTTACTCGTCAGCCACGACGAGCGCTTTTTGGCGCGGTTGACCGCTATGCGATGGCGGATCGCGAGCGATGGCTGGGATGCGAGGCTAGAAGTAGTCTCCTGAGCTTGCCCAATCGGGGGACGCGCCCTAATTTGGCAACGCCTAGATCGCAACAGAGGAGACTAAAAAATGCAGGATGTGGCGGATAAACTGGACCAATTAGAGCGCGACGGCTATGTCTTAATCGAAGGGGCCCTAAGTCCCCAAGAGACGGAATTGGTTCGCCAGCGGGTGGACTACGCGCGCGAAATGGGTTGGGAGGAAGGCTTGAACGCCGTGGGCAATATGTGGTTTGATTCGCTCTTGGACCGCGAGCCTGAAACCTTCGCTCCCTTGGTGGGCCATTCGAGCGTGCGCCCTTATTTAGAGGGCATGATGGGCAAGCAATGCCAGCTACGCAGCCTGCGGGCGCACATCAATCCGGGGCCGTACCTGCAGGAGTGGCACATGGATTTCTACGGCTATTGGGAGGAGAAGCGTCAAGTCGAGCAATACCGCTTGGCGGCCCAGCCCGTAGGAGTCAATACGACCTATTACCTACAGGACAACGGGCCGGGAGACGGCCACCTCAAATACGTCAAAAACGGCCATTTGCAGGAGCCTCCCCATCTCTACCCCAAGGACCGCCCCAAATTCGGGGCTTGGTGTGACGCCCAGGAGCACGTCGTCCTCTACCCCAAGGCGGGCGACTGCGTCGTCTTTTTGAGCCACATACCGCATCAAGGGGCCAAGGAGCGCGACGATATGGAGCGCAGCAATGTGGTGTGCCACTATCAGATGACGCCGATGCACGAGGGCGTCTGGCACGTGTCGCGGCCTAGGGGGTACGACGGCACCTTTCCCTTTGCCTAGAGGAATTTTTTCACACGGCTACCAACTCTGGGTAGTCCGGCCCCTGGACAACTTCGCCCACGCCCACAGTTTCGACATTGCCCATGCGCTCGTTCCAATTGTCGCCTAGGCGCCGAGTGTAGCCGGGCATGAGGTGCATGATATAGCTGCGCCGTGGGTTGTCGGTTTTGTTGCCGTACGAGCCGTGGAAGGTGCGGCAGTGGTGGAAGTGGCAGTGCCCGGCTTTGACCTCGCAGGGTGCCGAAGTGAGGTCGGCCCCGGCGGGAATGCCCTCCTGTTGTAACAGCCAGTGCGGATCGTCAACTACGGCGTCCTCGCGGTCATAGCGCATCTGCCACAAGTGGCTGCCCGGGATGACGTGCATGCAGCCGTTATCGACGGTGGCGTCGTCTAGGGCGATCCAGCAGGTGCCCATATCGGCTGGGCCAACGTGATTCCAAAAGGTGTAGTCTTGGTGCCAGGCCAAGGCGGTTTTTGCGTCGTAGGCCGGCTTGTAGATCATCTGGTCTTCCCACATGCGCACCGGACCGGACATGAGTTGGTGTGCCAAGGCGCTGATGGTCGAGTTGTCGATGAGAGCGGCAAAGGTCGGTTCGCGGCGGAAGATGTTGACTACCTTAACCGAGGGCAGTTGGCCCTTGGCGCGGGACTGCTCGATGGTTTCGCCCATCAGGTGTTTGGGGAAGGGGATGCGGCCGTGGAGAATATCGTCGATGCGTTCTTTGAGCGCGCTGATCTGCTCGTCGGATAAAACGCGCGGGCCGGACAGATAGCCTTGGGTTTTGTAGTGTTCGATTTGGGCGTCGGTGAAAAGCATGATAGGTTCTCCAGTGCAGGACGGGCCTCTATATTGGGTAGGCCCGCAAAGAATATGAGACGAATTTGACCGATGCACAATTTGAACACGACAACGGAGACAAACTATGTCTAAATCGAATTCACAGACGGTACTGATTCGCCCGGGACTACTCGCCGACGGCCTCGGCGGCAGCGCCAAGGCCGGGCAGGCGGTATTCGTACGAGATGGCGCGATCGCCGCGGTCGGACCATTGGCACAGGTGGAGCAGCAGACGCCTCCCGATACCCCGACCGTCGATTTGAATGGCTGCTGCCTCACCCCCGGTCTTATCGATGGCCACACCCACCTCAGCCTCCCGGGGGACGGCCAGCCCTACGATCAGACATTCCAGCAAAGTGACGAGACCATGGTACTCATCGGGGCCATGAACATGCGCAAGCACCTGCGCGCCGGTATCACCACCCTGTGCGAGCACGGCGCCCGCAACAGGGTCGGGTTCACCCTCAAGCAAGGTCTGAAACGCGGATACATCTCCGGGCCTCGGCTGCTCGTCAGCGGTCGCCCGATCACCTGCACGGGTGGCCACTTCCACATGTGCAACGAGATCGCCGACGGAGTGGAAGAAATCCGCCGCTCCGTGCGCCGGCTCGTGCACGAGGGGGCCGACTACATCAAGGTAATGGCCTCCGGTGGCGGGACGACCGGCACGATTCCGGGGTTGGCCTCCTATTCGACTGAAGAGCTGCAGGCCCTGGTGGGCGAAGCGCGCCAGTTTCACCGCCTCACTGTTGCCCATTGCCGCGCCAAGGAGTCGATGGTGCGGGCCGTCGAGGCCGGCATCGACCTGATCGAGCACGTCGAGTTTCTCGAATCGGACCACGTGATGCGCTTCGACCCGAAAGTAGCCGAGATGTTGGCCGAATCCGGCATCTGGCTGAGTCCCACGCTGCAGGCGTGGACCAACTACCCGGAGATGGTGCGCCTGCGCAAGCTGCGCGACGAGGGAACTATGGGCGCCAAAGAGGAGGCAGCGCTCACCCATCTCGAACAACGAGCGGAGAAGCGGCTGGACGTGATGCGGAAGATGCTCGACTACTGCCTGAAGGAGCGCGTGGTGCCCGGCACGGACTCAGGAGTGGGCACCCTCGAATTCGGCCACTTAGACTACGACCTTCAGCTACTGATCGAATGCGGCTTCACCCCGGCCGAAGCTCTCGTCGCGGCGACCCGGGTCTCGGCCGAAGCGGCCGGTATTGCCGATGAGGTGGGGACCATCGAGGTCGGCAAATCTGCGGACCTCGTCGCTTTTGGAGGCGATCCGACGGCAGACGTGGCCGCCTTCAGCGACGTCAGGGCGGTTTTCCAAGCCGGGGTGCGCGTTCAATAGTCAGCACAGAGGGAGGACAGGCGAATGGATGTCGCTGAGATTCGAGATCAGATCCCGGGTCTGCGATTCGGCGTCTATCTCAATACTGGCGGGGTCGGCCAGGCACCCGCCAGCGTGAGTCAGGCGATCACCGCCGGCTATCAGCTAATGGCCGATGGCAGGCTGAATCCCATAGACTGGTATGAAGCGATGAGCAAGGCCGCCTCCGAGATCCCTGCGAAGATCGCCGACTTCTTCGGGGCCGACTCGACAGAGATCGCCTTGACCATGAGCACCGGCGACGGCTTTGGCATGGTGTTGGGGGGGCTGCGCTGGGAACCGGGTGACGAGGTGTTGATCACCAGCGAGGAGCATCCGGTACCGCTTCAGTCCGTTCAAGGGCTGGCCGACCGGGAGGGAGCCGTCATCAAGGAGGTCGAGCTGGACCACGACAAGGACGTGATCCTAGAACGGGTGGAACAGGCCATCACGCCACGCACCCGGCTGATCTGCTTCAGTCACGTCACCACCGATTCGGGCACCCTGCTGCCGGCTGAGGAGATCTGCGCCCTAGCTCGGGCCCGCGGAATCCTCACGCTGTGGGACGGCTGTCAGGCGGTGGGTCAACTGCCGGTGGATCTCCATGGCATGGGCTGCGACTTCTACGCCACCAACTGCTACAAGTGGCTGCTGGCGCCGATCGGCACTGGGTTCCTCTACGTCCGCAGAGATGCGCAGCAGGCTCTGAAGCCGTTGCGGCGTCCGCACGATCCCTCAGCCTCAGCGCGACAGTACGAGATGGGGAGTCCGGCGAGCGTGCTCTACTTGGGAGTCGGTGCCAGCTTCGACTTCCTGACCTGCATCGGCGGACCTCGGGCCATCGCGGCGGAGGCGAGCCGCAAGGCGGAGGGGTTGTGGGCGCGTCTCGACGCCATTCCCGGTGTGCAGGTCGTCAGTTCACGCCGTCCCGAGACTCGGAGCGGCATCGTCACATTCGCCATCGCAGGGATGGAGGGCGACGAGGTCTCCACGGCCCTCAGGCAGCGTTGGCAGATCGTCCAACGAGGCACGTACATGACCGATCCGACCGGCGTGCGGATCTCGGTGGCCTTCTACACCAGCGACGCGGAGCTGGACACGCTAGTCGAAGCGGTGACGACGCTGGCCGGAGAGGCGAAACAATAGATGCGAATCGACAGACTCGACGTGTACTACGTGGTGATGCCGCTCATCTATCCTTGGCGCACGGCGTATGGGGAAGACTCCGACATCCACTCAGTGCTTGTCAAGCTGACCAGCGGAGAGTACGAAGCTTGGTCGGAGAGCACTCCCTTCTTCGCGCCCACCTATCTCAACGAGAGCGCCGGGTCCGCGTTTTACCACATCTCCGAAGTGATGGGGCCTTGGGTCGTGGGGCGCGAGTACGACACGGCCGCGGAGCTAAACCAGCGGCTGGCGATTTTCAAGGGTAACAGTTTCGCCAAGGCGGCCGTGGAGATCGGTTGGTGGACGCTGCAGAGCCGCATCACCGGGACCCCCCTGCACCGGCTTCTCGGCGGCCAAACCCGCGACGTGGCGGCCGGCGCTGACTTCGGCATCCAGGACTCCTACGACATGCTCCTCGGGAATATTCAGAAGGCCGTCGACGCCGGATTCCCGCGCATCAAGCTAAAAGCGGCCCCAGGCTGGGACCTGGAAATGCTGCAAATCGTCACCAGCACTTTCCCCGACACCACCTTCCACATCGACTGCAACAGCGGGTACACCCTTGACGACCTGCCGTTTTTCAAGGCCGTCGACGGCATGGGGCTCGCCTTCATCGAGCAGCCACTTGCGTACAACGACCTACTCGATCACGCCGAGCTCGCGAGACAGATCGGTACGCCCATCTGTCTCGACGAGAGCATCGTCGATCCGCGCACTGCCGAGCAGGCGCTGCGCATCGGCGCCTGTCGCTACATCAACATCAAGCCGGGAAGGATCGGCGGCTTGACCAACGCCCTCGCCGTGCACGATATGGCTAGGGACGCCGGCGTGCCGGTGTGGGTCGGGGGGATGCTCGAAAGCGCTCTGGGGGGATCGATCTGCGTGGAGCTGGCGACGCTGGAGAACTTCTCCTATCCGGGCGACCTGTTCCCCTCCTCCCGCTTCTACCGCCGCGATCTGTCGCAACCGCCCCTGGAGCTGGCCGAGGGCTGCGTCTTCAAGCCCTCGACCGGCGATCTGCCGACGCCGGATGCCGAACTGCTGGCGGCGCAGACCTTGCGCTGGAAGGCGGTCGCGCCGGACTCTAGGTAGCCAGCGGCGCGCCGCCGGGTATGGCAATGGAGATCGGCGATTTTGCGTACTGGGAGCGGCAGGCGGTGAAATCGGCGTTGCGGTACTCGCCTAGGTGAATGAATCCCGAAATGCGGTCTGCCGCAGCGCGGCCCGCAAATAGGAAGGGGATGGTATCGCCTGGGCGGCTCACTTGGCTGCGCAGCTTTACCTGATCGCCTTCGATGACGCCGGCGATGGGCTGCTGGGAAAAATCGCTTATGTGGGTACCGCCGATCCAATGTCCTTCCTGTTCGAGGAATAGCTGGTGCTGGCTGCTGCTACTCGAATAGTTGATGGTCAGATCCCAAGAACCGCTGACGTCGGTTGCCGGAGGGGCTAGCTCCGTCGATTGGGGACTGCGTTGCGCGGATAAGATGCGGTGAATCCGGTCGGCGACCACTTCGTCGTTGCCCGGCTGCATCTGGTTGGGCGTGATGCCGATGGAAGTGCGGCCGTTGGCATCGCCGCTGGCCACGGCAATGCGGGGTTTGTTGCGGGCGAAATCCTCGGCGACCTCTGCGCCGGTAATGTGCAAGACGGCTGGGTCCCAACTGATGGTCAAGACCGGGGCGCGGTTGGACAGGCCGGTGGGATCGTTGACTTCGGTTGATACGCTGTCGATGTCGCGCACCCGCTGGGCTATATGGTCGAGATAAGACAGCCAAGTCTGCCATTCGGCGTCGTGATCGCGGCGCACCCACGCTTCCACCGCCGCCAGCATCCCCATGATCTCTTCCTTGCCGATTTTATTGTCGCGTCCCGGCCCGTGGTGCGGCGAACTGAATTGCCACGCTGACTGGAGCAAGGCTTTGTCGCCCAGCACTAAGCCAGCGCACTGGGGGCCGCACAGGGCTTTGCCACCACTGTAGGCCACGACAGTGGCACCCCTTTGCAAGTGGACATTGGGGATGGTGAGGTCTTCGGCTGCGGCATCGGCGAGGACGGGAATGTCGTGCGGCCGGGCCACGTCGGCGATGACCTCTAGGGAAAGCGGCTGATCGGAGGCAGAGCCAGCCCCCGTGGTTATGTAGATCATGGCGGTGCGGGGATTGATAGCTTGCTCGAGTTCGTTTCGGGTCTCGACCATGACGATTTCGACGCCGATGCTGCGCAGGGCGTGGTCGTAGGCGTTGCGCGAGTACCGGGGGATGATGACTTGAGTTTTGTCCAAGCCGGTCAAATCTGGGATGCGGATCAGTTTTTCGGGATTGCCGCCGGTGACGCAGGCTGCGGTGATGTGCTTGAGGCCAGCGGCGCAGCCCGCCGGAATCAGGCCCCATTCGGCCCCGGTGATTTCAGCCAGTCTTTGGCCGACGGCTTCGGCTAGTTCGTCGTATTGGACGAAGTAGCCCGAGGCCGCTTCCATGGCCGCCACAACTTCGGGGAGTTCGACGGAGCCGCCGATGATGGTAAACGTGCCACGGCAATTGATGATAGGTTCGACGCCGATGGCTTGGTATATGTTTTGGTCGCTGATGTCCAATGTCATGCGGGCCTCCCTTGTGGGTGGGTGGGCAATATTATTCAGGAAGGTGAATTTAAGACCCCCAATAGACGCTCATAGACATCTTTTCCCAGCCCTTCAGCTACGACTTCTTGAAACTCGCTCTCGTTCATGAAACGGGCAAAAAGGTCCTCGTTCAGGTCCATCCGTTCAATAAAAAGCGATTCCAGTACTTGTCGAAAAACAAGCTGGAATTTGTCTATTGCATTGGCCTGTGCCGCTTGGTGTAGGGAATCGTACTGTATTGCGGCCTCTATAATCTGATCGAAAAAGAGCTGATCTGCCTCGTTGAAGTCCGCACCGAACCGTTCGTTGATAACATCAATCAACCGGGATAACCGTACAGGTTCTTCACGGATTAGCCCGCTGCCAACTTCTCTAGGCCCGTCGAGTGGTTTGACATATCCCTCACTGAGACTAATAGAACCCTCGCTAATTTTCTGCAACCGATAGTATTCAAGCCTCACTTCGTCATCAAAGTGGTAGGATGAACCTACCGATCTTTTGGGCAGCTTGGATGCGAGAAAACGGAGATAGGTATAAAGTTGCTCTAGGTCGCTGTCTTGGTAGGGTATAATTTGCGAGAGGAAGGAATACAGGTTGCGGAAATCCCACAAATGGCCCCTCCACGCTTCTGCTGCCTCGACGTTTTCTTGCTGCAGGATTTTGAACCGGTCGACAGCAGGATCGAGGGAGGCGTTCATCTCCCTATGGTCGGCTGGGCTCTGTTTGGATTTGGATTTGAAGAATACTTGGCAGAATCGGTCTATTTCTTCATTCAAATAGACTCCAGACGCATCGAGTTCGGCCTTAATCTCGTACAGGCGCGCTGGGTCTACTTGTTCACCCATTACAGCACCTTCGTAAAACTGTTTGAATGCCTCTTGGATTTCCTCGCGTTTGTTGACGAAGTCTAGGACAAAAGTGTCTTCCTTTAGCGGATGGGTTCGGTTCAGTCGCGATAAAGTCTGTACCGCCTGTATGCCCGCCAAGCGTTTATCCACGTACATCGTATGCAGGAGCGGTTGGTCGAAACCAGTCTGGTACTTCTCAGCCACAAGTAAGACTTGGTAGTCTGCTTTGGCGAAGGCGTCGGGCAGTTCACGCTCGCGGAGGCCTTGATTCATTCCTTCTTCGGTATACGTTTTTTCTGGAATCTGATCGTCAGTAACGATACCCGAAAAAGCGACCAAAGTTTTTATCGGATAATTTTTTTTACGAATATAGCGGTCAAATCCCTGTTTATAGCGCACTGCTTCAAGGCGAGATCCGGTGACGACCATCGCCTTGGCCTTGCCACCGATCTTGTGCCGAGTCATCGCATAGAAATGTTCTACCATCACCTCGGTCTTTTGGGCGATATTGTGCGGGTGTAGCCGCATAAAGCGCGCTAGGGCTCGCGCCGCCTTTTTGCGTTCTACATTCGGATCATCGTCGCATTCTTTGAGCAGGCGGTAGTAAGTCCCATAGGTGGTATAGTTTAGGAGGACGTCCATGATGAACCCCTCCTCTATGGCTTGGCGCATTGAATAACGATGCGTCGGTTTGCCATCGTGGCCAAACACAGCTAAAGTCTTGTGTTTGGGCGTGGCGGTAAAAGCGAAAAAACTGATATTGGCCTGTTTGCCGCGCTTGGCCATACTGCGGAACAGGTCGTCGCGGTCTTCGATCCCTTCTTCTTCGGCCAACTGCCGCGCCTGATCATGCAAGCCCTCGCCGCCGAGCACTTCTTTAAGGTCTGTAGCTGTCTCTCCAGACTGGGAGCTATGTGCTTCATCGACGATAACAGCGTATTGCCGCGTCTGTAGGCGGCCGCTTCCCTGTTCATTCCGCTCTTCGGCCAACTTTAGTAGCTGCTGCGATACGAAAGGGAATTTTTGCAGCGTAGTGATTACGATGGGTACGCCACTTTCTAGGGCTTGGGCAAGCTGCCGCGAATCTTCGTCGATTTTCTGCACGACGCCTTGGCGGTGTTCAAATTGGTAGATAGTATCCTGGAGTTGTTTGTCGAGGACCCGCCGATCCGTCACCACGACTACGCTGTCAAAAACTCTCTCGTCGTCCACGTTGTGTAACGACGAGAGACGGTGCGCTAACCAAGCGATGGTGTTACTTTTGCCGCTGCCAGCCGAATGTTCGATTAGGTAGTTGTACCCTGGCCCTTCAGTAGCCGCCTCTCGTACTAGCTGACGCACGGCCTGGAGTTGGTGGTAACGAGGAAAGATCGAGGTTTCTTTTTTCCTTTTTTTCCCTTCTTCTGTAATCCACTCATCGGTTTGCAGGTGTAGAAACCGCGCCAGCAGGTCAAGTAGGCTGTCTCTCTGCAGTACCTCGTCCCATAGATAAGCCGTGCGGTATGTCCTTCCTTGGGGGTCTGGTGGATTGCCTGCACCTTCGTCATGGCCTTGGTTGAAGGGCAGGAAATGCGTCGCGGCCCCAGCGAGTCGCGTGGTCATATAGATGACTTCGGTATCCACGGCAAAATGCACTAGGGTCCGCTTTTTGAAATCGAAGATGCGCTCACGAGGATCGCGATCTTTACGATATTGACGCATCGCGTCTTCCGCAGTCTGACCGGTAAATGGGTTCTTGAGTTCCAGTGTTGCCACTGGGACACCATTAACGCTTAGCGCGACATCGAGCGATAATTCGCTTTTGGGGCTGAAGTGCAATTGGCGCGTAAGCCCGAGGCAGTTGGCCGTATAGCGTGTCTCCAAATCAATATTGAGGCCATGGGCCGCCTTAAAAAATGCCACGCGCAGGGTACGGCCATAGCACTTAAAGCCGTGCCTAAACGTCGCTAGAGAGCCGTATGTGTCCATCCATTTGCACAGATCGTGCAGCACCCGCTCGCCGGTCTTGTTACCGTGCAGCGCCTCTAGTCTGTCCCATTGATCCGGTTGGGTTTTCTGGATGAAGTCGAGTACTACTGTGGGAAAAATCGCCCGCTCGCGATCGAAAGCCACCGATTCAATGGCTTCGTAGCCTTGATCCAGAAGAGTGTCGGAGAGGACGGTCTCAAACGCTGCTTCGCTAGTCGAGGTCATAAGCTCATGCTCGAGCTAGGCGTTTGCGCAGCCATGCAACTACAACGCCGCAATAGGGCCGGCATTGGCTGATGTTTGTGCAGTCCCAGTCGCCAATTAGACGCTGTATGGTGTCTTTGCGTAACGCTCCTCGTTTTTTTAGACCAGTAGTGAAACCGGCCAAGACCATTTTTCTACTGGTGACGAGAAAACGGTGATTGAGGTTCAGTACTTGGTTCAATTCACAGTTAAATTTTGCGTCAGGCGATTCGATACGGCCATTGCTATGGTAGCGCACCCACGCCTCAACTTGATGCTCGGGATTGGCCGGATTGAGCGAGAGGTTACTCTCGCCTTTGCGCGCATCGCAATACAGTTCTTTAAAGGGCTTTCTCTCGTTGGGCTTTGCCTCGTTGCCTAGGCACGCCCCAAGTAAATTGCTGTATACCAGTTGCAGTTCTTGATTCTCGCTCTGGCAGCGCCAGTGCTCGACTCTCATGCCGCATCTCTTAGGGTAGATACGGCCCATACAATAGCAGCAGATAGCGCCTTGTTCAGAGGAGAGAGCAGCCCTCAGTTCATTCTTTGAGTCTCGGGGGAGGTCTTCGTAGTTAGCTCCTGGAGTATTTCGGTACTGGGTCAAGGAGCTCGGTTCCGAGCCTTTAATTATTGTCTTCACTCCGTATCCTCTAGAAATGCTATCAGCGTGCGCGCTCGGGTCAGTTCGGGATCGTCTTGTCCCAACGTCTGCGCTAATTTGTCCATGCACTGTTGCGCCCTTTCGAAGTCCTCGTCGTCAATTAACTGAGAGAGCACATTCAGTTGCTCGTCGATTTCTGCGTTGCGTGCCCTTACATCCATTAATTCTTCCAGCACTCGGCTAGAGTCCAGCCCGAGCGAGCGCGGCGGTGTCCAAGGGATGACTTTGTCATCTTCTTGCATCAAAAAGTGCAAGCAACGGCTCTCCACTTCGCCTACTACCTGTGGTGAGTGAGTAGTGACGATGAACTGACAATTCTGGAATATTTCCTTAAAACGCCGCAAGACCTGCCGCTGCCATTTCGGGTGCAAATGCAATTCGATTTCGTCGATCAATATGATTGCCTTGCCGTCGGCAATGGGATCGTCCAGGATAGGATTGGCGATGGCGAGGCGTCGGGTGATATCGAAAATTATCGCCAACAGGCCGCGCTCACCATCCGATAGCTGGTTTAGCGCAAGTGGCACACCGTCTTTCTCGACGACGAAGCGCAAATTCGGCATTTCTTCAACGCGGAGGTTAGTGAACGCGGGGACGAAATCGGATACTACCTCGCGCAGCTTGGTCAATATGCGAGTGCCTTGCTGATTTGAGCTACCGATTCCGGATTCTACCACGCGAAACCAGTGCATAAACTCGCGCAAATCGACTTGTCTGTCTTGCAGAGCAAAGCTGTAGGCATTAGCGACTTCAAAGGCTTTGAGTTCGGGTAGTGTCCGAGGACGACCAGGCAATTGGCGTGTAGGAGAAAAGTAGATGACGTGTGGATGGTTGGGCCTATTTTTGAGCGCGAACAACATTTGTTCACGCTCGGCTGTACCTGCTGCTAAGTCTCCTGTTAAGGTACGTTCTGAGAGTAATTCATGCAGAGACTTATTCATATCTGGCTTAAGCCAAGCGCAATTCCACGTATTAGCTTCATCGTTCGATCCGGCTAGACGCTGCAAACTCGCGTAGCATAACCAAGTGCCTTCAACGCTGAAAATAGCCGATGTATCGAGCAAGGATTCGTCACAATAAATATCCTCATCGGTAAAATAAGTCGGTCTTGTCGTTGCCGGGGTAAAATCCGGAATGGCGTGGGAGAAGAGCGCGGCTAGTGCTTGGAGAATACTCGACTTGCCTAGTCCATTGACACCAGCGATGACGTTGAGATCTTCCTCGAAGACCAACTCGATGTGCTCGAAGGCGCGAAAGTTGGCGAGTCTGAGTTGGCGTACTATCATGCGGATAGAGTTTGGAGATCTAGTTGGTTGGTGACTGCGGCAGTGATCAGGGCACTGCGGCGTTCTTTGAGGAGAGCGATGGAGTGCTTTAAGTCGCTTTCAAGTTTGGAGGTATGAAGGCGCTCATTAGAGAGAAAATAGACTATATCTTCCTGTTCTTTTTTTGGAGGAACAGGTAAGAAGATATTAAAAAACGCGTCAGGATAAAGCCGCAATCTTGAAGACCAAACCCCTTTCGAGTGACGTATTATTTCTGCAACAAAAGGCTTAGACCTGCAGAACATCTCGATATACGAAGGCAATATAATACCCTTAGAAACATAAACATGGTACTCAGGACTTACTATACCATTATGCGATGCTACGCCCATTGCTCCCATCCAAGCCCATAGAGTATTAACTACTAGGTCACCAGAATAACATAGTTTATAGCCAGTCATATCCTCGGATTTAAACATGTATACATTTTTTTCTGAACGTAGTGTCACCCCAGTGATATGGGAAACCGTTAGCAATTCTTCTTCGCCTGTCTCTGAGCGTTCATCTCTGATTGAAAATAATTGCTTAGCTCGTTTAACCTCCCAATGCGCCGGAATTTTCCCGAGCCATTCAAGTCCCGAATCCTTCATTACCACCTCCTCGTCGAGCCCTCGCGTGACCACTCGACTAATCAGCGCCGCCCATTTCTCTTCCAGTAGTTGCAGCATGTTCTCTTTTTCGGCAATTAGCTCGTCGATTTGGGCGGTTTCGGCGTCGAGATAGTCAGATATACGACGCTGAGTCTCAACTGAAGGTAAGTGCAGCCAGAGGTTACGGAATTTTTCAACGGTAAAATGGGCTATTGTTGCACGATTACAAAGGACATCGAACCAACCCATATTCGATGCATGTATGAGACAGTATTCGAGAAAGCCGACATGGCCTAGCCCTTCGCTACGAACGCGGTGAAGAGCGTTCTGAATTATACACTTTTCTTTAAGCTCTACCATCAGACGTGCTGCGCGTCCAACTTCACCTCCTTCGCATACTAGAAGGTCTCCCGGTTCAAGACTGAGATGTTCAATTTCCCATGGAGCAGCCCACATCTTTGGTAAGTCTTCTAACTCAATCTTTCCCCACTGTACGTGGAGCGCTTTAAGATATGATACTTCTTCATCGTCTGAATTATTTGCATTAGGTTGCAACATTTTACCAAGGGCGATGTTGAAGATCCGCTTAGCCTGCAATCGCTTCCAATCATTGGCATTGCAAGGTTGCCATGGTACTAAACGATCTCGCTCATCTAATTCTATCTGAGCTAATGCGCTCATGCTGTCACCTTGCTCAACCTCTTCAATATCCGATTCTCCACCGCTGCCAACTCCGCATCTATTTCTTCTAACGGACGTGGCGGTTTGTACTTGAAAAAGACCCGATTAAAGTTGATCTCATAGCCCACTTTGCCAATACCGCCGTCCTTCTCATCCACTTGACTCCTGTTGATCCACGCATCCTCTACAAATGGTTGAACTTCGCGCATAAAGTAGGAAACAATATCTTCTTTCAGCGGCACATTTTCAAAGTCGCGTAGTGCCGGGTCAGCTTCGTATTCCACTACCCGTCCCTTTTTGTCTGACTCGTCGGCATAGAGCCCAAAAAGAGCGTTGAATTTTGTCGGATTCATAGAATCGATCAGTGTCTGTCCGGGAAACAACTCGGGGCCGATTAGGCCACTCGCATTAACGCGTTTAGATATGACAGGTTTGGCTTCTGGGTCTATTTCGGTAAAACTATTGCGAAAATGCTTCCTGCTTACCGCTGTCCAGCGCAATTCCGCCTCCTTGGCCAGCCCCTGCGCAACAGCCCACGCCTCGTTCCAGTCGTCGTAAGCGTCGGTGCCTAATGTCCGCTCTAGGTCCCGCACCATATCGAGGAATTCTGGACAGGCGTCCAAAAATTGTTCTTTCGCGTCGTCGGTGATCTGGAAACGCAAGCGTAGCGGCTGCTCCACAGTGATGCGGCGATAACCGAAATAGCTGTTTTCGAAGATTTTGCAAGTCTCGCTTGGTTCAAAGGCCCCATGCTCGCGGGTGATTGCCTCAATAGTATCGTTATCCAGATAGCGGCGCTTGTCCCCTAGGCTACGGCGCATAGGTTTCCAGCGCTCGCGGGCGTCGATGAGCTGGATTTTGCCCTTGCGCGCTTTTACCTTGCGATTAGTGACGACCCAGACAAAGGTGCCTATCCCCGTATTATAGAACATCTGTTCCGGCAGAGCGACAATGGCCTCTAGCCAGTCGTTTCCGATGATCCAGCGCCTGATCTCGCTCTCACCCGAACCCGCGCCTCCGGTAAAAAGCGGCGAGCCGTTGAAGACGATAGCGCAACGTGCGCCATTTTTCTTTTGTTCGGGCAATACTTGCTCAAACTTGGCGATCATGTGCAAGAGGAACAACAAAGCACCATCGTTGACGCGCGGTAGCTTTGGCCCGAAGCGCCCGCGGTCCCCGCGCTGGTGCTCGGCGACCACCTGGGCCTGTTGTCCTTTCCAATCGACGCCAAAGGGAGGATTGGCGAGCAGATAATCGAAGCGCTCGCCGTCAAATTGGTCGTTGATCAGGGTATCACCAAAGGCGATCTTACTATCCCTGTGCCCTTTGATCAACAGATCCGAGGCAGCTACCGCGTAGGAGCGTGGGTTGTAATCTTGGCCATAGGCGATTACGGTCGCGTCCTCGTTGTGACTACGGATCCAGTTTTGCGCTTCGGACAACATACCTCCTGTACCACAAGTCGGATCGCAGATCTTGACGATTACGCCTGCGCTGGTGAGGATGTGGTTGTCCGGTTCGAGCAGCAAATTAGTCATTAGGCGAATCACTTCGCGCGGAGTGAAGTGATCACCGGCCGTTTCATTAGCGGCTTCGTTGAAGCGCCGGATCAGATCTTCGAAGAGCAGTCCCATCGTTATATTGTCTATCCGTTCCGGGGATAGATCGATATCAGCGAATTTGCTCACCACCTGATAGAGCCGGTTGGCTTCCTCTAACTTTTCTATTTCCGTTCCAAAATTGAAATGACTGAATATCTCTTTCACATTTTCAGAAAAACCATCGATATAACCACTGAGGTGATGGACGATATTATCTGGATCACCTTTGAGGCTCTGGAAATCGAACCGACTATGGTTGTGAAAGCCAATATCTTCGCCATTGCCTGCTATTCGATTCAAGATTGAGTCGAGATTTTTAACCTTACCTTCCTGCATAGACGCGTATTTTCTCAGTACTTTTTCCTTGGTCGGTTCTAGTACGCAATCAAAACGTCGTAGCACCGTCATCGGCAACATTACGCGCTCATATTGCGGGGGACGATATGGACCGCGCAGCAAATCGGCGACGGCCCAGATGAAATTGGAAAGTTCTTGGAAAGATGTGGGCATATAGGTCAACCTAGGTAGTTAATGGCTGCCTTCGCGGTTTTTCCACGACTCTAAATATTAAATATACAGTATTGATTCTGTTGAATTTTGCCAAGGTCACGTCAGTCCCCATATGCGGGCGGCCGTACCGCCTAGCATTTGGTCCTTCTCGCGCGGGTTGAGAAAGTCGAAACCCTCTTGCACTAGGCGCAACTCTTCGGCCAAGGTCGGCCAGTTGTGCTTGGTGCGGTGGTGCCCCGGATAACCCGTGCCCCACAGCATGCGCTCGGCTCCAAAGGCGTGGTGCAGGCGCTGGATGAAGGGATGCACGTCGGCATAGGGGAAAGCCTGCTGCGAGCGGCCGTGGACATCCGATATTTTCACCGCCACGTTGTCGAAGTCGGCTAGCTCGACGATGGGCTGAAAAGCCTCGGCTGGCTCGTCGAGGTTGGGATAGCCCATGTGGTCCAGCAGCAGGGGCATCTGCGGATGGCGGCGGGCGATTTCAGCTACTTGATCGGCGCAAGTGGCGTTGAGATGGAATTGGATGACGGCGCCCATTGCGGCTAGGACTTCCCACAGGGGACGGTTCTGGGGCGTGGTCAGGACTTTTTCGTCTGGGTAGTACATGGGATGGAAGCGGAAACCGAGCAAGCCGCGTTCCTCCATCCAGTAGCGCACCTGATCGGCATTGTCCGGATTTTGCGGGTCGAGCATGCCGTGGCCGATAAAGCGGTCGGGAAAGCGCGCCTGCGAATCGGCGATATAGCCGTTGTCCCAGGTGGACCAGCTAGTCTGCACCAAGACGCTGCGGTCAACGCCGTTTTGGTCCATGTCCTCGATCAGCTCGTCGGCGGTGGCGGGTTCGTCCGGCTTGGAGGTCCAGTTGGGGGCGGTGGGTCCGATGGGATATTTTTCGGACATTTCCCAGATGTGGACGTGGGTATCGACGATCATGGGCGGTTCCTTTCAGGTTGGTCGGTTTTGTGCGGGCGGATTGGGACTTCCCTCGATCTGAATGCTTTAGCCTGCGCGCTACATGCGCTTCGCATAGAGAAAAGGACGGCGCCAGATCCCGCCCATGTGATGCTCGTTGTGCAGGCGCAAGGCTAGGGTGTGGGTGCCGGGAGATAGGACCTCGCTCAGATCGACATCCCATTCGAAGCGGTAGTCGTTGTGCCACCACATGGGACGCCAGTCGCGGTGCCCCACTAAGTAGCCATCGACGTAGAGCCAGGCTTTGCCGAACAGGCCGGGAAAGCGGATGTGGAGCGTTTGGCCGGCCTTAGCTTCGCTGATCTCGATGTCCGTGCGATACCAGACAAAGCCATTGTACTCGCCGCCATCGGCCGCAGCAACTCCCTGGACTTCCATGTAGAGGTTGGTGCGCAGCGGTCGCCAGGACGACAGGTCGAGATCGGGACGCCCCCAGCCTTGGTGCAGGCCAGCGTCGTGCGGGTCCGTGCGGAAGGTCCATTCGAGAGGGAGCTTTTGCACTAGGTGGCCTTGGGGGCCGTGAGTTAATTTGCCCAGATCCCGGTACTGATTGACCTCGCCGGTCCACCAAGGATCGCCTTGCTCTAGACGGGTGGTGGTGAATGTAGGGTGCATTTGCGTCAGGCTGTCGCGCCAAGCAAGGCCCCGTTCGCCGGCCTGTACGGCGGCTGGATAATTCACCTGCGTGACAGCTTGGGCGACCATGTCCATGTAGTTTTGCAAAACGCCAAAACCAGCCCTGACAAAGCGCACCCGCTGGACGAATAAGTCATCAGAGGGTAAATCGGCGACTAGGATTTCGGCCTCGGCGACGCGGGGGGCCAGCATTTGCACCAACTCTGGCGTGTACACCGTGGGGGCCAGCATGAATTCGTGCTCGTGGGACGGGGTTTGTTCCCAAGCGCGGTGGATGGCCTGCCAATAGGCGCGCATGGGCGCGGCGGCTGGGCCGAAGAAGCGGGGATAGAACTCTTCCAGCATGGCTTCGACGTCCACATCGGGATCCCAGTAGAGACGGCTTCTCAAGTATAGGTTGAGGAAAGTCGTTGCCATAGCGCCCCGGCTTTCGGTATCGACTCCGAGGATGCCAGCGGCGCGGTAGTGCTGGATGTCTTGGCGGATGGCTTGGATAGAGGGATTGGGGATGTCGCGCCAGACCAGCATGCTTTGGTCGTAGTCGTAGATGATGAGGCGGCCCTGCATGGTCTGGGCCCAGCGGTACATGACATCGCGGTACTCTTGGCTAGGTGGACAAGCGGGATCGTCCATGCCGTGGATGGGACAGACGTCGATGGGTGCCAGATACGCTACCAGAGGCTCGGCGGCCACCGTGTGGCGCTGGGGCGGCAAGGTGATATTGGAATAGGCCAGAAAGCCAATGCGGCGGTCGGGAAAACGGGTTTGGGTTATTTCGGCGACGTTGTTGTACAAGGCCATGAAGGGGTCGGTGAGGGCCGGGGCCATGAAGTTTTTGTCCCATAGGCCGGCGGCCAAAACCGAGTCAGAGGCGCAGGCCAGATCGTAGAGGCCATCGTCCATGCCCAGGGATACGGCTTGGGCTCCCTCGGCAAAGCGCTCCATGACTTGCGCGGCAATGTGGTGGGCCGTAGCGGGATCGGACAGGCAGATGGCCTGGGCTGAGGACCCAGCGCCCGGCAGATCGTCGACGTAGTGGCCCAAGGCGTGGCCGGCTGGCACGGACAGGTCGTTGAGCCGATTGCGCCGCATGAATTCGGCGCGGCCGCTGTTGTCGCCGTGCCAAGAGAGCCAGTAGCGCCGCACCTCAAAGGGCGGGGCATAAGCTACGTCGAGGGCGTCGACGGCTAGGGAGGATTGCTGGGGAATGCTGGCACCGAAGTCGGTGGGCAGATACCAACGGCAGCCCCAGTGGTGTAGCAATTCCACAGCGGCATAGTAGTGCGATTCGTCGTTGGTCCCGACTAGATAGATGCGGTTGCCTTGGCGCTGGGCGATAATGGCATCGCTGCGCAGGACGGGCCGGGGCTTTTGCAAGGCTTGCAGACGGGGTTCTAAGGATGGCTTGGCTGTGAGGGCGGCGCGGCCTACTAGGATGAGCGGGGTGGTTTCGGCTAGGGCCTGGTGTAGGGCGTCGGCTTGGTCAATGAGCGGCAGGCGGGCACCGCTCATTTCCTCGATATAATGCACTAGGTCGCTGGCGGCGCGGCGCTCCCACTCGCCCGCTTCGGGGTGGACGCCGACGCGGGTTCGGCTCTGCCCTTGCTCGACGATGGGGAGTGGAACTTCGGCTAAGACATGGCTAAACAAGAGCAGGCACAAGGTCAGTGCGAGGCGCACGGCTGCCTCCTAGAGGGTTTAGAAGTCTCTCAATACCAAAGACCATCGTCGGCTGCTTTTGATTTCCTAGCGCCCAACCATATCGACGAAATACCGATGTATGCTCAAATCACTGGTTAGTTCGGGATGGAACGAGGCGACGAGCACTTGGCCTTGGCGCGCCACAACCACATCGTCGCCGCAGGTCGCCAGCGCCGCGACCCCGTCGCCCAACCGCGCGATGCGGGGTGCGCGGATAAAGATCATCGGCAGGGATCGCGGTTGTCCATCCGCCGCCCAAACGCCCGCCCCTTCGAAGCTATCGACTTGGCGGCCGTAGCTGTTGCGCTCGACGTCGATATCGATTAGGCCGAGGGACTTTTGCGACGGATTGGAGACGCCTTGGGCCAACAGGATCATTCCGGCGCAGGTGCCAAAAATGGGGTTGCCGGCCGTGGCGAAGTCCCGCAGCGGGGCCCAAAAACTCCAAGAGTCCATGAGCTTAATTAGCGTCGTGCTCTCGCCGCCGGGGAAGATTAGGCCGTCAACCGCGGACAACTGCTCCGGCTTTTTGACCACGCGGGATTCGACGG
>JAPPEG010000108.1 GCA_028875345.1 Gemmatimonadota bacterium
TTGCCCTGGGTAATGGTCGCTCCCGAGTCGACGATACCGGCTCTCTCATTGCCGACGAAGTCGCTCGATACCACCTCGGGCGAGCTCGTATAATCGATCTGGCCCCCCAGGGGTACATCGAGGGAGATATCCCGCAGATAGGTGTTGATCTCCTCTGTGCCGACTTCCCGTTCTAAGTTCAAATTCAAAATGGCGAGGGAGACATTGGGGGTGGGCACGCGAATGGCATTGGCCGTGAGCTTGCCTTTTAGTTCCGGCAGGACCTTGACTACGGCGCTGGCCGCCCCGGTGTCCGTTATGACCATGTTCAGCGGTGCCCCGCGCCCCCGCCGCTCGTGTTTGTGATAGTTGTCGATGAGATTCTGGTCATTGGTGTAGGAATGGCAGGTCTCAATGTGGCCGCTGACGATGCCGTAGCGGTCGTGCACGACCTTGATCACCGGCGCGATGGCATTGGTGGTGCAGCTGCCGGCGGAGAGGATTTGTTCTTCCTCCACAATGCAATCATTGTTGATGCCATAGACTATATTGGGGACATCGCCCTTGCCGGGTGCGGTCAGGACGACCTTGGCGACCCCCGGGGCCTGGAGATGGCGCTCAAGGCCCTCGCGGTCCCGCCAGACACCGGTGTTGTCGAGCACAATAGCGTTTTCAATGCCGTAGGCCTTGTAATCCACGTCTTCCGGGGTGTCCGAGTAGAGAAGGCGGATCATGTTGCCATTGGCGACGATAGCGTTTTCTTTCCGGTCCATGACGATGGTCCCCTTGAAGGGGCCGTGAATGGAGTCTCGCCGCAGCAGACTGGCCCGTTTCACCAAGTCGCCCTCCGAGCCTGTGCGTACCACTACGGCCCGCAGCCGCCACTTATCGCCCCCGCCGCTGCGCGCGATCAGGATCCGCGCCAGGATGCGTCCGACTCGGCCAAAGCCGTAGAGTACCACGTCTTGCGGCCTGTCCAGCAGCTTCTTCCCGCCATTGATCTCAGCCAGTTCCCGGCGCACGAAAGCGTCCACATCCCCGTTCGCGTTACTTCGGTGGAATCGGGTAGTCAACTTGCCGATATCTATCCGCGTCGGGGCCAGATCTAGCCGGGACAGGGCTTGGAGGACCGCAAAGCTCGAAAACACGCAGAGTTCGTCCTTGATCACCTGGCGAGCAAAGCGGTGGGCCTTGAGGATGTCAATCGTGGAGTTGTGGACCAGGGAGCGGCCGTAGATCGTGGTGACTACGCCGTAATTCCGGTAGAGTTTGCCGATGAGCGGGACCATGGACTCGGCGACCTCCTCCCGCTTGGCCCAATCGGCAAAGTAGCGTTCCATCTTCTGGTCGATCATTTCCTCAATTCCCTCTCTGCGGAGCCCATCCGATGTCTCGCATCTCGACCGACCCCACGGATTCGAACGCTGATCGATAAGTTGCTGTAGCTATGTTTCTCCCTGTATATGTGTGCGAAGTGCCGTTAGGACGTCGTCGCTGGTGAACCCCTCGGTATCGGTATCGGCCAACAGCCGCGTGACGAACGCGCTCAGGCGGCGGTCGCGTTCACGTCGTGGCCGGGCCTGCGCCCGGGTGGCGCTGACGAACGAGCCGACCTCTCGCCGGGTTTCGAGCACGCCGGCGCGCTCGAGCTCGCTGTACACGCGCGCGACTGTGTTCGCATTGATGCGGAGGTCGCCTGCGAGTTGCCGAACCGTCGGTAGCTGATCACCAGCACGGAGGCGTCCTGCGGCAATCGCCGCTCTCAACCCCCGCTCCAGTTGGATGTAAATGGGAGTGCGGTCACGCAAGTTGATGCTAACCTGCATGTGAACTAATGTACTAGTCTATTAGTATAATTGTAAGAAGAAATTGCTGGCGCTCAACGCGAAGCTTCGCGATTCGCTGCCGGATCCTCCACTGTGCTCTTTACAATGGAGAGAAGGATAGGGTGCAATAGTGCGGTGGATGGACGAGACCTGACCCTAGGAGGCTGTTATGGAACCAACCTATCTTAGCTGGTATTTCTCATCCTTTTTAGCCATAGTCATAGCCTTCTCTTTAGCCATCGCCATCGCCCTGTATTGCGGAGGCATCGAAGAAAAGAATCGCGAACGGCTGGAGCAGCTAGCTGATCGACTGCGCCAGCTCTACAAGCGCGCCGGTCAGACAGCTCTGCGGGTACGCCGTCCCAGACGACTCCACTTTGAGATGCATCGGGCCCTCCGAGAAATGGAGATGAGTCTCAGGACTTTAGAGCGTCATCACAAAATCCAGAGCCGTCGGTTGAACTCTCCCCGGATGTTCATCGACGATCCCAAGCCCTTCCTCGACAATATGGATCAGCGCCTCTCGCGGCTGGAAGAGATCGATACTAAATAAAGGAACTGAGCCGTGCGAGTACCGTTGTACGTCAAGGGGCCAATATGAACCAGAAATCGAACTTACCCATTCTCTTGACGGGCGCGACCGGCTATATCGGCGGGCGATTGCTGCGCGTGTTGCAAAATGCCGGGCATCAGATGCGCTGTATAACTCGGCGTCCCGAGGCTCTCCAATCTTGCGTTGCGCCAACGACGGAAGTGATCAGCGGCAACGTCCTCGACCGCGAAAGCCTAACAGGGACGATGGACGGCGTCGAGATTGCCTATTACATGGTCCACTCCATGGGTTCGAAGGGCGATTTCGAGGAACAGGACCGCCGGGCCGCGCACAACTTTGGCCAAGAGGCGCGGCGAGCTGGCGTCGGGCGGATTATCTATCTCGGCGGTCTCGGCGAAGCGAGTGAGGAACTGTCCCCGCATCTTAGAAGCCGACAGGAAGTCGCCGAGGTCTTGCGCGCATCGGGGGTGCAGGTCGTCGAGTTCCGCGCCTCCATCGTCATTGGTTCTGGCAGTTTGTCGTTTGAGATGATTCGCTCGCTGGTGGAGCGGCTTCCCGTGATGGTCACTCCGCGTTGGGTAAACGTCACCGCCCAGCCGATAGCGATTGACGATCTGCTGCAATATCTCTCGGCCGCACTCGACCTAAAAACCGATGACCATGCGATCTTTGAAATCGGCGGTCCTGATGCAGTTTCTTATGGCGACCTGATGCGGGAGTACGCGCGTCAGCGCCAGCTCAGACGGCTGATGATCCCCGTGCCGTTGTTGACGCCGCGCCTTTCTAGCCTCTGGCTCGGTCTGGTGACGCCCTTGTACGCCCGAATTGGGCGGAAGCTGATCGACAGTATTCGCCACCCGACGGTCGTCCGCGACAACGCAGCCCAGCAGACCTTTCCGCACATTCGGCCCCAAGGGGTGCGCGAGGCCATCGCCAGTGCGCTTGGCAACGAAGGCCGCGAATGTGCTGCAACGCACTGGGCCGATGCGTGTCAACGGGAGCCTGCGAAGGAACGCGGCGCAGGAAGTCGTGCTAGCCGACCAAGAGCAAGCGACGATGAGGAGAATTCTTCATGACGACGAAAATCAACCAAACGACCCTCGCGCTGGTGCGCGGAGATATTACAAGGGAACGAGTCGATGCGATTGCCAACGCTGCCAACGAGCGGCTCATGGGTGGCGGTGGCGTCGATGGTGCCATTCACCGCGCCGGGGGACCGGCCATCGCGGCAGAATGCAGCGCAATCCGCGCCAAGCAGGGCGGTTGTCCCACGGGTCAAGCTGTTATCACGACAGGAGGAAATCTTCCCGCGAAGTACGTCATCCACACTGTGGGGCCGATCTGGCGGGGTGGAGACGCTGGTGAAGCCGAACTTCTCGCGAGTTGCTATCGGGAAAGTTTGCGACTCGCAGTGGAGCACGGTATCAAGACGATTGCCTTTCCATCTATTAGCACTGGCGTGTACGGTTATCCAGTCGCGCAAGCGGCAGTTATCGCGCTCAATGCAGTGAAGCAATTTCTCGAAGCGCACGACTGTCTCGATGACGTGCGCTTCGTTCTCTTCGACAATGCGACGTACGGCGCTTACGAGAATGCTCTTACAGACATGGGAATGTAACGCTAGCTCGTCGGGCGGACGCGGGGACCATTCAGCAGTCGGCCCAGCCAGGTGTAGCGGACGAGAAATTGGTAGATCAGCAGTAGAAGGCCGGTGACTGCGAGCAAAACCAGGAAGTACTTTATCCCTGAAGAAAGTGGCCAATCGCGCACGGCTAATTGAGCACCGATGACCAGTGGTACATGTGTTACATATAGCCAGTACGACGAATCCGACACGTAGCGAATGGTTTTGTTTTCGCGGGTGCAGAATTGGCTCCGCCTTGCACGTGCCGTTCAATAGCGGTGAGATCCTCTATTCGAGGTTGGCTTACTCGATCCTTCTAAACGTCCCTCCATCCTGCACGGCTTCGTAAATCTGGGCGAACTCGCGGCTGCCGTCGTCTTCGACAGGGAGGCATTCGGACCCGCTTTCGCAGACGGGCATGGCGTCGCGGGGGTATTCGTTGTGGAGGTCCTGCTTGGAGCAGCCATAGTAGGTGACTTCGCCGTTGGCGCGGGCGTAGCGATAGACGTGGCGTGGCGGATCGACCCAACTGTAATCCACGCGATATTGCTCTATGGCTTGGAGGTCAACCTCGATGCCGAGGCCGGGTTGTTCTGGAACTCGGTAGTAGCCGCCGCGAAGCTCGATGGGGTCGGCCAAAAGCTGGCTCTCCCAGATGTTCATGCAGGTGATGGCCGGCCACTTGCTCTGGGGGCATACCGCTCCCAAGTGGGCAGCCCACGTGGTGGTGATACCCGTGCCGACGAGTTGGAGCCAGAAGGGTTTGTTGGCCACGTCGGCGACTGCGGATTGCTGCGCGGTGCTGTGGGCTCCAGAGCCGACGACAAAGCCATCGGCGACGTCTTCTTGCAGGGTGGTGAGAATCGGCGGCGAGCCGTAGTGCATGGCCAGCGGGCGGCGTATGTGATTGCGGATTTGAGCGTTGCCAGCCACATCGGATTGGGGAATCGGCGTCTCAATCATGGCTACCTGCGGGTATTGCTCCAAGGTTGATAAAAATTCGACGGCACTGGCGGCGTTGGCGAGCGTGCCGTTGAAGTCCAAGTCGAGCTTGAACTGCGGGGGGACGGCCTCGACGATGGCTTGGATGCAGGCGTGCAGGTCGTACCATGTTCGCGCCTTGAGCTTGGCGGTGGTATAGCCCTGCGCGACGGCGTCGGCGCACTGGCGTGCCCAATCTGCGCCCGGCATGTCCATCGCCCACCACGACAGCGGGCACCACGTACGGACCTTGGTGCCCAGAAGGCGATACGCGGGGGCACCTAAGACCTTGCCCACTGCGTCGAAAAGCGCCTGCTGGACCCCGGCCCCCAGCGCATCCTGCCAGAGCAAATCGCCGACGGCGCGGCCGACGATGCGGTCTTCTATGTCTTCGGGGACTTTGGCCCACGTATAGTTGGGAATGGTCTCGCCCCAGCCGATGGTGCCGTCGGCGAGGGTGATTTTGCAAAGTTGGACGATGCGCCAGTGCGGCAGCCAGTATTTCATGTGCTGATTGGTGTGGTCGGTAAACGGAACGTCTAAGTGGATGAGTTCGACGGATTGGACCTGCATTGGAGACTCCTTTTGGAAGGGGTGGGAGGGGCTAGATACGGAGGGCCGAGCCAAGTGTCAAGGTGGGGAATGCGTTATATTCCCGGCATGGAAATTCGCCAATTCGCCGAGCAGGTGCTCTTCGGCACGCGCTGGGAAGACAAGCTGGTCGTCCTCGACCGCTACGAGGACCGCACACCCGGTGCGGGGATTGCGACTCCGAGTGCGCCGGGCCGTCCGTCCGGCTTGGGGCTGGACGAGTGGCACCACCGGGAAAAGCTCCGCTTCCGCGATGTGCGCCACTTTCACAGCGAAAAAGAGCGCGGGCTGGTCTTGCACTTTTTTGCCAACCACGAATTGCTCGCCTTGGAGCTGATGGCATTGGCTCTGCTTAAATTTCCGCAGGCACCGGAGAAATTTCGCCGCGGCTTGGTGCAGACGCTCAGAGACGAGCAAGAGCACGTGCGGCTCTACCAGCAGCGGATGCAGGAGATTGGGGTGCAATTTGGCGAGATCCCGGTCGGCGATTTTTTCTGGAAGGCCATCGGGCCGATGGAGACCCCGATGGATTTTGTAACGGGCTTGAGCCTGACCCTCGAACAAGCTAATCTCGACTACGCGCGGCACTACGCCGAGGTCTATCGGCAATTAGACGATCCGGAGACTGCGGCGATTCTGGAGCGGATCTACCACGACGAAATCGGTCACGTCAAACACGGGCTGACGTGGTTTAGGCGCTGGCAGGAGGCCGGGGTGAGCGAATGGGACGCCTATCGCCAAGCACTGCGCTTTCCGCTGGGGCCGGCGCGGGCCAAGGGCATTGGCTTCAATCGCACGGGTCGGCTCCAGGCGGGACTTTCTGCGGACTATATCGACGAATTGGAGCTGTTCTCGCAGTCGCGGGGACGCTGTCCGGCTGTGTACTGGTTCAATGCCAACTGTGAGGAGCAGGTGGGGTTGGGACGACCGGGTCTTACGCCATCGCAGCGGGTGGCTGAGCTGGAGGACGATTTCCAAGCGCTGCCCATGCTGCTATGCGTTCGCGACGATGTGGTGCTTTTGCGCGAGAAGCCTTCGCCGGGCTTTTTGCGGCGGATGCAGGGGTTGGGCTTTGCGATACCGGAATTTGTCGAGTGCAGCGCGGATGGATTAGCGGCGCTTGCCGAGCGCAAGGTCAATGCGCTCAGACCTTGGGGCTGGAGTCCAGACAGTGCCGAGTTGCTTGCGCCTTTGGTTGAGGGCTTGCCTCGGGGTGGAGAAGGGCCTTGCTGGAGTGCGGAGGTCCGGCAGCTCTACGCCAAGTCGTGGAGTGCGGCGCGGTTGGGCGAGTTTCTGGCGGTGGAACAGGCCGACTATTTTTGTGGGACGGATGTGGTCGGCACGGCTTGCGAGACGACAGAACAAGTCCTAGTGGAGATAGGACGCTTGGGAGAGGCGGGTTTTGACTCGGTAGTCGTCAAGGCTATCTACGGCTCTTCGGGGCGCGGCCAAATTCATTGCCGTGGGAGACAACTACGCGCGGAGCAGCGCGGTCGGTTGGAGAATATTTTGCGGCAGCAAGGCCAAGTCGTAGTAGAGCCGTGGCTCGACAAGGTGGTGGATCTGTCGCTGCATTTTGACGTGGGGACCGAGGGTGAGACGGCGGTGGCTGGCTGGACACGATTTTTTACCGATGGGCGCGGCCAGTATCGCGGCTCGTTCGTCAGCTCGCTTACTGCTGGACTCGACGAGGAGGTGAAGCGATTTCTCTACGGCGATGGGCGCGATGCCCGCCGCTTGCCGAAGTTGGGCGAACAGCTCGCCGAATGGCTCGCTGAGCCGTTGCGCGCTGCTGGTTATCAGGGGCCGGTCGGCGTGGATGCCATGGTGTACCGCGACCGCGACCGGTTGCGGCTAAAGCCGATTGTGGAGGTCAATCCGCGCACGACGATGGGGCGGGTGGCGCTCAAGTTGCAACAGGCGGTTAATTCAGCGCGCACGGCCCTGTGGCTGGTGATTGGCCGGCGCGAGGTGGCAGCGGCTGGGTTTGCCGACTTGGCTGAATGTGCCGCTGCGCTGGAGGCTGTGCATCCGGCTCAGTTGATGCCCGATGGCAAGCAGTTGAGCGGGGGGGTGCTTTTTACGACTGATCCGGCGCAGGCCCGTTCTTTCGCTACCGTGTTGCTGGTCGGCGAATCGCTGGCTGCGTGTGAGGGGTACCTGCGAGAAGTGGGGCTGGAGTTGGCGCGTTAGCGACTCGCCAACAGTTCCTCTATCTCAGGCGGAAAACCGCGCTGTCCGTCGCGGTTGAGGCTGGTGCCGATGAGGCGGCCGTGCAGCACGTGTGCGCCGTCGGATTCTCTGAAGATATCTTGGACAAAGCAAAAGCGCAGGCGGCTCTCCCGTTCTACGCGCAACTCGACCGTGAAGCGATCACCGCTGCGGAGGGGAGTCTTGTAGTCGATTTCTGCACGGGTGAGGACCAAGTCGTGGCCCTGTTCGTGGAAGCGGGCGAAGCTGAGGCCGAGGCTTTGCAAATACTGGTGGCGGGCGTGTTCGAGGTAGTGTTGGTAGATCGCGTTGTTGACAATACCCTGTAAGTCGCATTCGTAGTCGCGGACGTCTAGGGTGAGCGTGAAGTCGGGAGGTTGTGCTGGCATGTTTTATTGTCCTATGGGCAAGAGCGGTGCTGCTTGTTGGATTGAGGGGACTTGGCTATTTTGTGCCCCGCAAAAGGAGAGTGAGCGATGTTCAAAATATCCGTTTGGCACGGCGATTTGTCGGAATCGTACCTGCGCTACGTCACTCAACTCGGAGTCGATTGCTTGGACTTTGGCTCGGGCGATTACTTCCCCGGAGTCAAAGAGCAGGGCTATCCCGACTTGGACGCCGTGATAAAAATAAGAAAAAAAATCCGTTCTTGGGGGCTGGACTTCAACCGCGTGACCCTGCCGGACATAACCGAAAGGTTCATGTCTGGTGAGGACGACGGCGAGAAGGAGTTGGAAAACACGGTTGCGGCACTGAAGGTCTTTGCCGAGGCCGGCGCGCCCATTGCGCGGCAGCGATTCCACGGCGATGTGTTCCCCTGGATGCTCCACCGCTGGAACTCGCCGAGGCGCGGTGGCTATCACTACCGGGCCGAGAGTCGCAGCTTGGCCGAGAGCGACGAGGGGCCGCCTTCGCTAGAGCAACTCGATGCTTGGTGGGCGCGCTTTTGCACGGTGTACGAGCGCTTGGTGCCCATTGCCGAAGACCGCGACATCAAGCTGGCGATCCATCCCTCGGACTCACCGCTGCCGGATACGCCGCTGGGTGGTTTGGGTTTTCACAAGGTCATCGACGCCTTCCCCAGCCGCCAAGTTGGGTACCTCTACTGTTGTGGCACCCGCGCCGAGGCCGGGGGCTTGCCCTTAGTGCTCGACGAGGTGCACAATTACGGGCGCAAGGGCCGGATTTTCATGGTGCATTTGCGCAATGTGCGCGGGAGCTTGGCCACGGCTGGGGGGTTTGAGGAGACCCTGCTCGACGACGGCGACATGAACATGGCCAAAATTTTGCTGGAGTTGGACCGGGTGGGTTTCGACGGGTGCATTAACCCAGATCACATTCCAGCGCTAGAAGGGGACGAGGGAGCACTGACGCGGGGGTTGGCGTATTCGGTGGGGTACATCAAGGCGTTGTTTGCTGCGTTGGCGGCGATCAAGTAGGAAAATGGATACGAGCAAAAAGAAAATCGCGGCGATCATCACCGAATACCGCCCTCGGTCGCACGCCGACGTGATCGTCTCCAAGTTCCTCAAGGGCTTTCCCACGGACGAGGGCTTGTGCGCGCCGAGGGTCGAGATCGCGTCTATGTATATCGACCAGTTTCCCGAAAACGATATGGGACGGGCGATGGCCCAAGAGCACGGGGTGCCGATTTTTAACAGCATCTCAGCGGCGCTGTGTCTGGGGGGAAGGGAGTTGGCCGTGGATGGGGTGCTGTCCATTGGCGAGCACGGGGATTACGCCTGGAACGAGAAGGAGCAGCAGCTCTATCCGCGGCGCTACTTTATGGAGCAAATCTGCGGGGTGATGGCGACGTCGAAGCGGGGGGTGCCGGTGTTCAACGACAAGCACTTGTCCTATAGCTGGACCGATGCGCTGTGGATGTACCGACGGGCACAGGCGGTGGGAGCGGCGTTTATGGGTGGGTCTTCGCTGCCGGTGTGTTGGCGGCAGCCCTGGGTCGAGCACGAGTTGGAGACCCCGCTGGAGGAGGCGGTGGCGATAGGGTTTTCCGGGTTGGATATCTACGGGTTCCACACGCTCGAAGTGCTCCAGTGCATGGTCGAGCGGCGGCGGGGAGGTGAGACGGGAGTGGCTGCGGTGACTTGTCTGGAGGGAGAGGCTGTGTGGCGGGCTGCCGATGAGGGATTGTGGTCGCGGGACTTAGCAGAAGCCGCCTGTGCGACCATTGTCGATAAACCTGAAGGGGCGATGGAGGAACACTGCCAAAATCCGGCGCTTTTTGTGGTGGAATACAGCGACGGCTTGCGGGGGGCTGTGTTGATGCTCAACGGCTACGTCCACGACTTGGCGTACGCGGCGCGGGTCGGCGGACAGGTGCAAGCCTGTGAGTTCCATGCCCAGGGGCACGGCGGGCCGGAAGGGGCGTACGCGCATTTCAGTTATCTGTCGCTCAACGTCGAAGAGATGTTCCTGAGCGGCGAGGCCCAGTATCCGGTCGAGCGCACATTGCTGACTAGCGGCATCCTCGAAGCGGCGCTGACTTCGCGCTACGAGGGGTACAAGCGGCTGGAAACGCCGTGGCTGGATTTGGAATACCGGTCGTATGATGCATTCCGCTGGCGACCGACCGGGCCGCGGCCGACCGGAGCCTGTTTGGACCCGTGGCCGCCGAGGGCGTGAGCATTAAAGGAGGTGCTTGATGCCTGCGTTCCAAGAGAGTCTGCGTCTAGCCCATCGGGTCTATGAAGAAACGACCGGGCCAGCGTGCCATACCCTAGCGCAATTGGGCTTTGACCAGCCCTATCAAGCCCTACGGCGGTTGGACCTGTTGGTCGATCTGGCGGGGCCAGCCTACGCCTTAGATCCCCCAGTGTCGCTGCTAGCGGCGGTGAGCCAATCCGTCCAGCCCGACCAAGCGCTGCGGCGGTTGGAGCGGTTTTTGCAGAGAGCGGGCGGAATAACGGCGCTACATAACCGGACCAACGACACTCCCATCTTGGGGCAGCAATTGGCACAGATTTTGAGCTACAGCGGCTTTTTAACCGATGCCTTGATGCGCGACCCGGCGCACCTCTATTGGCTGCTGGTTGAGACGGCTCACTTGAGTCAGCCGCTGGCTCTGTCCGCCCTGCGCCGCGCCCTAATCGAAGAGACGGATGACGACGATCCCCTAGCGGACTTGTACCGATTCCAGCGGCGCGAGTTGCTGCGGTTGGGCGCGGCCCAAGTGCTGGGAATGAAAGACGTGCGGCAGGTCGGCCGCGAACTGGCCGACTTGGCCGACGGGATCGTAGATCAGGCCCTAAAGTGGGCTTGGGAGGAGTTGCTGATGCGCTGGGGCCGGCCGCTGGACGAGCGCGGTCGGTCGGCCAAGTTTTGCGTGGTGGGCTTGGGCAAGTACGGCGGCCAAGAGCTCAACTACAGCTCGGATATCGATTTGTTGTTCATCTACGACGAAGAAGGCGAAACGCGCGCTCCGCGCGGTGGCTATTCAGTAGATAACGGACAGTTTTTTCGGCGCTTGGGCGAACGGCTTATTCAGTTGTTGACCGCGATGACCGGGGAGGGATTTTTTTATCGCGTTGACATGCGGCTGCGGCCCGACGGAATTGATGGAGCCTTAGTTAGACCCTTGGCCAGCTACTTGAGTTATTACGAGGAACGGGGCGAGTTGTGGGAGCGCCAGATGCTGATTAAGGCCCGCCGCGCCGCTGGTTCAACTCAAGTGTGGCAGCGCTTTCGCCAGATGCTGGTCCCTTTTGTCTTTCCGGGCCATTTCGCGGACGACCCGCGCCAAGAGATTGCCCGCGTCAAGCAGCGCATTGAAGCTGAAATAGCGAGTAGGGCCGGCGACAACAATATCAAGCTTCAGCCTGGGGGCATCCGCGACATCGAATTCATCGTCCAGTGCTTGCAGCTACTCAACGGCCATACCCATCCCCAAATTCGCGCCCACAATACTCTGACGGCGATAGAGCGCCTGCGCCGGGCCGGACTGCTTGTGCCAGCGGACGCCCAGACCCTAAAGGAGGCCTACCGCTTTTTGCGGCAGCTAGAGAACTTGCTGCAGATTCAGGAGGCCCAGCCGGTGTACGCGGTGCCCGAAGAGGAGGAGGAGCGCCAAATCCTAACGGAACTGATGGAACTGGACGAGCCGCTAGAGGCCGTCTTGGAGGGGCATTGCCAAGGCGTCCGGCGGCTGTACGATGCGGTGTTTTCCTAACTCTCACACACTCCAAGGAGAGATACCATGATGCAACGTCTCGCCACAATCGCGCTGGCCTTGGTCGCCAGCACGGCCTTTGCCCAAGAGCCGACGGGCGATCCGTCGATTATACCCCCAGGTGCCAAGCTCGAAGTGCTCTTCGACGGCGCGTTCTTTTCCGAGGGACCAGCCGTGGCTTTCGATGGCTCGGTTTACTTTAGCGACATTACCTTTTCCATGGAATCGGGGATGCAGGCCGGGCACATCTGGCGCTACGATCCCCAGACCGGCCAGACCGCGATCTTCCGCTCGCCCAGCGGCATGTCCAATGGCCTCAAATTCGACGCGATGGGCCGACTGATCGCTGCTGAAGGCGCGGATTTTGGGGGGCGGCGCGTGACGCGTACTGACCTTACAACCGGCAAGACCGAGATCATCGCCGGGCTGTACGAGGGCCGCCCCTTTAACGCCCCCAACGATATTTCCATCGACGAAAAGGGCCGCATCTACTTCAGCGACCCGCGCTACCTGGGGCACGAGCCTATTGACCAGCCGGTGATGGCGGTCTATCGCATTGACCCGGACGGCACCATTGAGCGGATCATCACCGACGCGGGCAAGCCCAACGGCGTCTGCGTGTCCCCGGACCAGCAGTCGCTCTACGTGGTGAGCAATGACAACGGCAATACGGGGATATTCCAATTGCTAGACATGCCGGCGCACAAGGGCCGGATGGCGCTGTTGGCGTACGATCTGCATCCCGACGGCACGGCTACCTTCCGCGAAGTGCTAGCCGATTACTATCCCGAAGACGGGCCGGACGGCCTAGTCGTCGATGCGGAGGGGAATCTGTACGTGGCAGTGCGGGACGTGACGCGCCCGGGCATTGTGGTGTATGCGCCCAGTGGTGAGGAATTGGCCTATATCCCCACGCCCGTGGTCCCGACCAATGTGGCGTTTGGCCGCGGCGAGGAGAGCAAGACGCTCTACGTCACCTACGGCGGGGGTGCGCCGCCGGAAAACCCAGGTATCTTGGCCAAGATAACAGTCGGCAAGGACGGATACCACCTACCAGCCCCGTGATGCGATGACCGCCTTAGACTGGGCCGTAGTAGTAGTGCTCAACGGCGGCATCGTCGCCTATAGCCTGATTGCCTTCCGCAACAAGGGTGAGAGCTTCGATTGGTACCTCGCGGCCAAGTCCATGCCTTGGTGGGTGATCGGGCTATCGGCGTTTGGCACGGCCGTTGATAGCGGCGATTACGTCGGCATTGTCGGCGGATCGTACAACCTCGGGCTGTCGCAGTTGGCGCAGTGGTGGCTGGGTATTGCCGTGGGCTGGACTGTGCTCAGCTTCTTCGTCATCGTGCCGATGTACCGCTCGGGAGTTTTTACCAACGCCGAGTGGCTGGAGTTTCGCTTCGGACCAGCGGCCCGCCTGCTAGCCGTTTTGATCAACGTCCAGTCGCGGACCAACGTGCTGGGCAACATCTTCTTTTCCATGTTTCTGGTGCTCAATATCATCGCCGGAATCGAGGAGACGACTTGCTGGTTGGTGGTGGTGGGCGTGGCGCTCAGCTCGGTGCTCTATATCGTGCGCGGTGGCTTGCGGGCTGGGGTGCTGACCGACGCGCTGCAAAGCGCGACGATGATTGTGGCCTCTTTTGTGCTGTGGGGATTTGTCTATTCGGGATTGGGCGGCTGGGATGGAGTGACGGCGCGGCTGGAGGCCGTGGAAGAAGGGCTGTCGGATACGCTACTGCACGTGGGGGGCTATTCGCCGCCTGGTGTGCCTCCCTTCATCGTAATCTTCGGCTTCTTGGTGGTATTGACTACGTACGCGGTCATCAACCAGTACGAGGCCATCCGCTTCCTCGGTGCGCGCTCGGAGTGGGACTTCAAAATGGCCGCGCTGGTGGCCAGCATCGCCACGGCGATTTGCCTGTTTTTCAACGTCAGCTTGGGGCCGATGGCGCGGGCGCAGTTTCCCGGCTTGGAAATCGTCGATCAGGCCTATCCGCTGATGATCGAAGCGTACCTGCCCGCTGGATTGGTCGGGCTGGTGGTCGCCGGGTTGGTGGCGGCTGGGTATTCGACTTTTGATTCAATTGGCATCGGCATTTCCTCACTGTTTGTGCGCGACGTGTACGCGCGCTTTATCGTCAAAAACGGCACGGACGCGCACTACACCAAGGTGGGGCGGATCTCAGTGCCGATCATTCTGGCGCTGGGTTTTATCTATGTGCCTTTTTTGGGCGAGAAGGGAATGCTGATGTTCTACCTGCGGCTGGCCGGGGCCATTGCCGTGCCGCTGATGACGGTCATTTTGATGGGGGTCTTTACGCGCGTACACCGCGAGACCGGAATCATCGGCTTGCTGGTGGGGCTTGGCTACGGGATGTCGGCGATCTTGGCCGACTTCAACGAGTGGCCGCTACCGGTGTGGTACCAGAATACTTGGTGGACCTACCTGTGGAACTTGGTGCTGCCGGCGGTGAGTATGCTCATCGCCTCAAAGGTGATCGACTGGCGGCGCGGTCCGGTGCGCGACGAAGAATTGCGCGGGCTGATTTACGTTCGTCACGAAGATCCGGCTGCACTGCGGCAGCACATGGGTCAGCGGCTCGCGGCGCTGGAGGGCACTTGGTTGCAGAAGACCCTGACCGAAGCACCCATCCGACCGGAGTATCCCTTTGCGGTCGGCGAAGATGGTCCGCGCTGGTATTTGCGGCCGGGGGTGTGGATCGGGGTTTATCTAGCGATTGCGAGCATCCTACTTTTTGTGGTATTGTGGTAGTACTTTAGATTCTATCTACTGCCACTCCCCATTCCTCACTCCCCATCATGGCACATACCGAAGACCTTACCCCTGTAGAATGCCGCGCCGTAGCCGCCTCACCCTTTGGCGCGCTCTATCCGCCGACTGAAAAGATCAAAACCATTGTGGTGGACAACTTCCCAGGACTGGGCAAGTTAGCGGCGATGCGCTTCATCGAATGGGTGCAGGAGCATCCCGAAGGCGTGATCTCGCTGCCGACGGGCAAGACTCCGCAGTACTTCATCCGTTGGGTCCAGCAGTTGACGCGGCATTGGGACGAAGCAGAGATCCAGAGTACGCTCGCAGAGGCCGGCGTCGACCCGGCGTGCAAACTAGATCTGCGCGGCTTGTACTTTGTGCAGATCGACGAGTTCTATCCAATAGACCCCCAGCAGGACAACAGCTTCTACAGCTATGTAAACCGATTCTACATCGGCGGCTTTGGGCTCGACCCGGCCAAAGCGCTGCTGATCAATTGTGCGGAGATTGGCTTGCGGACCGGCCAGAGTCTCGCCGAGGTGTGGCCCGATGGCGCGGTTGACTTGTCGCTGCGCCACCGGCCCGCGCGCACCCTGTTGGAGCAAGTGCAGCAAGACGCGCTGCAAAGGATCGACCAATGGTGCTTGGAATACGAGGAGCGGATTCGCGCCCTTGGCGGCATTGGTTTCTTTTTGGGCGGCATTGGCCCGGACGGGCACATTGGTTTCAACGTGCGCGGCTCAGACCACTTCTCGACCACGCGGCTGACCGAGGTCAACTACGAGACGCAAGCGGCCGCGGCCGCTGACCTCGGCGGCATGGAGGTGGCGCGCAAGCGGTTGGTTATTACTATCGGCCTCGGCACCATCGCCGCCCGTCCCGATGCCTGCGCCGTAATTATCGCCGCGGGCGAAGCCAAGGCGGGCATTGTCGCCGCCGCCATCGAGGAAGCGGCTGACGTGCGCTATCCGGCCTCGGTCCTGCACCGCCTGCCACGCGCGCGGTTTTACATCACGCGCGGCGCGGCCAAACTGCTGCGGGTGCGACAGCGGGTGCTTTTGCAACAGCAGGAAGTCATCGACGATGAAGCGGTGGAGAAGATCGTCGTCGAACTCGCCGGCAAATTAGGTAAGAAGGTCGTCGATTTGACCGAGCCGGAGCTGGCGCAAGACGAGCTAGGTGCGGTGCTTTTACAGCGGTGCGCCGAACCGGTTGAGGCCCTGACGCGCATGGTGCGCGACCGCTTGATCGGCAAAATTGAGCGGGGCTGCCAGACCCTTTCCGGCACGCGTTTCCTCCACACCGAGCCGCATCACGACGACCTGATGCTGGGCTATCTGCCCTATATCGTCCGCCACGTGCGCGACGCCACGAATGTGCATTACTTCGTCTGCTTCACCGGCGGCTTCACTGCGGTGACCAACCGCTTTATCGAGGACCACATTGAGCGGCTGCGGCGCTTCCTGCCTAGCGACGAGTGCGCTGCGCTGCTAGCCGAAGGCTACTTTGCGCCGAGCTACGAGCACGGCCGCAACCGCGATGTCTGGCTGTATCTCGACGGAGTAGCAGCCGACGATGCGCGGATGTGCGACGAAGGGATGGCGCGGCGCTTTTTGCGGAACCTCGTCGCGCTGTATGGCGTCGAGGACCGCGAGGGCATTGAGGCGCTGCTGGCCGAGCTAGATGCTTATTTTGTCAGCCGCTATCCCGGGCAAAAGGATGCGCCTCAAGTCCAGACCCTCAAGGGCTTGTGCCGAGAATGGGAGGCTGAATGCACGTGGGGTTATCTCGGGTGGGACTGCACCAGCGTCAAGCACTTGCGCCTCGGGTTTTACACGGGCGACCTCTTCACCAAGGATCCGACAGTAGAAGGCGATGTGCTGCCCGTACTCGCGCTCCTTGAAGAAGTCGCGCCCGATGTGGTCAGCGTGGCGCTGGACCCGGAGGCCAGCGGCCCGGACACGCACTACAAGGTGTTGCAGGCCGTCACCGAGGCCCTGCGCCGCTACGAGCGGCAGCGCAAAGACGCGCCTATCAAGGTTTGGGGTTATCGCAATGTGTGGTACCGCTTCGATCCCAGCGAGGCCAATATTTTCGTGCCGGTCTCGCTCAACATGCTCTCGGTGATGCAGAGCGCGTTTATGAGCAATTTTATCTCTCAGCGCGACGCTTCGTTCCCCAGCTACGAACACGACGGCCCGTTCTCCGAGCTGGCGCGCCGGGTGCAGGTGGAACAGTATCAGAAAATCAAAACGTGCCTCGGCCGCGAGTGGTTTCAAGAGCACCCTAGCCCCCTAATTCGCGCTACGCGGGGCTTGGTGTTTCTCAGAGAAATGGACTTAGCCGAATTGTACGAGCGCAGCCGGGTACTCAAACAGGCGACTGAGCAGTCCGGCCACAGTATTGTGGCCGCAAACCGCTAATTAAGGAGGAGAAAATGCTTAACGAAAAATTGCAACAGGCACTCAACGATCAACTCAATTCCGAGTTTTCCTCGGCCTATACGTACCTGTCGCTGGCGGCTTATTTCGAGGACCTTGAGCTCAATGGTTTTGCCCACTGGATGAAGATCCAATACCAAGAGGAGTTGATGCACGCGGAAAGGGTCTATGCCTTCATCAACGACCGCGACGGCCGCGTGCGCTTGCAGGCCATAGCTGAGCCAGACAGCGAGTGGGACTCGCCGTTGGACGCCTTCAAATTCGCTCTAGAAGGCGAGCGGGCTCTGAGCAAGAAAATCTACGCGGTAGTAAATGAGGCCCTCGCCGAGGGCGACCACGCCACGCATACCTTTATGCAGTGGTTCGTCAACGAGCAGGTGGAGGAGGAGGCCATCGTCCGCAATATCGTCAGCGACATGGAGCTGATTATCGAAAGCCGCGACGGCCTCTTTTTGATGGATCGGGATCTGGCGAGCAGGAGGCCGCAGGGCGAGGAGTAAATTTCAGGCGCGTTGATCAATCAGTTATTAGACGATTCGGCCCGTCACGGTCGCGGCAGGACGACAAATCCCACCGAATCCACCGACGCCGAGCCGAACAGCCCGATGCCTCCCTCTACCTGAAAGAACGGCCGCTCGAAATAGTCGCCGGCCTGTCCCCCAAAGCCCCCCTGTTCCTGCTGTTCGGGGCTGGAGCGGGCGTACTCGAACCAGTTGTAATCGACTGCGTACACCTTTATTAGAGAACGCCCAGTATAAACCACGGCGAACCACGGCCAGCGCACGATTCCATCGCTGGCGGCGAAGGGCGGCGATTGGTTGGCGCGCAAGTCTTCCGGGGTACGGTCGTATATATCTGGGAAATCCTCGTCGAGCAATTGCGCGTCCTCTTCCAAGGCGAAGAGCGCCGTTTGGTACGCTTCCCCTGCCTTTTCCAAGTGGAGTTCGATTATGCCCTCCAGATGAGTAAGCTGATTCTCTGGTGCCGTGTACACCTCGTCCCCCACTTCGGCAAATGACTTGAGAGTCCTCATGATCTCTTGGGTGTCTTCGTCCAATAAAACCGCCTGCCGCACCCGCACTCGCTCCGGCGTGGTCGTGCGGGCGCGCACCTTCTTGCCTTCGACATCCACTTCCAGCCGGTACTCGGTCGTGGTTTGCACGAGAGGGGCCTCTAGCGGTGGCAAATAGCGACCGGGTGTTGGATCAGGTTCGTACTCAAAGACCTGATCCCCTTGGAAGATGCGCACTTGGGCATCGGGCACTCCCGCCGCATCCCGACTATAGATTTGGCCGGGAGGCAGGATGCGCCGCACGAACAATTCGGGTAGGGGCTGATCGACTATCAGCACCCCGTCCACCACCAACTCGCTCCCTTCCTCTACCGAGCCGAAAAGCTCACCCGGCTGGCGCTCGGCAGCGCAGGCTATTAGGCATAGGATGATAAAAACGTAGCGCACAATTTCCTCCTCAAAACGAAAAATTGAAACCCAGCGTCGGCACGATGGGCAATTGCTTGATCACCTCCGGCTCGGTCTCGGGATTGTTCGTGTTGAACTCCACGAACCACTCGTTGCGCCGACTGTAGATATTGAAAATTTGCAAGTAGAACTCGACATCGGTACCCCACAGCCCAAACTCGCGGCTAGCGCTGGCATCGAGACGGTGATAGGGCAGCAGACGGGCGCTGTTGCGGTTGGCTGGTAGCACGTAGTCTTGCAGCGACCCAGTGGTCGGCTCGCGCAGCGAATAGCGGGCCGAGGCCGGGGTGAAGGCCTGTCCAGTGGCGTACACGAGATTTGAGCCTAAGCGCCATTTTCCCAAGTTGTAAGAGAGCACGAAAGATAGATCGTGGCGGCGGTCGTACTTGGGAGGGAAGGCGAGTCCGCGGTTTAGTTCGGAGAAGGTGCGCCGCGTCCAGCCCAGCGTATAGCCTATCCAGCCGGTGAGCGCACCCGTGCGCCGCTGCAAAAAGACTTCGACTCCGCCGGCCCAGCCGCGTCCCCCGCTTTTGAATATGTCATCCGAGCGCGTGCCTTCGCTATCGACGGCCACCGCGTTGTCCAGCACCACCAGATTGGCCAAATCAGTGTAGTAGGCCTCCACGGAGAGCTGGTAGCGCCGCGAGGGGTTCCACTCGGTTCCTACGACTCCTTGATACGAGCGGCCTGGCTCGACGCTGCTGTCGAGCGGCACCCAGAAATCGCCGCCGCTGAAGACTTCGGTGGTGATCAATTGCAAGTACTGGCGGTACATCCCAGCGGCGGCCTTGACGCGGATGTTTTCGCTGAGGGCGCGGCTGAGGGACAGCCTCGGCATGAAGTGCAGGCGGTCCCCAACGCTGAAATAGGCCCCCCGGCCCCCGAGCCGCAGCCGCGTGGTGGGCCCGGCTTGCCACTCGTCTTGGATGTAGGCCGAGGCCAACACCGACTTCTGGTACAAGGATTGCCCCTCTTGGTTGAAGGATTGGGAAAAGTCGAACTCAAACAGGGTAGCTAGGAAGCCGAGGGTAAGGGTGTGGTCGCGGTTGGCGAAGTAATCCACGTCGCCCTTGAGCGACCAATCGCGGATGCTGTTGGTAACGCTGAACGGCGTGTCAAAAAAGCTGAACAAGAGGGAATTTTCGTACGACGAGCCGGCGGCCATGAAGTGCCCGAATAGGGTCGGCGAAAACACTCGCGTCCAGCGCGCGGTCACGGCGCGGTTGCCCCAACGCAAATCGGCGAAGGATTCATCCTCTTCTTCCGCGTCCACTCGCAGATCGTCTTGGCCCCAGTACGTGCTCACGGTAAAGGTGTCGTCGCCCCACCGCTGGTTGACTTTGCCGTTGAAGTCGTAGAAGTAATAGTTCAAGGGGATGTCTACATCGAAAGAGCGGACGGCGCTGAGCACAGGTTCCAAGTACGTGCGACGGCCGGCCATCATCCACGAGCCTTGCCCCACCGGCCCTTCGGCCAGCAAGCGGCTCGCGATTAAGCTGATGCCGCCCCGGCCACTGAAGCGTTGTCGGTTGCCCTCGCGGTTGCTCACGTCGAGCACTGCCCCGAGCGTGCGGCCGTACGCCGCCGGGTAGGCTCCCTTGTAGAGCTGGACGTCCTTGATGGCGTCTGGGTTGAAGGTCGAGAAGAAGCCGAACAGGTGCGAGGGGTTGTACAGAGGGATGTGGTCGAGCAAGATGGCCGTCTGGTCGGGGCCGCCGCCGCGCACGTACAGGCCGCTGCTGACATCCGACGCCGACTGGATGCCCGGCAGCAGTTGCAAGCTGCGGAGGAGATCGGCCTCGCCAACGGCCGGCATTTGCTGCAATGGCTCGACCTGCAGGGCGATAAAACTGCTCTGGGTGGCCTGCTCTAGCTCTTCGCGGCGCTCGGCCTCCACCACGACCTCTTCGCCAATGTCCACTGGTTTAGGCACCAGCGCCACGTCGAGCCGCACGGCCTCGTCGGCGCTAAAACTCAGCGTGTCCCACCGGGTTTGGTAGCCTATGTGCGACGTGCTCACCACGTGCGTGCCAGCCGGCACTTGTTTGACTGCGTAGTAGCCGCTGTTGTTGCTAGTCGCTCCGAGCTGAAGCTCCTCCACTACGACAACCGCCAAGATTAGGGCTTCGCCGTTGTCGGCGTCGGTGACAAAGCCGCTCAAAGTGGCCCCTGGGGTTTGGGCCGCCACGGGCATGGCCACCAATAGAGCCACCATCCAATACCTAATGATTGCCATTCTTTCTCCGTTTAAAACGATAATGCGATACCTACCACTTCCTTTTAACCCCTAAATCCGCCCTGCTGTTACCCCTTTGTTGCGCCGCTTGATCAGGCGCTTTTAACCTTGGGCCGATATGGTCTCTTGGCGCAAAAGACGCA
>JAPPEG010000181.1 GCA_028875345.1 Gemmatimonadota bacterium
GGTCGGCGATGATTTCGGCTTCGCCGTCTAAGAGGGTTTGCGGCCCAACGCTGAGTGAGGTGTTGCTGCCGCTGACGAGAATCGACGGTTCACCTGCTTCGAGCGCGTGTACTACGTCGCTGGCCGAGAGGGGAGCCGCGTCGCCAAATTCCAGATGCACCAGCGGCGAGGCCGGCGGAAATTTGTTCTCGTAGGCTTTGGTAAAACTAGCCTCAACGCCGGTGATGCCTTCGACGGCCTCGGCGACGACCCGGCAGCGGCGCTCCCACTCGGCGACAACCGCCGCTTCGTCCATTTCAAAGAACAGCTCGACGGCGCGGAGCAGGCCGCATATTTCTTCTTTGCCGACCTTCATGCCGCGGCCGATGGCCGAGTTCGGGTTGGAGTTGAGGTGGCACGCCGCAATCAGGTCCTTGCGCCCCAAGATCAGGCCCGATGACTGCGGCCCGAACAGGCCCTTGCCGCCGCTGAAGACGGATAGATCGCATCCCATAGCTGGCAGGTCGGTCAGGTTAGAGCGCGGCGGCAATTGCGCGGCCGCATCGACGATGACCGGCACGTTGCGCTCGTGGGCCGCGGCGACGAGCGCAGGCAGTTCGGATAGGGGCTGGCTGCCGAGGAAGCACACTACGGCCGCGGTCTTGGGGCCGATACCGGCAACGTAATCGTCGATAGTCACGGCCTCTGTGGTCCCCACTTTGACCAGTTCGCCGCCGCTGAGGCGAAAGCCTTGGTGAATGTAGTAATGCGAATCGACCAAGCTGATGACGAACTGGTTGGGCCGGTCTCCGACATCGGGAAGCTGGGCAATGGCGCTGGCGTCTGTGCCGGTCAGGCAGGCGGCACCGGCCAAGAGCATGCCGCCGGCTGCGCCCGAAGAGACAAAGGCCGCTTCGGCACCGGTGAGCGCGGCGATGCGGGTACCGGCTTTTTCGTGCAGCTCGTTGAGGTGGACGAATTGGCGCGACGCTTCGGCCATTGCCTCGACCACAGGTGCGGGCATGATGGAACCGCCGAGCGTGGTAATGGTGCCTCGGGCGTTGATAAAAGGGCGCAGGCCTAGTCGTTGGTACAAGGTGGACATAGGTGAGTCCTTAATAATAGTCAAATGGATTGCGTATAAGTTGATAGTAAATAAAAAGAAAGCGGGCGGGATGAAACACCCCGCCCGCTTTTACATGTGTGCCAAGCATCCCTTAGTGCGGGTGCGCGTGACCGTGACCGTGACCTGCGCCGGCTTCTTCTTCCTCTTCCGGCTCCTCGGCCACCAAAGCGTCAGTGGTCAGCAAGAGGGTGGCGATGCTAGCGGCATTGCTGAGCGCGGTGCGCACGACCTTGGTCGGGTCGATGACGCCCATGGCTACGAGGTCGCCGTATGCTTCGCTTTGCGCGTTGAATCCGTACGCGCCCTCTTTGCTGGCGACTTCCGCGACGACGACCGCGCCTTCGTGCCCGGCGTTGTCGGCGATCTGGCGCAGCGGCTCCTCCAAGGCGCGCCGCACGATGCGGACGCCCGTGTTCTCGCCTTCGGTCTCGCCAGAGACAGAGTCCAGCCCGGCGATGGAGCGCACGAGCGCCACGCCGCCTCCAGGCACCACACCTTCCTCGACCGCGGCGCGAGTCGCGTGCAGCGCGTCCTCAACGCGGGCCTTCTTCTCCTTCATCTCGGTCTCCGTGGGCGCGCCGACCGCAATGACGGCCACGCCGCCGGCCAGCTTGGCCAGCCGCTCCTGCAACTTCTCGCGATCGTAGTCCGAGGTGGTCTCGTCGATCTGGTTGCGAATCTGCTCGACCCGGCCCTTGATGTCAGCGGTCTTGCCCTCGCCCTCGACGATGGTGGTGTTGTCCTTGTCGATGGCGATGCGCTTGGCCTGGCCAAGGTCGGTCAGTTGGACGCTTTCGAGGGTGATGCCCAAATCCTCGGTGATCACGGTGCCGCCGGTGAGGGTGGCGATGTCTTGGAGCATGGCATTGCGGCGGTCGCCGTAGCCCGGGGCCTTGACCGCGGCTATCTGCAAGGTGCCGCGAATCTTGTTGACCACCAGCGTGGCGAGGGCCTCGCCCTCCACGTCCTCGGCGATGACCAGCAGGGGTTTACCCGCCTTGCTGACCTTTTCGAGCAAGGGCAGGAGGTCCTTGAGGTTGGAAATTTTCTTTTCGTGAATCAGCAGGTAGCAGTCCTCCAAGGAGGCTTCCATGTTCTCCTGATCGGTGACGAAGTAGGGAGACAGGTAGCCGCGGTCGAACTGCATGCCTTCGACCACGTCGAGGGTCGTGTCCGTGCTCTTGGCTTCCTCGACGGTGATGGTGCCGTCCTTGCCGACCTTGTCCATGGCTTCGGCAATTAGCTGACCGATGTCGCTGGCGCCGTTGGCGGAGATGGTGCCGATTTGCTCGACCTCGGAGTGATCCTGGACGGTCTTGCTCTGGGCTTCGAGGCTTTTGATCACCTCGGCAACGGCTTGGTCGATGCCGCGCTTGATCTCCATGGGGTTGTAGCCCGAAGTGACGGCTTGCAAGCCCTGGGTGTACATGGCTTCGGCGAGGACGGTGGCAGTGGTGGTGCCATCGCCGGCCACATCGCTGGTCTTAGAAGCGACTTCCTTGACCATCTGCGCGCCCATATTCTCATAGGCATCGGGCAGCTCGACCTCTTTGGCGACGGTGACACCGTCTTTGGTGACAGTGGGTGAGCCCCAGCTTTTGGCCAAGACGACGTTGCGGCCCCGAGGCCCGAGCGTCACCTTGACGGCTTTGCTGAGCTGTTGGACGCCGGAGAGGATGTTCTCGCGGGCGTCTCTGCGAAAGGCAATCTGTTTGGCAGCCATAAGTATTGTACCTCCCTTAGGCTACAACGGCGAGGATGTCGTCTTCGCGCATGATCAGATATTCTTCGCCCTCGATCTTGACCTCGGTGCCCGAGTATTTGCCGATGAGGACCTTGTCGCCCACGCTCACTTCCAAGTCGATGCGCTCGCCATCTTCAACGCGCCCGGGGCCGACAGCGACGATCTCGGCTTCTTGGGGCTTTTCTTTGGCCGTGTCTGGGATGATGATCCCACCGACCTTCTGCTCTTCGATCTCGTCGAGACGCTTGGCTAACACGCGGTCGGCGAGGGGCTTAATATTGATAGTGGCCATGATTGGCTCCTCCTTTTAGGGTAAAATGGCTATGGGATACTAATGCAAAGTTCGTGCCAATGGACGAAAGTTTTGCTAGTGCTTTGTTTATAAAGCACTTATGCCGTCCTTTGTCGCAGAGCAGTAAACGGACATTTTCCCATATTGATAATATATTTAAAAAATAAAGGTAAAAAATAAATATAAGTGTATTAAAAATAGTTTATTGCGGTTTTTTCTCTAAATGAAAAGAGAAAGCTCTGATTCTCATTATGAAAAAGTTGAGGGGATAATGGACTGGGATGACCAGCGAGTTGTGCTTACTGGAGCCAGCAGCGGCATCGGTCGCGCCTTGGCTCTCGTGCTAGCCGAGCGCGGGTCGCGCCTAGTGTTGGTGGCGCGCCGCGCTAAGGCGCTAGCCGAACTGGGAGCGGCCATTGAAGAGAGCGGCGGTCGCCAGCCGCTAGTGGTGCCGTGCGACGTAGGCGATCTGGCTCAAGTCGGTGCTTTGCGCGCCGAAGTAGAGGCGCAATGGGGCGGGGCCGACGTGTTGATCAACAACGCAGGTCGGGGGCATTACCGCTCCTTGGCCGAAGCGGATGTGCGCGAATGCGAGGCCGTGGTGCAAACGAACCTGCTCGGTGCTATCTACTGCACTCGCGCCTTTCTGCCGGGGATGCTGGCGCAAGGGCGGGGCCGGTTGGTCTTCATATCGAGTATTGTCGGCGAATTCCCCGTGCCCAAGCACGCCGTGTACAGCGCGACGAAATTCGCATTGAACGGCTTGGCCGAAAGCCTCGATTACGAGCTGGCACCCCAGGGCATTGGCGTGCATCTCGTGGAGCCGGGCTTGGTACATACCGAGTTTGCCGCGCGGGCCGGTACTAAGCATCTGCCCGTGCAGAAAAAATTCGCCAAGTCGGCGGAGGAAGTGGCCGAGGCCATTGCAGACGCCGTGGCTGCGGGCAAGCGCAAGAGCGTTCCAGACGCGGCCGCGCTTTTGCTGATCAAGCTGCGCCAGCACTTACCCCGCTTGACGCGGTTCGCTTTTAAGAGAGTTTGCCGTAGGCTCTAAAGCCTGCTACTGAGAGGTGTACCCACCGTCGACGACGAGGGTCGCCCCGGTGGTAAAGCCCGATGCTTCTGAGGCGAAGTAGAGGACGGCCGTGGCTAGCTCGGCTGGGTCGCCCCAGCGGTCCATGGGGACCTTGGCGATCATTTCGCGCGCCTTGGCCGGGTCTTGCAGCAGGATGGCGTTGATCGGGGTGATAAAGGGGCCGGGGCAGATGGCGTTGACGGTGATCCCGTGTGCTGCCCATTCGAGGGCGAGGGTCTTAGTGAGCTGGACGATACCGCCCTTGCTCGATGCATACGGCGTGCGGTCGGCGATTGAGACCTGAGACACGGTGGAGCCGAGGTTGATGACGCGACCGTAGCCGCGTTCGATCATCTGCGGCCCCACGGCTCGGCAGTAATACATCGGGCCGGTGAGGTTGATGGAGATGACCGCGTTCCAATCCTCGTCGCGCAGATCGACGATGGGGCTGCGGATGTTGATGCCAGCGTTGTTGACCAGAATGTCGATGGGCCCCAAGGCGTCGTTGGTTTGGCGCACCGAGGCTTCTACTTGGGCGCGGTCGGCTGCATCGGCTTGGAAAGCGAGCACGCGGCCGTTGGTGTGAGCACTGATTTGCTCGGCTGCGGCGCGGGCTTCTTCCAGATTGCGGCTGGTCAGGGCCACGTCGGCGCCGGCCGCGGACAGCGCGCAAGCCATAGCTTCGCCGAGGCCCTTGCTGCCGCCCGTCACCAAGGCCGTGCGGCCCTTGAGGCTGAAGAGATCGAGCGAGGAGGGTGGGATCATCATAGAGAGGACCAGCCTTCGGCCTCGACCATGGACTTGGCGAGGTCGCCCAACTCGGCGACTAGTTCCGCTTGATCTTGGGCTCGGGCCTTATTGGTGATCTGCATAGTTAGGGCGATCAGTCCCAAGCCGAAGATCCGCTGCAAGCTCTGCGGCGAGTCTGGTTCGAGGTCGGGAATCAGTTCGGACAGGCGGTTGAGCAGGTCGCGGTGCTCGGCGGGAATTTCAATGACTTCCAAGGACATAGCGGCGTTAAAAGTAACGCACGGCCTAGACGCGGTCAAAGTGGACTGTGATTTGTGGGATTTGTGGGATTTACAGGAGCTGCGGTCAAAGTTCCACATCGCGGGCGACGAAGTGTTCGTCCTCTTGGGCGATGCGGCTCCAAGAGGCGTCGGGATCGTGGTCCCAGGCGACAATCCACCCTTGAGCGGCGGCTTCGGCGGTAAACTGCTGTTTGCGGGTCAAGGTCTGGTAGGGGAACATGTCGTAGGCCATGTTCCAATAGGGCCGCAAATGGAGGCGCGTGGGGATTAGCTCTCCGGGATAGACAAGGGTATGGCCGCCGGCCTCAAGGCGAAAGCCCTGATGGGCGCGGGTGTGGCCGCCGGTGACAAAAGCCGTCAGTCCGGGTACCAATTCGCTATCGCCGTCGAGGAAGCGCATCTCGACTTGGCGGGCGAGATCGTGGAGCTCTTCGGGTCGATAGCTGCTCCGCATGGTGCTGCGGCCGGCCAAGGCATCGTTCCACTCGCCGCGCTGCACCGCGTGGACGGCGTTGGGAAACAGCGGCTCTAGGCCCGTAGGGCCTTCGACGAGACAGCCGCTGAAGTGATCGAAGTGCAGGTGGGTAAGCGCGACCATGGTGATCGCCTCCGGGGCCACGTCTGCGGCTGCGAGCGAGCCGCGCAGGGTCTGCACGCCGTCCATGCCGTACATGGTGCGCTCGCGTGGAGAGAAGCGCTCGCCAAATCCGGTATCGAGTAGCACGAGCCCGCGGCCCATTTTCAGGAGCAGGCAGTTGCACGACAGGCGGATGCGGTTGTGCTCGTCGGCGATGGCAGTGCGCTGCCACAGGACCTTGGGTACCAGGCCGAACATGGTCCCTCCGTCGAGGCGAAAGTCGCCGCCGGGCAGGTGTATGGCTTCTGCGTCGCCTAGGTCGAGGGAGCGCATTAGGTGTGGACGAGGACCTCGACGCCCCCGGTGGCAAATTGGCAGCGCATCTCGCTCAGGCCCTCTTGGGCCATGCTTATGCGCAGCTTGGCGTGGTGTTCAGCCGGGCAATAGAACATGAGGAAACCACCGCCGCCAGCCCCTAGCAGCTTGCCGCCGAGGGCACCGGCGTCGCGGCCGGCCGCGTACCAGTGGTCGATATCCGCATTGGATATCTGCTGTGCCCGCTGCTTTTTGGCCAGCCAGTGTTCGTGGAGCAATTCGCCGAAGCGGTCCAGCGCATCCCGTTCGAGCGCCTCCTTGATCTGGTAGCCGATCTGCTTGGTCTGATGTAGGCTGTCTATGACTCGATCGTCGCCTTGTTGGGTGTCTTGATTCTGCTGGGAGAGGATGTCCGAACTCTCGCGCCGGATGCCGGTGAAAAAGACCAGCATGTTGGCGGCTAGGACTTCGGCAGTGGGTGGGGAGATTGCTAGTGGCGTGACTGCGACGTGTCCGCTGGTATCGATGTCGAGGCAGGTTAGGCCGCCGAAGGTGCCCAAGTAGTGGTCGTGTTTGCCCGCTGGCTGAGCGGCCCGCACCGTTTCAATATAGTGGGCTTCCTCCGCCAACTCTTGGGGCGAGGACTGTTCGCGCTTATAGGCGTGGAGCGCGGCCAACAGTGCTACGGTGAACGCGCCTGACGATCCCAAACCCGTGCGTCCGGGGACATCGGACATTGCGCTGATTTCGATGCCTCCTTCGATCCCAGCGTAGGTCAAGGCTTCGCGCAGCAGGGGGTGTTGGATCTGGTCGGGTGCCTCGACCTTTTCGGTCTGCGAGTATTTGACGCGAATGAAGTCTTCCACCTTGAGGTCGTTGAGCTGGATATAGACGTATTTGTCGATGCCAGCACTGAGCACAAAGCCTCCGTAGTGGGCGTAATAGGAGGCTAGGTCGGTGCCGCCGCCGCCGAGCGGAATGCGCAGAGGCGCTCTGGTGATGATCAAACTAGCCTCGTTTCAAGGAAGGGCAAAAGCGCCCGAGTCCACGCACTGACAGGCGTGGCGGTAGCGCTCCGGCGTATCGGTCGAAAGGAGCTGACCGCTCAGGGGATGCCCGAGTAGGGGCCGGCCGGCGGCGAGCAAGTCGCCGAAGACTTCGCTGAAGTCGCAGGAGGTGTTGGGTGGGATGCGGTCGAGGATTTCGGGTTGGAGGGCGTAGATCCCGGCGTTGACCCAATAGTTGTCGAATACTTGGTCGGGCCGCGGTTTTTCGACGAAGCGCTCAATGCGGTGGTGCGCGTCGAGACCGACGATGCCCCGCGTGGTCGGATCGTCCATCCACAAGAGTCCGATGCTGGCGATTTTGCCCTCGCGTTGGTGGGTTTGCCACAAGTCGCCTAAGTCGAAGTTGGTCAGGTTGTCTCCGTAGTACACTAAAAAAGGGCCGTCGAAAAAGTCGGCAACTTGCCGCACAGCGCCAGCGGTGCCGAGTAGGTCGTCCTCCAGCGAATAGGTGATCGACACGCCCCAGGCCCGACCATCGCCAAAATAGTCGGCGATGACTTGGGGCAAGTGGTGGAGGTTGATGACGAGGTTGTCGAATCCGTGCCGCGCCAACAGGCGCACGGTGTATTCGAGCAGGGGTTTGCCGGCAAAGGGGACCATTGCCTTGGGGATCGCGTCAGTGAGCGGGCGCAGGCGCGTGCCGCGCCCGGCGGCTAGGATCATCGCCTTCACGCGCTAGCCCTGCGGAGGACGTTGGCGGCTCGCATATTCGCTTGGGCCGATGCGTAGAAGTCCGCGAGGTTGGGCTGCCCTTTGATCCACTCGATGTATTCGCCAATAGTCTGTTCAAGCGGGACCTTGGGCTGCCAGCCGAGGTCTTGCAGGGCCGCGCCGGAGGAGACGGTGTGGCGGGTGTCGCCAAAGCGGTATTCGCCGCTGACAAGTGGTTCGATGGACCGCCCGGCGATGCGCGTTACTAGCTGGGCGTATTCGAGGACGGTGGTGCCGCGCTGTCCAGCGACATTGAAGGAGCGGAAATTGGCTCGCTCGTCTTCGAGACAGAGTACATTGGCGTGGGCCACATCGCCGACATAGACGTAGTCGCGCAGCGATTGGCCGTCCTCGTAGCAGACAGGAGGCTGGCCGTGCAGGACGCGGAGGGCAAAAATGCGGCCGATACCCGAGTAGGCATTGAAAAAGGAGTTGCGCGGCCCTTGGACGATGGAGTAGCGCATGTTGACCGTGGGAATGTCGTATTTGCGGCCGAGGCTGAAGGAGGTCAGTTCAGCCGAGTATTTGGAGATGCCATAGGGGGTGTGAGGGTTGACGGTGTCTTCGGTGATCGGCAGATGTTCGAGTTCGGAAGCGCAGTGAGGGCAGCGGACCTCCCACTCGGCTCTGGCTAACTGTGCATCGGGACGGGCGTCGGGATAGACGACGCCGTGCTCGCCACAGCGGTACTTGCCCTCGCCATAGACGGCTTGCGACGAGGCTAGGACGACTTTCCGCACGGGCAGTTTCTCGGCGACGATCAGCTCGTAGAGCAGGGTGGCACCGACGGTGTTGACGTGGTGGAAGGTGGAGAAATCGGGCATGTAGTCTTGGTAGGCGGCTAAGTGAATGACGCCGTCGATGCCGTCGAGCGCGGCCAACCAGTCGGCGCGTTGGCGCACGTCGCCGCGCATCTTTTCCACGCCTGTGGGCAGATAGGTGGGCCATCCTTCGGGGTGGACCCGCTCCTGTAGGGAGTCGAGGATGCGGACGCGATAGCCCGCAGCGACGAGGCGATCTACGGTGTGCGAGCCGATAAAGCCGGCACCGCCTGTAACTAGAATGTGGCGCATGAGTTAGGGTAGGGGTACTTCGCTACACAGTACGGCATTTTTCATCAACCGATGGAAACAATAAGGTTCAAATTTTCTTTTCGCAGCATATCTTGTAATGCAAGCTGAACCCAAAAACTTTCTGGTTCGCCAAGTTTTCTGGCAATTTTAGCTGCCCTACTGGGACTTGGAATTCTTCTTTCTTTTTCAATATCACAAAGGCTTTGAGGTGAAATACCCAAAAAAATAGCAAACTCTCTCTGGCTTTTTTCTTCTCCTATTCGATAGCTTGCCAGAGCATTTCCAAATGTCAGACATCCAAAGTCTCTCTCCAAATTAGCAATCCCATATTGTCCTTTAGTAATCATGTTTATTGATCTCCTCAACTTGAATAGAATTAACTTCATCGCCTTCTATTTCGATATAGAAAGCGCGATAGGATTTGGATAGCCTGATGGATCTTTGCCCGCTTCGGTCACCTCGGAGTGGTTCATCGTGATAGCCCGGGATTTTTCTAACTTCCTGAATACCTAGAGATTCTACCTGAAGTGCCCATCGTTGGAGGTTTCTTACAATATGGATAGGCAACCGATTCAGATTTTTTCTCACCTTGTCAAATAGGACTCTTTCCATCTCCAAATCATACGTCAAAATGACGTATGTATCAAGTTGCCTCCAAAGTTTGTGAGCATCTCGTCATGTGCCGGTGCAATATAGATAAGGCACAGGATCCCGGCCAAAGGTGTCGCGGTTTGACAGCAAATCAGTATTGTGTGGATTTTCAGAGGTCGCAGTGAAATCGAATGGACGAAACAGATAATGCGCTACGCGCCCAAGATAGCCCTCGCACTAGCCAGCTTGGCCATCGGGATCGCGCTGTGCGAGTTGGCGTTGAGCTTCTTGCACCCCCAGCTCTTCCGCCGGCCCCCCGTCTGGCGCTACGATCCTGAGTTGGGTTGGAGCCACATCCCGGACCGCGTCGGCCGCTTGATCACTCCGGAATTCGACGTGGAAATGCGGATCAACAGCATTGGCTTGCGCGACCGCGAGTTTGCGGATGCAAAGGCCGCAGGCGTCCGCCGCGTGGCTCTATTTGGCGACTCGTTTGTCGAGGGGTGGGGCGTCCCCATAGAGGCCGCGGTCAGCCGTCAACTCGAAGCCTGTCTCCGGCGAGAGGGAGCTGCGGTGGAGGCAGCTAACTTCGGGGTGGCTGGCTACGGCACCGACCAAGCCTTGTTGTTTTTTGAACAACAAGGACCGCGATTTAAGGCTGATGAGGTGGTGCTCTTTTTTTACGGCAACGACCTGTGGAACAATGCTTCGCGCCGGGGCATTGGCGCCGAGCGGGGCTTTAAGCCTTACTTCCGGGTGCGGAGCAACGGGCAGCTCGCGCTCGCGGGCGTCCCGGTGAAGGAGTCGAGCTTTTGGCGACAGCCCGCAGACGCGTTGCCCCTTGCGGTGCGATTGGAACGCTACTTTTCGCAGCACTGGCACTTGTACCGGCTGGTGCAAAAGGCGTGGCAGCCGGAGGTGCCGCGCGGGCAGCAACAGGATTTTTACGCGGGCCTGTACGGCGCGGAGGCGCGCTTTGCTCCAGCTTGGGAGCTGACGGGCCGCATTCTCTCGGCCTTCAAGCACAGCGTCGAGCGACACGGTGCACGCTTGACCGTCGTGTACGTGCCGTCAATCGTCCAGGTGGAAGAGGACAACTGGCGCGCCAAGCGCGAGCTGTACGGCCTGATCGGCGAGTTTGACCTGAGCAAGCCCAATGCCAAGTTAGCTGGTTTTGCCGAGGAGTACGGATTCAAGTTGATCGACTTGCTCGACGAGTTCAGGGAAAAGGCCCAAACCCAAACCCTGTATTGGCGCGATAGCCACTGGAATGAGGCTGGCCACGCCTTGGCAGCCGAGCAGCTCTGCACGCATCTGAGGAAGCCCTAACCCGTGGAGTGGCGCAAGGACTTAGGTGCTATGGGGCTGCTCGGGGCGGCGGTCGTAGTTTTCTTCTGGCCGGCCGCTACGCTGGGAGGGGCGTTTTTCGTGCAGGACGTGATGGTGCAAAACCACCCGTTCCGCGACTTTTTCGCCCGCGCCCTCCACGAAGGCCAATTGCCGCTGTGGAATGCGGCCATCAACTGCGGTTTCCCCTTGTTTGCCGAAGGCCAAGCCGGGCCGCTGTATCCACCCAATGTGATTTTGGCCTTGCTTCTGCCCACTTGGGCTGCGCTCAACTGGAACATTGTCTTGCATCTGTGGTTGGCGGGCGCGGGCATGTACGCGCTGGTTCGCGCTTTTGGTGCGGTGCGGCCGGCCGCGCTGTGCGCTGGGCTTTGCTATGCCCTGAGCGGGTACATGGTCGTGCGGGCTATGTCGCCCAACTTTATCGCTGTATGTGCTTGGTTGCCACTACTGTTTTGGCTCGTCGATCGCATCCTGAAGCGAGGGCGCTTTTTTTACGTGCTGCTCTTCGCGTTGGTGATTGGGTTACAACTGCTGGCTGGCCACCCCCAAGCTGCCCTGTACGGGGGCGTTGCGGTCGCGGGCTATTGGGTCTATCGGAGTTGGGTTCAGGGCGCGGGATGGATCACTTGGTCGGCGCTGGTCGGCGCATTCGTGTTGGGGGCTGCTCTAGCTGCTGTCCAGCTAGGACCTACCGCCGAATTAGTGCAGTTGTCCAATCGCGGAGCCGGTCTGTCGTGGGCCAGTTTTGTGGCGATGTCGCTGCCGCCCGAGCGGCTGGCTACTTTGTTGTGGCCCAACTTCTTCGGCAATTCGGCGCACGGCACGTACGGGAGCCGAGAGATAGGGTTCTTCATCCAACTCTGCGCCTACGTCGGCGTGGTACCCCTGTTTTTGGCTTGGTCAGCCCTGCGCGAGCGGCGGGATGGTCAGGTCGGTTTTTTTGCCGTGCTTGCCCTTGCTGGGTTGGTGCTCGCATTGGGTAAATACACGGCCATCTTTTCCTTTTTTTATCAGATCCCGGGGTTTAGCCTGTTCCGCATCCCGACGCGTTTTTTGTTGTGGTTTGCCGTGGGGGTATCCGTGCTCTGTGGCCTCGGCCTCGACCAAGTGTTGCGCCGCGAGCGGTCTCGGCCTGCGAATGGCTGGTTGTTGGCCGCGGTCCTCGGTGCAGCTAGTGCGGGCCTGCTATGGGTCAGCGGGGTCGCACTCTTTGGTGATGGTTCAGAACCAACGCGCTATATCCACCACTTACGCGGCGACGGCCTGCGGCTCATTGGGGCGTTGATAATCGGCGCGTGGCTGCTCGGTCGGCGCGCGCGGCGAGCCGCAGCGTGGGCTGCGCCCGTGGTCATTTTTGCCGAGCTGTACAGCTTTGGCGCGGATTTTAACGGCACTATAGAACCGGCTGCGTACACCGAAACCCCGGCGACGGCCCACGAGATTTTGGCCGACCACACGGCTACTGTGCCGCCGCGAATCGTCAGCTTGGTCAACGAGCGGAATTCACCATTTGATTGGCACGGGGGATGGGCCTACGACTTGGAATCCTATCGGCGTTATAACGAGACCTTGCGAATGTATTCGGGGGCGCTATACGGGTTGGCCAACGCGCTGCCGGGGTGGAGTCCACTGCACCTGTATCGCCACGGGGAATTTGCCCGCGGCTATCCGTCGTTTGCCGCTTTGGCCGGCGTGGAATACGCAGTGCGCTACAGTCGCGACGGGGGCTTCGAGGTGCAGCGACTGCCCACGGCCTTGCCACGCGCGTATGTAGTGGGCCAATTCCACCTCGCCACCAGCCCGCGAGCCGGACTGAGTTACATGGCTCGCGGGTTTCCCATGCGGCGCGAAGTAGTATTGGAGGAAGCGCCGGTCGTCTCGATTGGACCGGGCGGTGCGGCGGAGATCGTCCGCTACGAGGACGAGGAAGTCGCCGTGGCCCTTGCCGACTCGGCCGGGGGAATTTTGGTCTTGAGCGATACGTATTATCCGGGGTGGCGGGCCTTTGTCGATGGGGTTGAGAGCCCGATCCTCCGCGCCAATCACGTGTTCCGCGCCGTAGTGGTCCCGACCGGGGCGGAAGAGGTCGTCTTTTCGTACGAGCCGGATAGTTTCCGCTATGGCTTGCTGGTCAGTGTGGCTGCGGTTGCACTCTGGTTGGGGCTGGCTTGGGGTGGCCGGCGGCTGATCTTGCCGTCAGTGCAGAATATGCCGGCGGATGCCGGAGCGCAGTGGAGGGTCCGGGCCGTGTTGGGAGTCTTGGTCGTCGTGATTCATGCAATAGCTACGCAGGGGCCTTTGTGGAGCGAGTGGCTTGAACGCTTGCGGTTGGGGGTGGGGTCGTGAGGGCCGGGATTGTCGGGCTGGTCGCAGGGATTGCTGCACTTGTAGTATATGGGATGACGCTGTGCCCGACTGTGTACGTGGAGGGAAGTGGTGAGTTGATCGGCGCGGCCTACAAGTTGGGGACGGCGCATCCGACTGGGTATCCTCTGTTCTGCCTCAGCAGCCGCTTAATTGCGCTGGTGCTGCCGTGGGTTAGTCCGGCTATGGCGATCAATATCGCGTCGGCCCTGTTTGCCGCGGCCTGTTGTGGGACCTTGGCGGCCGTACTCTACGGGCGCGGGGTGCGGCCGGTGGTGGCCTTGGCCGCGGCCTTGGCCTTGGCGTTCTCGCGCACCTTTTGGTCTCAGGCTGTCATCGCCGAAGTCTATGGCTTGGCCTTGTTGCTGGTGGTCTTGGTTCTGGCTCAAACCCTTAGAGCATGTGAGCGCAAGGAGCCACGCCAAGTACTCCTCTTGGGCTGGCTCATGGGCTTGGGGCTGACGGCTCACTTGATGCAGGTGCTCATTTGGCCGGGCGTGGTCGCGGTCTTGACTTGGCGCTGGCCCGCGCTGTGGCGTCGGCCCTTGTTGCTGGCACAGGGGATGCTCGCTGCGCTGGGGGGGTACAGCTTGGTGGCGTACCTGCCGCTGCGCAATGGCCGGGGCGCGGGGTTTCACTGGGGGCCGCTCGGCGACTTAGCGGCCCTGTGGCAGCACTTGAGCGGTGCTCTGTATCGCTCGTCGTTTTTTTCATTGCCCTTAGAGGGCATGTTGCTCAATGCCCAGCGCTGGCTAGAGCAGGCAGCGGGCGAGTTTCATCTCGCGCTAGTGCCATTGATTGCTTGGGGTGGGTGGGTGACTTGGCGGCGCGATCGCAGTGTATTGGTCTTGGTTGGAGGGGCGATCGCCTGCAATTTGATCGCCGCGCTCAACTACCACCGCGATCCTAATGGCTTGCCAGTGTTTTACTTGCTCAGCATAGTGGGGTTGGCGGTGTGGTTGGGCATGGGATTGGATGCGTTGGCTAGCCGGGTGCGGCCGCTCGTCGCGGTGCCGCTCGCCGCGCTCGTCGTCGCCTTGGTGCTAACCGCGCACTACGAGGAATCCGCTCGCAGCGAGAATTGGGTTGCCGATCGCTATGGCCGCGACATTCTCGCCGACTTACCCGAGGGCGCGATCCTGATTACCGAGGGGGACGATGCGGCCTTTGTGCTCGACTACCTGTTGCGCATAGAAGGCTTGCGCCCGGATGTGACCCTATACAACCGCATGGGGCGGGGGACGGATATACTCGTCTGGAGCGAATACGCGCTGCCGCCGCTCAGGCGGGAACAACTGCGCTGGCGGCGCGAGGCCGCATTGGCTCGGGGCGAGCGGCCCCTTTTTTATTTGGTCCCGCGCCGCTCGCCGATTTCGGGATGGGTGTTTGTGCCTGCGGGCTTGGTCTATCGTCTGCAGGCACCCGACGACAGCACGGAGACCGCTCCGCAGATCGAGATGGGCAATGCGTTGATCTCGGACTTTTTCCGCGATCCGTGGGTGCGAAAGATCCAGAGCAATTATTATTTTATGGCCGGCGAGGAGCGCCTATGGACTGGGGATCGAGCTGGGGCGATGGCCGCGTACGAGCAGGCCGCGGCCACCGCGTTCGACTCGCGTACCACGCGCTTTAATGTGGCACTTAAGTTGTTTGAAATCGGCGAGTTGGATCGCGCTATGAGTCATGCGGCAGACGCGGCGGCCATCGACCCTTGGCAGCCTACGCCCTATCGCTTGATGGCGCGCATTGAGCAAGAACAGGGGCGCTATGACGAGGCGCGGCGCTGGCGGAAAAAAGCAGGGGAGTTGCTGCGGGTGCCTTGATAGAGTATTAAATAAAGTTACGGTCGCTTCCCCTTTTACGCCGCTGAGGGTCGCTATGGAAAAATTAAAACGCATACTCGATCCGAATAAGGTTGTCCTAAACCTCGCGGTGCAGCGCAATTTCGACGCCATTCGCGAATTGGCCACCGTGCTGTTGCAAGACGAGGTCGTGCCCGACCAAAAGCGCTTGATTGCGGCCTTGATTCGGCGCGAGCAACAGGCCTCCACCGGCATTGGCAAGGGCGTGGCCGTGCCCCATGCACACGAGGATGGAATCCAGCGCCAGCTCTTGGCCATCGGCATCTCGCAGGCCGGTATTGACTTTAGCGCGCCCGATGGTCAACTCGTCCACATCATCGCGCTGTTGGTCACGCCCCTCAAACACCAAAAACAGCACATGGCGCTGCTGGCGGCCCTGTCGCAGCGCTTGCAGCAAGAGAAAGTGCGCCAACGCTTGCAGCAAGCCGCTGATGCAGCCGAGATCGTCGATATTTTTACTGGCGATTCACCTCCCGGCTGAGTGCCGCGCGAAAATCATGGTTCCAGCATTCCCTAGGGCGGTGCACGCCCCCCTATTCGAGCAGCATTCGTGCTTTCTCGCCGGGCCGCTCGTGGCGGGGCAGCGGCAGGCCCTGATTGAGCGACTGCGGGTTTTGCTCGCAGCCGGGGTGCCTGGGTACGCAATTTTGGTGCTGTTGCCCGACCGGGCGACCGCGCGGCGCTTTCGCCAAGCAGTTGATCGACTCGACTTGGGCCCGTACAGCAGCGTTGATCTACAGACGTACTACGGGCTAGCGAGTCGATTGGTGCGGCTGTTTTGGCCGTTGGTGGCTGGCAAGGTCGGCTTTGCGGCCCCAGCGCGACCGCCGGTTTTCCTCAACTACGAGGCCGCCCAATACCTGATGGGGCAGGTGGTGGAGCCACTACTTGCCGAGGGCTATTTCGAGGGGCTATACCTGCGGCCCCAGCGCATTCTCTCCCAATTGCTCGACAATTTGAACAAGGCGGCTGTAGCGGATTTTGCGCTCGCGGAGGTGGCACCGCGCCTGAGTCGTGCTTGGGCTGGGGAAGAGCAGCGGTTGCGCGTGTACGAACAGGTGCAGACGTGCATCGATCGCTACCGCAGCCACTGTCTGCGGCACGGGTTGCTCGACGCATCGCTGGTCTTTGAGGTCTGCAATCGCCACCTGATCGCGCAGGAAGAGTTCTGGCGCTACTTCACCGAGCGCTACCGCCACCTCTTGGTTGACTCGGCCGAGGAACTGGTGCCGGTGGCCGGCGATCTGGTGAGGCGACTCTTGCCGCGATGTGACTCGGCCCTGTTGGGCGGGGACGCGCAAGCTGGCTTCCGCATTTTTTTGGGCGTCGATGCGCCCGGTGCCACCGAGCTACAGCAGCAGTGCAAGGAGACGATCGTCGTAGTTCCGGAGGCATGTGCTAGCCGGGATATGGTGGCCTTTGCCGACCGCATTGGTGCGAAGTTGGGGCAGGTGACCGACGGAGCCTCAGGAGGATCGCCGCGGCTGGCGGTGGCGGATGTGGTGCAGACCCACTATCGGGGGCAGATGATCGAGGCCGTGGCCCAGCGGATCGTCCAGAAGATCGCCGAGGGCGTGGCCCCGGGAGAAATCGCAGTCGTGGCTCCACACGCCGACGGGGTGTTGCGCTTCCTCTTGTCCGAGACTTTTCGCGCCGTCGGCATTCCCTTTGCGATCGTGCGGCGCTACGAGACGCTGCGCGAAGAGCCGGTGGTGCGAGCCTGTCTGGCGCTGGCCATTCTCGCTCATCCCGATTGGGGACAGCGGCTCTCGCTCTTCGATTTGTCCGGGGCGTTGGAGCGGGCGCTCAAGCCCCTCGACCGGCTGCGGGCCGAGTTGATGGCGCGGCACTTATACGATCCGCGTTCGGGGCAACTCAAATCTGCAAGCGAGTTGAATGCTACTATGGAAGAGCGGTTAGGCCGGGCTGCGCTCGCTCGCTATGAAGTACTGCGCACTTGGATCGAAGCGTATCGCAGCGGCGCGGCCGACTCTTGGGACCATTTTTTGCGCCGGCTCTTCGGGGAGGTGCTGTCGCGCGCCGCGCTGGAGCCTGAAGACGCCGAGGTGTACAGCAAACTGATTGCCTCGGCTACCTCGTTCCGCGAGGTGGCTCCAGCGATGGCGCTAGCGGGCGCGGCAGTTGGCCAGCGCTACGTCGAGATGATAGGGTCCGGGGTCGTCGCCGCCCAATACCTGACCGATGTCGATCTCGACGAGGCCCCTGAGTCCATTGCCCTCGTCGCGCCGGTCTATACCTATTTGCTCTCCGGCCACGTGGCGCGCTACCAGTTCTGGCTGGACATTGGCTCGGCCAACTGGTGGGAACCGCTACATCAGCCCTTGACCAACCACTACGTGCTGACCCGACGCTGGAACTCGGAAGACCGCTGGACCGACGCGGTGGATTACTCAATCCGCAACCGAAACCTCTATCGCTTGGTGAGGGGCCTGTGTTTGCGCTGCCGCGATGGGATTTACCTCTGCGCCAGCGAGTCGGAAGGCCACGGCTCGGCGCAGGATGGGCCGCTGATGATGGCGGTGCAGCAGGTACTACAGGAGGATCGCGGGTGAGGCTTCGACCTGAGACTTCGGCGAGCTCAGTCGAGTCGCTCAGCCGAAGGTTTGAGCCGCGCGCGGGACAGCGCGAGATCGTGGCTTACCAAGGCGGTCTGCTAGGCGTGTCGGCCGTACCCGGCAGCGGCAAGACCGAGGCGATTGTCGCCTTGGCGACTCGGCTGATCGCCGAGAGGCGCGCCGAGGGGGGGCAGGTGCTGATCGTGACTTACCAGAATGCGGCAGTGGATAATGTCCGCGCTCGGATCGGCCAACGCTTGCAAGAGATGGACAGGCTACCTGTCGGCTACGACGTGCGGACCCTGCACAGCTTGGCCTACGGCATCGTCCAAGCCAATCCTGGGTTGGTGGGGGCTGTGGCCGAGTTCACGGTTCTCGACGAGCGCGCCAGCGAGAGCTTGCTCGACAAGGCGGTGCGAACTTGGAACGACGACAACAAAGGGGTCTGGGGCCGGTTGGGGCCTGGGGAGTATGTAGATCAGCAGTGGGAGCAGGAGTGGCGCGGCATTGCGCGGAAAGTCGCCCGCACGATCATCACCACGGCCAAGAACCGCCGCTTGCGGGCTGAGGACCTCTTGGCTCGGATTGGCGGTCGGGAGGACGACAACCAGTTTTTGCGGATCGGCGCGGAAATCTACCGGCTCTACCAGCAGCAAGTCGAGACCATTGGCGGCCTCGACTTCGACGACTTGGTGTGGATGGCCGTAGAGATGTTGCAGCAATACCCGGATTTGTGCAGCCGCTACCGGCGACGTTGGCCCTTTGTCTTGGAGGATGAGGCGCAGGACAGCGTCCCCTTGCAGGAGGATCTGATCGCGCTGTTGGCGGGTCCGGGCGGCAATTGGATTCGGGTCGGCGACCCCAATCAGGCGATTATGAGCACCTTCACCGCGGCTGACCCGCGCTATTTGCGCAACTTCTTGGATCGCGCAGACGTCGCGGTTGCAGAGATGACGATTTCTGGCCGCTGCGCTCTCAAAATCATGGATTTGGCCAACTTTTTGGTCGAGTGGGCCGCAGTCGAACACCCGCTGGTCGAGGTGCGCCAGCGCGCTTTCCGGCTCCAGCAGATGCAGCCCACCGACTGCGGCGATCCCCAGCAAAACCCCTCGGACGCAGACAGCATCATATGGTTCCGAGAGTACAATAACCGCCACGATGAATTCGATAGCATCGCGCGCCGGGCCAAGGGCTTTGCCGAGGGCAATCCGAGCTTGACGGTAGCGGTGTTGGTGCCGACTAACCGCATTGGCTACGACATGGCCGAGCGCTTGCGCCAAGCCGGAGCGGACTTCGACGAGGTACTGCAAAGCCCGCGCTCGGCACGGCGGGTGGGCGAGGCTCTATGCACAGTGTTGGATTTTCTTGCAAATCCTTTGGGGCGCAATCAGTTAGAGAGATCCTATCGCGCCTTGGTCGGCTTTTGGCCCGGGCCGAGTGGGCCGGGGAACGAGGAGGCTGTGGCCATGTTGTTGCGCAGTTGCTATCGGCCCGAAGCACTGCTCTATCCAGAAGCCGGTCAGCGCATGGAAGCGGCTTTACCCCCAGTGGATCACATCGAGCCGCAGGATTTGGAAGCTATTGACCTCCTGTGTGGTTATCTGCGGCGCTGGCTACGGGCAGTCGCGCTGCCGGTGGATCAGCTTTTGATGACGGTCGCCCAAGATTTGCTAGTAGAGGAAGTAGATATGGCGCGGGCGCAGCAACTGGCGGTCTATGTGCGCATTCGCGCCGACCAAAACACAGACTGGCAATTGCCCGAGTTGGTGCGCGAGCTGAGCGAGGCCGTGCAGGGACGGGCGGGCGCGCTCGCCGAGGCCGAGGACGCATTGGGACCTCAGCCTGGGCGGATTTTTCTGACGACCATGCACAAGGCCAAGGGGATGGAGTGGGATCTAGTCTATGTCATGGGGGTTGATGGCGATTGGTTTCCCCACGACCTTGACGCGCGGTTTTTGGGCGAGTACGAATTCTTAGGCGGCGATCCCTGCGAGGATGCAAAGGCCGAGCTGTTGGACCTGCTCGGCGAAATCGGGTCGAGCCGGCTATCGGCCACCGATCGCTCCCACGCCGAGGTGATCGCCGAGCGGCTGCGGCTGCTCTACGTGGCGATCACCCGTGCGCGGCGCTATTTGGTCCTGAGCTGGAGTCGCCAGATTCCGCGCGCTACGCGGATGCAGCCCGCGCCTATGGCCGAGGTGTTCCACCAGTTGCAACTCTATTGCGCGCAGCAGAGCTGATGATACCGCAAGGATTCAATTACAGCCAGAGCAGTTTGACGACCTTTGAGCGCTGTCGGCGGCAGTTCTTGTTGCGCTATGTCGAGCGATTGGCGTGGCCAGCGCCGCTGACCGACCAACTCGACGAATGGGAGGCCGCAGCCGACCGTGGGCGGGCGTTCCACCAGTTGGTGTTGCAGGAGAGCTTGGGCATGGATGTGGAAGACGCGGTGCAGCGGAGCCGCGATCCGCTGTTGGCCGCTTGGTGGCGCAATTGGTGCGAGCAGCCGCCGGTTGTGCCCGAGGGGGTGGTGTTCGGGGAAACCATGCTCTCCGTGCCCCTAGCCGGTCGGCGTCTCGTCGCCAAGTTCGACCGCGTGGTACTGGCCGACGATGGCCGCGCTTGGATATTCGACTGGAAGACCGGTCGCAAAAAGCCAGAGCAAGCCGCCTATGCCCAAAGCTGGCAAACGCTGGTCTATCGCTTTGTCTTGGTCGAGGCTGGCGCGGTCTTGAACGAGGGCCGTGCACTCGCGCCCGACGACGTGGTGTTGGTCTATTGGCACGCGCAGTACCCGCAGGCTTTGCAGCCGATTGCCTATTCGGCTGTCGAGCACGAGCAGACGCGGGCGCTTTTGTCAGAGGCGATTGCCGACATTGAGGCCCTACCAGACGCGGATGCGTTCGCCAAGACCGACGACAAAGGCGAGTGCCAGCGCTGCCAATTTCACACCTATTGCAACCGGCCAGCGGTGCGGAGCGACGATTGGGATATCGACGAGGACGAGCTGGACTGGGAGCAGATTCCCGAAGCAGAACTTTGACGCTGGTCAGCCTTTGAGCGCGCCGAGTTGGATGCCGCGCACGAAGAACCGCTGGCCGAAAACAAAGAGCACGATCATTGGAAGCATCATCAGGACGCTTCCGGTCATCAACAGAGAGTAGTTGGTTCCCTGCGACGAATCGAAGTAGCGCAGGGCCACCGGCAAGACTCGCATGTGTTCGGAATGGGTGACGATCAGCGGCCACGTAAAGGACTGCCAAGTGCCCATAAAGGAGAAGA
>JAPPEG010000076.1 GCA_028875345.1 Gemmatimonadota bacterium
GCAATCGGGTGTGGGTAGCCACAACAGCCCGAGAGCAGGCGGTGTTACAGGTGCGGGCGTCGTCAGCAATCTTGACGCCCAATGGGGACGGGCGCAACGACACAGTAGGACTGGGCTACGATTTATTGGAACTGACGGGAGCGGCGTCGGTGGAGGTGGCAGTGTGGGATTTGTCGGGGCGGCTGGTGCGTCAGGTATATGCGGGGCGAGACGATGTAGGGACGTATGAGCGGATGTGGGATGGCCGCGATGAGTTAGGACGGCTAGTGCCGCCGGGACTCTACCTATACCGCGTCTCCGTCAAGGCCGACCACCAAACGGTCGAGCAAGCCGAACTCCTGCACGTGGTGTACTGAGCAATTTATCGAGTGTCTTAGGCCCATCTTATGAGCGATCTATTCCGTTCGTTGACCTGGGCTCTCTTCCTCTGGATTGGCTTCGCGACTGGAGAAGCTTCCGGGTTGGTCATCTACCGTTTCGGCGGTGAAGCGCTAGAGCCTCCGCCCGAAGTAAACCACGAAGGGGTGGAATTTATCCAGTTGAGCTGGACCGATCTCGATCCTTCCCTAGGCGGAGAGACCGCCGGTCTGGATATAGACGCTGCCATTCAGGCTCAAAAACGCGATCCTACTTTCAATATAGCGCCAGGGGTCGAAGAAAAGGGGGGAAGCCACGTCAGGCCCAACGTCAATGGACAGGTCTGGGATGGGGACGAGAGCACGGTCTGGTTGGCAGACAGATATCTGTGCGCCGAATTCGAGGCCTATAACCTCGTCTGTATTGACGATTTCGGCACCCCAGGCACGGCCAATATTTTTTTGGGAGGTCGCTATCTAATCGACCGGATCCGAGTGAAGTCCGGGTTGGCCGACCCAGGCAAAATTGTGGGCTCCCTCCGCGTTTTCATGTCCCCGCTCCTTCCCACCATGAGGATCACTTTCAATCCTCCGCCCTTTGCTCCCTGGATCGTCGAGGTGCGCGACAATCGAGAGCAGATCCTCGACATCCCCATCCCACCACACGAGCAAGTGGAATTCGTGCAGGTAACGGTCGGCGAACACAACGAGGACTGGGAAGTCCACGAGGTGGAAATCTACGCCAAGGGCTTTGTCGAACAAGGGACTTATATATCCAATATCCTCGATTTTGGTCAGCCCATGGCCTGGGGCAACCTGCGCTGGGCCGGACGACAAGACCCCAAAGCCCGCGTCCTCATCCAATCCCGCTCCGGACAAGACGAAGAACCCAACCTGTTCTGGCGCTTCACCGGACGAGGCGACGAAAAAATACCCGTCAGCCGAACTACCTACGCCAAGTTAGCTAGGGCCGAAAAAGCCGGTATCGGCTACGATCATGCCAACTGGACGTTCTGGTCGTCCCCCTATGCCTTTGCCGACAGCAGTGGCACCCCTGTAGTGTCGCTGAGTCCAAGACGCTACCTCCAACTCAAGGTTGACATTCTCCCCCAAGACCAAGACAGTGGACAGATGGATTTTCTCGAAGTGCGCGCTTCCCCACCAGTAGCCACGCGGTTGGTGGGCGAGATTTGGCCGGTCGAGGTAAAGGTGGGACAGCCGCAGCAGTTTACCTATATGCTGCGCCCAACCTTGGGAGTTGACAATGCGGGCTTTGACCGGTTGGAGGTCGCCACCGCAGCGCGGCTGGGTTCCGTAACCCAAGTGCGCATTGGCGATGAACCAGTAGATTATGCAGTAGAAGCGACCGAGCCACATCGGGTGGTCGTGAGTATCCCGCGACTGACAGCCCAGGATTCGGGCGCTTTAGTGGAGGTGGTTTTCCAAGCGGAGGTATTGCGCTATGGTTCGGCTTTTTCGGTGCGGGTGTGGGACAGTACCCAGCCGTTGGAGGTTCCTCAGAGTGTGCAGGAAGGCGATGCCACTCCCACCTATGAGGACAATCGGGTGTGGGTGGCCACCAAGGCTGAGCATCAGGGGGTGTTGCAGATGAGCAGGAAGCCGGTGGTTTTAACGCCCAATGGGGATGGACACAACGACACAGTAGGGTTGGAGTATCGCTTGATAGAGTTGACGGGTCAATCGTGGGTGGCGGTGGCCGTGTGGGACTTGTCAGGTCGTCGGGTTCGTCAGGTGTATGAGGGTTTGGACGGCGTGGGAGCGTATGAGCGGGGGTGGGATGGGCGCGACGAGTCGGGGCGGCTGGTACCGCCGGGGCTGTACCTATACCGCGTCTCCGTCGAGGCCGACCATCAAACGGTCGAGCAAGCCGGGCTCCTGCACGTGGTGTACTGAACAGTTTCTCAAGTGTCTTAGGCCCATCTTATGAGCGACCTATTCCGTTCGTTGACCTGGGCTCTCTTCCTGTGGATTGGCTTCGCGACTGGAGAAGCTTCCGGGTTAGTCATCTACCGCTTCGGCGGCGAAGCACTAGATCCACCCACTGAAGCGAGTGGCAAAGGGGTGGAATTCATCCAGCTAAGCTGGACCGATCTCGACCCTTCCCTAGGCGGAGAGACCGTCGAACTGGATATAGACGCCGCTATCCGGCCTCTTGAACGCGATCCAAATTTCAATATCGCCCCCGGAATTGAAGAACATGGTGGAGAGCACGTCAAACCCAATGTGAATGTGGAAGTGTGGGATGGCGATGTCAGTACGGCTTGGGTGGCGGCCAGTTATCTGTGCAGCGCACTCAGCAAACTTCTCTGCGTAGACGATTTTGGCCGACAGGGCACGGCTAATATCAACTTAGGCAGCCTCTATCTTATCGACCGGGTGCGGATTATATCCGGCCTGACCGATCCGAGTAAAATAGTGCAGACGTTCCGCATTTACATCACGGCAGAGTTGCCTTGGAAGAATAGCAGACTCGTTGCTCATCCCCCGCCGTATTCGCCTTGGGTCATCGAGGTGCGCGACAATCGAGAGCAGATTTTGGATGTACCCATTCCAACTCATGAGGATGTGGAATTTGTGCAGGTGGCGGTCGGCGAACACGGCGAGGACTGGGAAGTCAACGAGATAGAAATCTACGCCAAAGGGCTGGTCAAAAAGGCCAGCTACATCTCGAACATCCTCGATTTTGGTCAGCCGATGGCCTGGGGCGACCTGCGCTGGTCCGGACGGCAAGACCCCAAAGCCCAAGTGCTCATCCAATCCCGCTCCGGACAAGACGACGACCCCAACCTGTTCTGGCGCTTCACCGGACGAGGCGATGAAAAAACATCCGTCAGCCGTTCCGAATACGCCGACTTGACCGTAGGTGAAAAAGCCGGCATCGGCTACGATCAAGCCAACTGGACATTCTGGTCGTCTCCCTACGCCTTTGCCGACAGCAGTGGCACCCCTGTAGTGTCCCTGAGTCCAAGACGCTATCTCCAACTCAGGGTCGATTTTTTGCCTCAAGACGACGATGGCGGACAGGTGAATTTTCTCGAAGTGCGTGCTTCCCCACCGGTGGCCACACAGTTGGTCGGCGAGGTATGGCCGGTCGAAGTAGCGGTGGGACAGGCGCAGCAGTTCACCTACGTGATGCGGTCAACCATTGGAGTTGATAATGGCGGCTTTGACCGGTTGGAAGTCGCCACCGCAGCGCGGCTAGGGCCCGTAACCCAAGTGCGCATTGGCGATGAGCCGGTAGATTATACAGTAGAAGCGACCGAGCCACATCGGATGGTCGTGAGTATCCCGCGATTGACGGCTCAGGATTCGGGCGCTTTGGTCGAGCTGGTCTTCCAAGCCGAAGTGTTGCGTTATGGCTCGACTTTTTCGGTGCGGGTGTGGGACAGTACCCAGCCGTTGGAGGTTCCTCAGAGTGTGCAGGAAGGCGATGCTACCCCCATCTATGAGGACAATCGAGTGTGGGTGGCCACCAAGGCGGAGCATCAAGGGCTGTTGCAGATGAGCCGGAAGCCGGCGGTTTTGACGCCCAACGGGGATGAATGCAATGACGAGGTGGGATTGGAGTATCGCTTGATAGAGTTGACGGGGCGATCGTGGGTGGCGGTGGCCGTGTGGGACTTATCAGGTCGTCAGGTGCGTCAGGTATATGAGGGTTTGGACGGTGTGGGAGCGTATGAGCGGGGGTGGGATGGTCGCGACGAGTCGGGGCGGCTGGTGCCGCCAGGGCTATACCTATACCGAGTTTCTGTCGATGCCGACCATCAAACGTTCAAGCAAGCCAGACTTCTGCACGTGGTATATTGAACAATTTTTCGTTTGCCGTTGGCCGTCCGCGAAAAGTCAACTTTCGCCATCTGAGCTGATATTCGTATCTATATTATATATATAGAAGACATGTAGCTAATATAGTGATCGTAGGATTATTTCTTCTATAGGTCACTTATCCCCCAAGGCCCATCTTATGAGCGACCTATTCCGTTCGGCGACCTGGGCTCTCTTCCTGTGGATTGGCTTCGCGACTGGAGAAGCTTCCGGGTTGGTCATCTACCGTTTCGGCGGTGAAGCGCTAGCGCCACCGCCTGAAGCGAGTGGCGAAGGGGTGGATTTTATCCAGCTAAGCTGGACCGATATAGAGGCCAACCGCGGTGGGAAAGCCACTGAGGTGGGCTTGGATAGCGCTAGTATCTGGCCTCTGAAACGCGATCCAGACTTCAACATCGCACCTGGAATCGAAGAGAAGGGAGGGGCGCATTTAAGGCCTAATATAAATAGAGAGGTGTGGGATGGGGATACAGGTGTCTTCTGGCTAGCAGAGAAATATATATGCGCCCAATTCCGCGGCCGAGGATCCTGTACCGACGACTTCGGTCGCCAAGGCACAGCTAATATTTTTTTAGGCAGTCGTTATCGCATTGATCGGATTCGGGTTATATCCGGGTTGACCGATCCGAGCAGAACGGTGCGGACCTTCCGCGTCCACATTGGGCAGCTACCCGTGGGCATCTCTTTTAGTCTTACTCCCGAGCCGTTGTCGCCTTGGATCGTCGAGGTGCGTGACAACCGAGAGCAGATCCTGGATGTACCCATTCTAGCACACGAGGATGTGGAATTCGTGCAGGTGACTGTCGGCGAACACGGCGAGGACTGGGAAGTCAACGAGATAGAAATCTACGCCAAAGGCTTTGCTGAACAAGCAACTTATATCTCCAATATTCTCGATTTTGGTCAGCCCATGGCCTGGGGCGACCTGCGCTGGTCCGGACGACAAGACCCTAAAGCCCAAGTGCTCATCCAATCCCGATCCGGACAAGACGAAGACCCCGACCTGTTCTGGCGATTCACCGGACGAGGCGACGAAAAAACACCCGTTAGCCGAACCGACTACGCCAAGTTAGCTGTGGGTGAAAAAGCCGGCACTGGCTACGATCAAGCAAACTGGACGTTCTGGTCGTCCCCCTACGCCTTTGCCGACAGCAGTGGCACCCCCGTAGTGTCGCTGAGTCCAAGACGCTATCTCCAACTTAGGGTCGATTTTTTGCCTCAAGATGACGATGGCGGACAGGTGGACTTTCTCGAAGTGCGCGCTTCCCCACCGGTAGCCACGCAGCTGGTCGGCGAGGTCTGGCCTGTGGAGGCAACAGTAGGACAGCCACAGCAGTTTACCTATGTGTTGCGACCTACCCTTGGGGTGGACAGTGGCGGCTTTGACCGTTTAGAGGTAACCACAACGGCACAGCTGGGACCCGTAACTCAAGTGCGCATCGGCGATGAGCCGGTAGATTATGCCGTGGAAGCGGCCGAGTTGCACCGAGTAGTCGTGAGTATACCGCGATTGACGGCTCAGGATTCGGGAGCTTTGGTCGAGGTGGTCTTCGAAGCAGAGGTGTTGCGCTATGGATCGGCTTTTTCGGTGCGGGTGTGGGATAGTGCCCAGCCGTTGGAGGTGCCCCAGAGCGTGCAGGAAGGCGATGCTACCCCCGCCTATGAGGACAATCGAGTGTGGGTGGCCACCAAAGTGGAACATCAAGACGTGTTGCAGATAGAGGAAGGACCAGCAGTCTTGACGCCCAACGGAGATGCGCACAACGATGTGGTGGGATTAGAGTATAGCTTGGTAGAGTTGACGGATCCGTCCTGGGTGGAGGTGGCGGTGTGGGACTTGTCGGGTCGTCGGGTGCGTCAGGTGTATGAAGGATTGGACGATGTGGGTATCTATGAGCGGATGTGGGATGGTCGCGATGCGTCGGGGCGGCTGGTGCCTCCGGGGCTGTACCTATACCGCGTCTCTGTCGATACTGACCGCCAAACGGTCGAGGTGGTAAAACCACTACACGTCGCCTATTGAAAGGTGCCTCAGTATTTCCGGTAGCCTTGCAGTCATGTACCGCTAGGCCGGAATTTTAAGCCCTCTTTTACTCCGCCCGGCGTAGCCGCTCGGCGGTTTCGAAGGCAGTCTGGGCCAAATCTCGTCGCCCGGTGCGCATATAGAGTACGCCCAGATTGTAGTGGGCTATAGCCACATCAGGTTCGAGTTTCAGGGCTTGGAGCAGTGCTTCCTCGGCAAGGGAGTGCTCGCCTCGCTGCAGATACAAGGCTCCAAGATTGCGGTGAGCAGCGGCAAATTCTGGATCTATGTCCACAGTCTGCCGCAAATGTCGGATCTGCTCGTCCTGGCGTCCTAGACGATGGCAGGCATTAGCCAAGGCGTAGAAACCTTCGGCTCGTTGCTCTGCTTCTACAGCCGTAGTGAAAGAGCCATAAGCCCGCAGATAGTCCCGCTGGTCCAAGTAGAGGTAGCCCAGATAGTAGTGGCCTTCGTATTGAATGGCGGGTCGGGGATCGTTGACAAGCGCCTCAAGGAAAAGGGACTCAGCTTCATCGAAGCGCTGCTCCCCGCGGAGGAGATTGCCCAGATTGAGCCGGGCCCGGGTGTGATCAGAGGCCAGAGCGAGGGCTCGGCGATAAGCCGTTTCAGCTTCACGAGGCTGCCTCTCCGCTTCGTAAACCGCGCCCAGACTGCTGTAGACATCTGCGTCGGGACCGGCTTGGAGCGCTTGCAAATAGGCCCTCTCGGCGCGGTCATATGCTTGGTTGCGCATGTGGACCTGCCCTTGGAGCCAAGCAGAGCGCAGATGATCCACCTGTGCGGGGTCAATTCCAGTGTGTCCTAGTGCAAGAGCAGCACCCAGAGCCAGCGCCAAGGCCGCACTGCGCCGCCACTGGTGCCCCTTTAAACTGAGGGCACCTTGGCGGAGAGCTTCGGCGGCGAAAATCATCAGAAAAGGCACCGCGGGAAGTCGATAGCGAGCGCACACCGTGAAGAGCAGGCCCGAGACCAAGTAGGATAGTCCGAAGCCGTAGAGCAGGCCGTATTGACGCCATCGGTTCCAGTTCCACACCAACCCCACTAGAGCTAGAGGCGCAATAACTCCAAAGCCGAAAAGGTTCAGGTGACTCAGCCGGGAATGTGCCTCGTAAAAGTGGATATCAACGCTCACCGGTATTTCAAAGGCGTGCCAGAACAGTCTGAATTTGCGGTAGAGCAACTGGAGATAGGCGAGCGGTTGGTCGATAATGAAGTTGAGTCCCTCGCTCAGATAAAACCGTCCTCTGTCGGCTGACGAAGTGGCCATATCTGCCTGATAGGGCAGTATTTCGAGACGTTGCCAGTCTATCCCCTGGCGTGCATACGGGGTGCCATCAGCCGCCGGGTTGTTGCCCATGTAGAAGCTCCAAGCCCCTTGGGAAGGGAGCGGCGTGCCTTGGACGAGGCTATTATGGATCAGAAAAGGAGCCAGAACAGCGCAGAGTCCCACGCAGAAAGGCACCAGTAATCGGGATCGAGTCCGGTGATAGAGCCACCAGAGGGCCACCGGCACCAGTAACAGGGTATTGCTGCGCGTCTCGATTAATAGGCCCAGTAGCGCTCCAGCACCAGCGGCCGACCAATAGCTAGGCCGGTCGGTGCAACGCACCAATTGGATCACCAAAAGCAGTTCGATAAAGATGGTCAGAGTGGTGGCCAGCAATTCGCCGTTGTAGAGGATAAAGGGCCAGTATCCAACTGCTATCAGGCCCGTTAGCAAAGGGGTCGGAGCGGGAAAAAAGCGACGGGCAATAGCGTAGAGTAAGACGCAGGAGAAAGCCCCGAGGACGGTTTGGAACAAGCGCGTGGCCACGAGCCCGGCACCGCCCAGTTTGAGCAGGGCCAACAGCGCGGGATAGAGCGGACCGTGAACATAGGTGCGATGAGTGGTGAGCCACCAGTCGCCTTCGATCAGGGCTTGAGCTAGATAATCGTACTCTTCAGCATCGAGAATCAGGGTGTGAAAGTAGAGTGTATCGCGAATTTCTACTAGATAGGCCAGGCGCAGAATCAGGGCCAAGAGGAAAAGAGCGACGACATGGCGATTATTTGCAAACATAGACAAGCCGCAGGCAGAGAGTGCCTGTTTCTCGACAGTAGCGAAAAAGTTGGCTTTATTGGGGTGTTGTAGGTCGTAAGTTTCGTCTCTGGCCAATGTTTAATATGTGTCCCTAGAGGCATTGGAGGAAAATGATGAAATACCTAAGCCTCAAGGCAATAATACGTCTTGTACCCGCCGCGACAAGATGGAGAATCGGGGTGGCACTATTAGCCATTTGGGGGACTGGCTGTGCCAATCAGGAGGAAAAAGCCCTCCAGTTGGAGACGGATCTCTCCACAACTCTGGACTCGACCTCCCAGTGGAAACTGGAACTGGCTCGGGTGGGCGACCGATCCATCGCTGCGGGCCAACTGCGGGCGTTCTACGGCAAAATCCCCAATTACCTCCAGAGCGACAGTGAAGGCTTGGAAAAGGAGCGCAACCACTTGCAGACGCTCATCGATATGGAGCTGCTGCAGTTGGAAGCCAAGGAGCAAGGGATAGATCGCCTGCCAGTCTTCATCTCCAAGATAGCCCAGTACAGGAAGGAAAAACTCGTTGGCCTCTACCAGATCAAAAAGATCAAGGTGCGCGTCTCGGGACAGGAGGTCAGCGATTATTTTCGGGAACGGGAATTGGCGCGCAAAGTCCGCTTTGCCCAAATCATCACCACCAGTGAAGACAAGGCTTGGTCAGCACTGCGCGAGATTGCCTCGGGACGAGATTTCGGAGCAGTGGCCGAGCAGTGGTCCATCCACGAACCAACAATGGATCAAGGGGGAGATACCGGTCGGTATGTCGGCAAGCTGGATATGCCGCCCTATCTGCGCACGCCTCTTTTCACACTTGAAGAAGGAGAAGTGAGCCAACCCATAGACATAGGTGGTCATTTCGCCCTCTTCAAAGCCTTGGAGTCAATCGAAACCGAACTAGACGCCGAGCAATTCCAAAATATTTACCGTCAACTCTTCATCGAGCGCAGCGTCGAGGCGAGGGCGGCCCTGACCGACAGCCTCAAAGAAGCCCTCAACCTCAAAAGGGACCAGCGGGGGTTGGACGATTTCTCGGCGGCAATGCACAGAGGAGCCACTTCCGGTGATGACGAGGTGCGGGCCATTGTTCTCTACCGCTATGCAGGAGGAACAATCACGGCCGGAGATGTACTCGATGCCGCTAGTCAACTCAAATACAAAACGCTGGACTTGCGCAGCAAAGAAGCCGTCGTCGAGTACGCCGAAGGCACCTTAGTGCCCGATGCGCTTTTTATCGAGGCCGCCCTGCGGGAGGGCCTAGATCAAGAAGAGGAAGTGACTCAATGGCTGGCGAAGAAACGGGAACAGGAATTGGTCGTGCAGTTGCGCGTCCAGGTGTTGCAGGAGCGAGTAAGCATTTCCGCAGAGGATATCCGCCGGGAATACGAAGAAAATCCCAACCGCTACATGAAGCCTGACCAGATCGAGATCCAAGAAATCCTCGTCGCCACCGAAGCGGAAGCCAAGGACTTGCTCGAACGCCTCCGGCAGGGTGAGTCCATGGACGACTTGGCACGCCAGTACTCCAAACGCTCTCCAGAGCTGCGAGACGAGGAGGGCCGGCGGCGTTTTACGGTTGCGGCCGCAGCGGTATACGGACGCTTGGTAGCAGCGGCCCGAAAAGCCCCCGTGGGCGAACTGACCGGGCCGCTCCAAGTGCGCGAGGGATACTCCATTTTCAAGGTATTGTCCCGCGAGCAACACCGGGCCTCCTTTGCAGAAGCCAAAAAGCGAGTGCGGGCCACAGTCAACTGGATCAAGAAGCAGCAGGTGTTCGAGCAATTCTTGGCCGAACTGCGGACCAAATACGCATCACAGGTCGAGGTCCGAGAGGACAACCTGAAACGCGTCCTTACCAGCGACTAGCTCGGAATCCTCCCCCGCCCCGCAAGAGACGGGTGATTGGGCCAGCCTCGGCGGGAAAAGGCACCAAATGTCAGAGAAAACCGCAGGGCGTAGCTCCTTCAGATGGGGTACGGGTGCCATCCTGTTGCTGGCGCTGGCGCTGCGCTGGCCAGTGCCCACACCAGCCTGGACCCACTTCGACGAAATCGCCTTCATAGTCCTGCCGCTGGGTTTCTGGAGCGGCGATCTCAATCCCCATTACTTTAACTACCCTACCTTTCACTTCTACCTTAGTTCGCTTTTGTACCTGCTCTACTATCTGGCGACAAGCGCCGAATCAGTGGAGCAGTTTGTGGCCTATCACTTATTGGTGGACGGCCGCGATTTGCTGACCTTAGTGCGCGGGGTCAACACCCTGCTGGCCGTTGCCACAGTAGGTGCTGTCGCCTGTCTGGGACAGCGCCTATACGGCGTCAGAGCAGGGCTCTTGGCCGCCCTGATCTTGGCGACCATGCCGCTAGCCGTGCGTTTTGCCCATCTGGCCATCGTGGATACACCGGCTGTTTTCTGGGCCGTGATGGCCCTGTTGTGGGCCGTGCGGGCCCGACAGGAGGGGCGCGTGCGAGACTTCCTAGCGGCGGGTATTTTCACTGGCTTGGCCGGAGCAACCAAGTACCCGGCGGGCCTAGTGGCAGTGCCAGTGGCCACGGCGATTTTACTGGGGCGACCTTGGCCACAAAGACGCAGCATCTGGGTCGTCAGTGGGGCTGCGTTGAGTTTTGCCTTAGCCACGCCCTTTGTCTGGCTCGACGCCGGGCAGTTTTGGAACCATCTCGCCGATATGGGACGGACCCATCTACTGGCCGAGTCGAGCACAGAGGAACAGGCTTGGCTCTACCACCTGCGCTATACCCTGCACCACGGTCTGGGCGCGGTAGCTGCCGTGGCCGTAGCTCTGTCCCTGCTCTGGAGCGTCCGTCAGCGGCAGTGGCAGGAACTCGTCTTGCTGGCCGGCATCATTCCCTTAGCCGCAGTCCTCGCGCTTGCTGGCTCCACTTTCATGCGCTATGCCCTACCCCTTGCTCCCCTACTGGCCCTGCTCATCGGACGTTTGGTCGGGATGGGATGGAAGTATCCTCTGGTAGGTGGCTTGGTCACCCTGATCCTAGTGGCCGAGCCCCTGTACGCCTCGCTCCGCACTAGATCCCTACTCAGCGGGCAAGACACCCGCGTAGAGGCTCAGGTCTGGCTCCAGACTCACCTTCCCCAGTACCAGCGCCTGCTCCAATTGCCCTCAAAGTGCGGCCAGATCCAAGTGCTGACACCCGAGCGCGTACAGGTGCGGCAGACCCACTACCTGCAGAGCTACGGCAGCGAAGCATTGCTACAAGCGTACGCCTTACTGGCCCAGCGAGAGGATCTGCCGCCTCTGTACCTAAAGATGGATAGGGAGAAGATGCAGCCGACATCCCGGGACAGCGCTAGTACCCCGGTCGTCATCATCCACTATCAACATCCGGTGTGCCCTGACGAGAATATCCCGGCCGATTTCCAGTCCCTCCTAGCGGCGAGCCAATGGCGGGAAATCTTTTCACCGGGCCGGATAGAAGCGGCTATTTTCGATCAGATGGACTGGTATTTTTTGCCGATTGCGGGATTTGAACAAGTAGAAAAGACAGGACCTGTCGTCCGGCTAGACACGCTGTCTGTAAACGGAACTTCGGTGCGGCTAGAGGTCCGTTCCTACTTTGCGGCACTGCACTGGGTCTTGCGCGGCCACCAAGCTAGGGCCGAGAAAAGTTGGGCGGACGCCTTAGAGGCGTATCACCGGGCCTTGGAAATTGCGCCAGCGCCCGATGAATTGATCGGCCTAGAAGTGGGACGCTATCTCTACACCCAGATGGGACGCACCTATGCTCAAGTGGGACAATTGGAGCAAGCCGTGCGTTTTTTGGAGCAGGCCGTAGCGCTGGAGCCGGCGTACCGAGAGGCGTACAACGAACTCGGAGTCGCGTACGCTTCCTTGGGATATCTAGAAAAAGCCGTGGAAACTTGGGAAGAGCTGGTAGCATTGCACCCGGATTTTGCCCCGGCCTATTTCAACCTAGGCCGGGCCTTGTGGCGCTTGGAACGGCGTCAGCAGGCCCGTGCGTACTGGCAGAAGGGGGGAGAGTTGACGCCCAATCATCCATCGGCGGGCCGAATACAGTAGTTGGGGGGAGAGGGTTGAAAATTTTTTTTGTACTTAGACTTTTTGCCCGTATATTACCGGATTAAGTATCCGCAGAACGTTTAACCAGCTAGGAGAAAGGAGGTCTTGTCTAGAAGTAAGTGCTGTAGATGCAAAATTGAGCAGACAGATGAATCGGCTTTTCAATCCAATGCCTAACAGGAGGTTAAGGTAATGAAACTGATTCGTTGCTTTATGGCTTTAGCACTCGTGGTCGCCGGCGCTAGTATCGGCTCGGCTCACGAACCGCCTGGCGAGGTTTACTTCGCCTTTCAGTTCCCGCTTCACGCCGTGCCCGCCATCGACGGCGATCTAAGCGACTGGGACATGATAGATCCAGAGATCTTCGAGATCTCGGTGGAAAGAGGCCACATCGTAGAAACTGTGCGCGGAGATGACAGCGGCGAGCTGTCGGATTTCAACGCCAGAAGCATGTGGGCCTGGAACGAGGAAATGAATCGGGTTTTCTCGTTTGCCTTTGTGGTTGATGAGTTTCTCCACAATAGCCGCGACGATCCCACTGTCTTCAACTGGGATGACGACTGGCACTTCGTACTCGACGCCGATCACAGCGGTGGCGATATGTTTAACGGCGATTGGAACGATTTGTCCGAAGACGAGCGCCGGGATTTGTTTTTCACCACGGGCCAACTGTGGCAGATTCACGTGCCGCCCATCGATGGGTACTGGGCTTTCAAATACATCGAGGCAACCGACTGGGAGACCACTGGTCGCGAGATCCCCTTCCCCGAGTACGCTCAAGTGGGCTGGTCCCGCACCGGCGAGACTGGTGGTCCGGGTACTTATACCTACGAGATCATGATGACCCCGTGGGAAACCTGGAGTTGGGATGGTCCTGAGCAAAGCACAATCGTCGATCTAGAAGTAGGCAATATCATCCACGTCGGCTCCTTGGCTAAGGACTACGACTTGGCCGACGACCGCTACGATGGCTCCTACGATTTTCCGGCTGTTCACAATGTCTGGCGCAATGCCAACCTCATGGGTGACATGGAACTGCTGGAAGTCGATGAAGAGCTGTTCCCCACCGCTGTAGAAAACGACTCGTGGGGCAGAATTAAGTCCCACTACCTACTGGAAGAATAGTTCCAGTTTTTCGCATACAAAGAGGGGATATTTCGATATCCCCTCTTTGTGTTTTAGCATCTAAAAACTGTTTAACCACTCGACAAGTTTACATTCTGGAGGGCCATCATGGTAGTTGACTCGATCTCTTATCGGCGGGGCATCTCCAGCTTGGTGTGGATCAGTACACTGCTGATCTTTCCCCTCCAAGCCTGGTCGCAACAGGGCCACGCCATTCGCGGCAATCAAGTCCTGATTGACCGAGCAGCTCACTGGCAGGCGTGGAAAGGGGCTTCGAGTCTTCTGGATATTTCCACGGCCGACAATACGGTGCGGCCCTCCTTTATCCGGAAAGAGGTCAACGCAGCTCAGAACGCGACGCAATTTTCTACTACCGGCGAGGGGGGAGTGATAGCAGGCTCCGGCACCAATACGGTGAACAACCTGATAGATGGCGACCTGCAGACCATGTGGGGTCCCAATCCCGAAAGCCCTCTACAGGACTGGTGGACAGAGGTGAATCTGGGCCGCATAGTAGTCGTCCAGAAAATCGTCATACGCTTTGCCCAAGAAGGCGAGGGAGACCCCTTCCTGCAGTTCAAGGTGCTGGGCTGGCGGCAACCCCCACCGCGCTCGGTTTCGGGCTACTATCTCGACGAGCCCAAGACCAACGTCCCCAACTTCTGGGAAATCGGCCGGACCGAAAAGCCCAACAAGACACAGCGCGTATTCGAATTTGAACCCCGTCCGACCGAAGGATCGGATCTGCTCTTCAGGGGCGATCCACTCGAGCGCATTCTAATAATTGCCATCAATAGTGATTCGACCAAGGCCGAGGAATTGACTGAGCAGGAGTACGATAATCTGCCGACACAACAGCAAGGCGCTATCGAATTCTATCGGAAAGAACGGTCTGGCCGGGAAACTCTGATTTCACAAGGGGAATACGACAGCATTGATCCCGAACGCCAAGGCCCGATCCGCTACTACCGGAGGGAAATTCCCAGAATCGCCGAGATAGAGGTCATGACGGAGGGAGACAATGTCAACATGGGTGTGGTGGAGCGAGGAGGACAGGTGACGATCGAGGACAATGGCGGCGTTAAGGACATTGGGACTGCAGTTAGCGACGGCAACTACAGCACGGGGGTTAATGGGTCGATTTTCGGCTATCGCGACTACAATTACTTCGAGGATTTAGGGGCTCTATTCTGGGTCGACACCATGCATTTTCTCACCGACGGAGCCTCGCCGATCAACGAACTTTACGTCGATGTCTCCGATGGTACCCGGGCACCAGATGGCAGCATCAAATGGACTCGGGTGGGTCAAAGTACCTCTAGGGACGCTTTTGGTCATACCTCTTCCCGCGGCTTGCGATTTCGCGAAATTCAGATTGAGCCTTCCAAGATCCGCTTTATCCGCTCACCGTTCCAAAACCCGTTGAGTTCGCTCAGCTACATAGCTTTTACGGAAGTGATGCTCTACGGGGAGGGCTTTGTGGCAGAAGTATCGCTGACCTCGGACTTAATTCAATTTGACGAACCTAAGAACCTGATTTCCGTCGAGTGGGAGGCGGACACACCGCCTGGGACCCAAATCCAGCTACAGACCCGAACGGGTAATGAGTTAATAGAAGAGAAGATCTACCACGATTCCAATGGCAAGGTCGTCACCGAGAAGCGCTACAACAAGCTGCCTAAGTCCAAAAAGGGCGATATCACCAGCACATTCAAACCAGATGACGACTGGAGCACGTGGAGTGTGCCGCATACTCGGTCCGGGGAAGCGATCAAATCCCCCAGTCCTAGGCAGTATATGGAACTTCGGCTCATATTGCTCACAGACAGGGCAGATGCGGGTGCCACCCTCCGCTCCATTGCCATCAACACCTCAGATCCAGTTGCTGATCGGCTGGTGGGAGAAGTATGGCCCACCCGGATTGAGACCGTGGGCACCCCTGAGGAATTCTCTTACTTCATCCGGCCTGATTTCACTGCGGCAGGCCAAGGTTTCGACGAGATCAGCTTAGAAGCCACGGCGGGTACTGAGATGGAGTTGCTCGAAGTCCGGACGGGAAGTAAGGATGATTTCGCCAACGGACAAACCACCAACTACGCACCGGCTGATCTGACTCTGATCGATACGCCCGCCGACTCCCTCAGGTTGCGTTTGGACGAGAAAATTGACCGTGGAACAGAACTAGTTCAGGTCCGGTTTCGCGCTACCATATTCGGCAACAGTGCCTCCTTTAGAGCCCTGGTACAGAATTCCGCCGTACCTGGATTCTGGCAGCGAGTCGATGAGGGCGATCCCACGGAACTGGTCAGCAGCCAAACCGTCACCGTCCTAGCACTCAGCGGGGACGAAATTATTAAGGATTTCAGTCTGGAGTCGCGGGTATTCACGCCCAATGGGGACGGCGTCAATGATGAGCTAGTAGTCAGCTTCGGCGTAGCGCGGGTGGGTGCTGAGAGGCCGGTGACTCTGACCGTTTACGACCTGAGTGGGGTTGAGGCCAACCGGATAGAAGAACGCCGTCCAGATCCTCGCGGCAATTATACTTTTCGCTGGGATGGCAAGGATCATTTGGGCGAGCCGGTTCCTCCGGGGATATACTTGGCTAGGGTAAAGGTGGATGTGGATTCTGGCTCGGCCGATAACACTTTTGTGCAGCGGGTGGTCCATGTAGCATACTGAGGGATGCGTACGACCGGCGTCCAGGATTTGCGAGGTACATGTCAATGAGGATGGCTCCATTCTTTTGTACCCTGGTCTGGCTTTTCTGTTTTTGGGTCGGTTTTTCGGTAGACGAGGCCTCTGGGCTGGTCATCTACCGCTTTGGTGGCGAAACGCTGGATCCACCCCCAGAAGTAGACAGAGAAGAGGTGGAATTTATCCAGTTGAGCTGGACCGATCTCGATCCTTCCCTAGGCGGAGAGACCATCGAACTAGATATAGATGCCGCCGCCATTCGGGCTCTAAAACGAGATCCTACCTTCAATATAGCCCCCGGAATTGAGGAAAGAGGGGGAAGCCATGTCAGAAAGCAAACGAACGGGCAGGTATGGGATGGGGACACCACCACTTTCTGGTTAGCGGAACGTTATCTGTGCTCTGAATTCGAGGAAAGGAATTACTTCCTTAGCTGCACCGACGATTTCGGCACCCCGGGCACAGCAAATCTCAATCTGGGGGTCCTTCATCTCATCGACCGGATTCGGATTATATCCGGATTGACCGACCCGAGCAGAATAGCACAGAACGTTCGCATCCACCTCAACGAAGAGCAACCCAGCCAAGCTGCTTACCAGCACCCCCGTCCCTACTCGCCTTGGATCGTCGAGGTGCGCGACAATCGAGAGCACATCATCGACATCCCCATCCCTCCGCACGATAGAGCAAGTTTTGTTCAAGTCACTATCGGCGAGCACAACGAGGACTGGGAAGTAAACGAGATAGAAGTCTACGCCAAAGGCTTTGTCGAACAATCGACTTATATGTCCAATATTCTCGATTTTGGTCAGCCCATGGCCTGGGGCGACCTGCGCTGGGCCGGGCAACAAGACCCCAAAGCCCGCGTCCTCATCCAATCCCGATCCGGCCAAGACGAAGACCCCAACCTGTTCTGGCGCTTCACCGGACGAGGCGACGAAAAAACACCCGTTAGCCGTTCCGAATACGCCAAGTTAGCTATCGGCGAAAAAGCCGGTATCGGCTACGATCAAGCCAACTGGACGTTCTGGTCGTCCCCCTACGCCTTTGCCGACAGCAGTGGCACCCCTATCGCGTCGCTGAGTCCGCGACGCTACCTCCAACTCAAAGTCGACTTTCTGCCCCAAGACGACGACGGTGGACAGGTCGACTTTCTCGAAGTACGCGCTTCCCTACCGGTGGCCACGCAGTTGGTCGGCGAGGTCTGGCCGGTCGAAGTAAAGGTGGGACAGCCACAGCAGTTTACCTACGTGATGCGACCCACCATTGGAGTAGACAGTGGCGGCTTTGACCGGTTGGAGGTGGCCACCGTGGCGAGACTAGGTCCCGTAACCCAAGTGCGCATCGGCGATGAGCCGGTAGATTATGCCGTGGAAGCGACCGAGCCACACCGAGTGGTCGTGAGTATCCCCCGGCTGACAGCCCAAGATTCGGGTGCTTTGGTCGAGGTGGTCTTTGAGGCAGAGGTGCTGCGCTATGGCTCGGCTTTTTCGGTGCGGGTGTGGGACAGTGCCCTACCGTTGGAGGTGCCCCAGAGCGTGCAGGAAGGCGATGCTACCCCAGCCTATGAGGACAATCGAGTGTGGGTGGCCACCCGGGCAGAGCATCAAAACGTGTTACAGATAGAGGCCGGACCAGCAGTTTTGACGCCCAACGGGGATGCGCACAACGATGTGGTGGGATTGGAGTATAGCTTAGTAGAGTTGACGAGTCCGTCCTGGGTGGTAGTGGCGGTGTGGGATTTGTCGGGTCGTCGGGTTCGTCAGGTGTATGAGGGATTGGATGGGGTTGGTGTATACGAGCGGATATGGGATGGTCGCGATGCGTCGGGGCGGCTGGTGCCGCCGGGGCTGTACCTATACCGCGTCTCTGTCGATGCCGACCACCAAACGGTCGAGGCCGTAAAACCATTACATGTCGCCTATTAGGGGTATGAATCCAATTGGAGGTTAGGACTCCGATGAAAGCGGATTTTAGCTCGAATTTACGCTCATATCTGATTATAGGGATTCTGCTCTCCGCCTACGGGGCTGTGGGTATCGGGGAAACCAAGGAATTGATCATTCTCGGTGGTGCGGAAGGCCGGCCTTGGCAGGACGGTGGAGGTGGTATAGATCCAATAATCATCTTAGGCCCCCAGGAGGTGACGAACGAGAACGTACCTGGAGGGATTATCGACTTTTCTGCGCGGGAGGGATGGATTTTTCCTGAAAAGGCCGACCAAACCGACAACATCGCCTTGCAATTGCTGGACCGAGGCGGCTCCGTAACCGCACCCACTGTTCTCACAGATCTGGGCAAAGATCTGTTGAAGATGATAGACAATAATGCCAGCTCGGCCTTTGAAAGGAAAAGTTCCCCTGGTCAGAATGTCCGGGCGCTGGGCGTGGTCCTCCAATTCGACCTAGGAGCGCGATTCGGCGTGAGTCGCATCCGCTTCTTCCCTAGGAACGCCGCCCCAGACTTTCTCGACCCCGATTTTCCCTTTCAGGACGATTACATGAGGGCCTATGAGCTTTTTCTCAACGACGGCACGCGAGAGACACTAGCCGCCGGCTTGCCGGTATTTACCAGCGTTGTGCTCGTACTGCAGAACGATCAGCCAGTGGTGGATGTGCAGATAGAGCCCCAGTACGTGCGCTACATCCAGCTAAAATCCCAGACTACAGTGGGTTTTGAAATAGGCGAGTTCCAAGTTTTCGGAGAAGGCTTCGTGCCCACGGCAGAGTATCATTCGGATGTATTCGATCTGGGAGAAAATTTAGCTCTTTGGGGCAATTTGCGCTGGGAGGAAGAAAGCCAAGGCGACCCCATCCGCTCCCAAGTGCCCATCAGCACTAGGAGCGGCTTTGACGATTCTCCCGTTGTGTTCAATCGCCTCCGCAGCGACCTCGATGGAGCCGAAGTGCCTTGGAAGACAGCCGAGGAGTTCGACGAAGGCAGTGAAGCGAGGGAAATCGTCCTCCAACTCGACTCGCCCGACCTCGACATAAAGCGGGCCCGGCTGTTATACAAAGACCTCCCTCTCGATAGGAAGAATGAGATATCGCTGACCCAAGCCGAGTACAAAAAGCTGAGGTCGGGCAATAAAGGTTCGGTGCGGGACGACTTGGAAAACTGGAGTGTTTGGTCTCCGCCTTATGCGACCGCGGGTATAACTAGCACCGATAATGTATCCGCTGGGATGGGCGGAGTACCCATCATTTCGCCCGGTCCGCGGCGCTACTTTCAGTTCAAGGTGGATTATTTGAGTGAAGATCTCTTTTCGGCCAAAGGCATCGGGTCCCTGTCCTTCGATTTTTCTAGGCCGGTACTGGCCACAGAAATCGTGGGAGAGATCACTCCGCGCCAAGCGGAGTTGGGGCAAAAAACAGCTTTTTCCTTGGCGCTCATTCCCGATATGCGGCCCGAAATCGATCAGGGCTTTAGTTCCCTCGAAATCAGCACGCCTGTAAAAGTAGATGCAGTAGATCGGATTGGGATGTCGCTACCCGATGGCTCCCTCCTCGAACAGGACTTCTCGGATTCGGACCTGAGCGACCTGCCGGTGGAGCGCGGAGACTTTCGCATTGATTTGGTCGAGGAACATCGCTTTCAGATCAGTTTCCCCAAAGTAGAAAATAGCCGCATAGAAGCAGGACAGATGACCGTCTTGGAAGTGGCTTTTCAATGCGTGGTTCTGCGGACTGGAACCGCCTTTTCCTCCTTGGCCCTATCTGAAACCCCCGACGAAGTTCCGCAAAGAGTAGTGGGAGGCAATGTCTTTGACCTGAGCCAAGAAAGTTCCAATGCCACCCTCATCCGCAACCCGGGAAATCTAGTGGTACAAGTGGCGAAAAAGGGTGACTTGCTGATCAACGTCAACGCCGTGCCAGCAATTTTTACCCCCAATGGGGATCAGATCAACGATAATGCACAGATACACTTTGATATAACCGATCTCATCAGCGGGGCCAATGTAGGGCTGCGAATATACGACTTGTCCGGCAGCATGGTGCGGGAAGTCTATCGCGGGATCGACCAGAGTGGCCGCTTTACTAGGACGTGGGACGGTACCGATGGCCAAGGGAACACCGTGCCGCCGGGCCTCTACATTTTCAACATTGATTTGGACACTGACGGCGGCACGGCTGAGGCGAGCGGCCTCATAGGCGTGGCCTATTGAAGGCTGGACCGGGGTATGGATTGCTTCTGCGAAGCGCTTGCTAACGGGAGGGACACCTGATGGTAGGTACAGGTTACAGAGAATGGTCTAGAGTATGGATATCACTGTGGATAGTCGCGGCTTTGAGCACGACGGCTTTCCCCCAAGACTACAACAATCGCCTCGGGCACCAGAGGGGGGGCAAGGTCACCTTTGAACCCTTGGGACCAGGAGTGTTTTTCGACGCCCTCGATCCCACAGTGAAACGATGGTATGTCCCCCAAGAACTCTACCACGATTACCGCTTCCGGACTTGGGAATACTCCAACTATGCCCGAGATCGCTATGAGCGCTACGTCAACACGACTCGGGAAGGCGAATACTTCTACGACACGTTCGGCAATTTCGTCAACCGGGGGTGGCTCATCTACGACTGGCGTCAGGAAGCCTTGACCCCTCTGGGCAGTTCCATCTACCAAGATTCGCGGTATCAGGGTTGGTTCAACCAAGTGTTGATCGCCACGGATTCAAAAGGTGGTGCTCTCTACTCCATAACCACGGGGGATCAGATACGCACCACGCTCACCCCCATGACCTTTTCCAAGCCTGCATTCA
>JAPPEG010000331.1 GCA_028875345.1 Gemmatimonadota bacterium
GCCCCACCCTAGCCAAGTGCTACGGCGTGGGCCTGCAGTCGTGCATGGTGGTCGACGGCGGGTTCTTCTACGATGGAATCGAAGGCTTCGAATACGAGGCCGGCTACCACTATCGCCTGCGGATCGGCAAGTACGATCCCTGGGGTGGGGAGGAGCCGCCGCAGGACGCCGGCCGGTACGCCTACCGCCTGCTGGAGCAACTGGAGAAGACCCCGGCACCATCCATCCCCGCAACCTTGTCGGTGGGGCCGACGCGGGTGACATGCGCCCAGAGTGACGACTTCTGCCTAGTAGTGGACGGCGCGCCGTACGACGACATGATCACTAACTTCGAATACGAGGCCGGCTACCACTACAGCCTCGCGGCCAACAGGTATGGCGATGGCCGGTACGTGTTGAGTGAAGTCGTCTCAAGAACCGAGGCAATGGGCACGGAAGAGGAGATAACCATCGATCCCCACAGGGTCGAGTGCGACGACGGCTATCCCGGGTACTGCAAGGTCGTCAACGGCACCCCCTTCCGCGGCGAAATCGTGGGCTTCCAGCCCTGGCACGACTACGGCTACCGCCTGCGCGTCGAGCGGTTCAGTATGCTTCCCGACGGCATGACCGAGTCACCCTATGTCCCGGCCTACGGCTATCGCTGGCTGGAGACGCTTGAAAGCACTCCAATCGATTGATTCTGCAGCCTATCACAAATCGCTAGAGCGCGAGTTAGTGAAGGAGAGGTTTTTATGTTGACTGAAGAACAGATGCGGCAGTTTCGCGAAGATGGCTATCTCGTTTTTGAATCCCTGATTCAAGGCGAGCGATTGGCCTATTACAAGCAGGTGTTTGATGAACTAGTCGCAGAGGGATGCAAATTGACCGAGCAGGTGCCGCACTGGTCGCTTGAGTTGGACGAGCGCGGCGAACCTCGGGCGGGTTTGTTGCACAAAGTTCAGGGGGTTTGCGTGGTCGATGCCCGCGTGTTGGAACTGGCGCGCGAACCGGCGATTTTAGACCGCGTGGCCGTATTGATTGGTGAAAATATCGATGTGTTTGGCACCAAGTTTTTTCCCAAGTTGCCCAATGGCGGCACGTCAACGGGCTGGCATCAGGACAATTTTTATTTTGGCACCGATACGGACCGCATTATCAGTTGCGGGATTTATCTGGAAGATTCAGATGTGGAGAATGGGTGTTTGCGGGTGGTGCCCGGCAGCCACCGGATGGGCGAGATTGTCGAGCACCGCAGAAATCCAAGCCGGCATGGCAGTTGGACACAGGTCGATGAATCGCGGGCTGTGGATGTGGTCATTCCCGCTGGTACGGTTGTTTTGTTTTCCGCCAATCTCCTGCACGGTGCTTACGATAACCACAGCAATCGCACGCGCTATAGCACGGCATGGCATTATATGCCCGAAGAACTCAATCCAGAGAAGTTTCTAAAGGGCATATACGAAGATCGACATGTGGCGTGTAAGCATTGAGAAGCGGGGGCTGGGGAGCTACTGATACGGCACCGGGATAGCGTCTCCGTGCCAGGGGAAGGCATAGGTCGGCTGGTGAGCAAAGCGGCGCATGCCCACATCCAGCCGGATGGAGGTGCCGGGGGGGAGTTGCACTGCGAAGTACTTCGACTCCACCTGGACGGTCTGCTCTTCATGCGTCAGTTCGACAAATTCGTGCTCGGCGAAAGCCCCGGCCTGCACGATCAGGTTGCGCGTCTCGCTGGCGTTCAGGTTGACGAGCTGAAGGCCGGCGCTGTCAGCGCCCAGTTTGTCGACGAGCGCAGCCACATCGGGTGGCAGGCCCGGCCGCGTGCGGTCTGTATCGAAGTAGCGGACGGTGGCGCGTAGCAACCCTCCCGTGTACACCGATTGCGGTGCTCCCATCGTCACCTGCGTCAACCCCTTGGTGTAGACTGTAGTGGGGGGAGAGGGGTTGTCGGCGATCAAAGTCTGGGCATCGCGGGTTTCGTTTAGTATCGACTGGAAGTCAGTCTGGGCATTCTCATACTCGGCCTGCAGGATTTTCTCGGGCCAGTCCGGGTTCTTGCCGTCGTAGTACTGGAAGCGCGCTAATTCGGTGTCGGCGTAGCTCTTCTCTCCGAGGACGGGCGCGTGGTTCCAGTCGCGCATTTTGTCGGTGTCCCGAATGCGGACGATGAGGTCGTA
>JAPPEG010000070.1 GCA_028875345.1 Gemmatimonadota bacterium
ATCGGCACGCTGAGGAGGAAGGCGATGGCAACGGGCTTGGCAAAGTCGCGCAGCAGCATGGCGGTCAGGCCGCTGGGAGAAGCGCCGAACACCTTGCGGATGCCGATCTCCTTGGTGCGCTCTTGGGCGGCGTGCGCCGCCATGCCGAAGAGTCCCACCGAGGCGACGACGAGAGATAAAACGAGGAAGACCGAGAGGACGCGTCCCATCAACAGCTCTTCGAAGTAAAGCCCGGCGAAGACCTCTTCGAGGGAATTGCGCTGGATGGGGCGGTAGGGCTCAACGGCAACCCACTTGTCGTCAATCATTTTGCGGGCCGCGTCGAGATGCCCAGGTTGCACCCGCACGATAATGAGGCTCGGCCAGTGAGCGACCGGCGTTATGATCAGTGGCTCTATCTTGCGGTGCGGACCATCGAAGTGGAAATCCTCAATCACGCCCACGACGCTCCGATCCTGACCGCCGACTTTGATCCTCTTGCCCAGCGGCTTGGTCCACCCCAACATCCGCATCGCGGTCTCGTTGATGACAGTTACGTGGGTCGCTTCGTCGGTAAAATTGCGTCCCTCGGCCATGCGCAAGCCTAGGATTTCGACGAAGTCGCCATCCACGTTATAAGTTCTCATCATTACTTGATCTTCCACGCCCTCTGGATTGACACTGTAGCTCGTCCGCGAACCTTCACCAGGTACTGTCGCAGCGAGGCTCACTGCGGCAATGCGGCTGTCCTGAAGCAGCTCTGCCTTAAAGATTCGGGCGCGATCTATGCTCAAAGCACTATTTCTGATCACCACTACCTGTTCCGGCTCAAACCCCAAGGCGGACTCCTCGCGGAGGAGATTCTGGATGTAATCGACTTGGTGCCATATCAGCAGCGTCATGGTCATCAAGGCCGCCGTAACCGTAAACTGCGCCACCACTAAACCCCGGCGCAGACGCGCACCACCCACGCGGTCCCCGCGCACCGCAGTCGCTGGCTGAAAGCGCGCCACCACCCATGCTGGGTACGCACCTGCGGCCAATCCGACCCCTACCGCCAACACTGCAGCCCCAGCGCAGGCCGGGAGGGTCCAGCGCAGGAAGGACAATTCAAAATCGAATCCCGTAATCACGGGCAGGAGCAGAATCACCCCCTCGGCCATGGCAAGGCCTAAGACCGTCGCTACAGTACTCAACAGCACTGACTCGCTCAGGAGTTGGCCAATGAGTTGACCGCGATGAGCACCGAGGGTCTTGCGCACGCCGATCTCGTGGGTCCGCCGCCCGGCCCGCGCCGTCGCCAAGTTCACGTAGTTGACCCCGGCGATCGTCAGAATCACCGCTGCTAAGATGGCGCACAGCGCCAAGTAGAGGGGGTTGCCACTCGGGCCGATATTGCTGGACACCTCGGTGTCGAAGTAGATCGATTTCAGGGGTTGTAGCGCGTAGGAACCGGCAGTCTCGCGCGATCCGGTGATCGCCTCGGCCCTATCAGCGCCTGACATCCCCGTGTTCGCCTCGACAATACTGGGGATGCGCCCGGCTACCGCAGCCGGGTCGGCACCGGGCGTTAGCTGCACGAAGGTCGTGAAGGCTGAAGCGCTCCAACCAGCCCCCATCATTCCCGGACTCTCCTTGTACTCTGTGGCAAAAGAGAGCACTGCCGAGAACTGGAGCAACGAACTGGCGGGCGGCTGGCCGACGATGCCGGTAATCTCGCAATCAAATTTTTCTTCGTAGCGGACGACCTGTCCGATGGGGTCGCCCTCGCCGAATAGCCGACGGGCGACCGGCTCGGTCAGCACCATGGTGTAGGGGCGCGCCAAGGCCGTCTTGGGGTCGCCGCGCAGGAGTGGCAAGCTGAATACGTCGAAAATGCCGGCTTCCGCGGTCAGTACTTCCTCGGAAATCCCGTCCTTGGCCCCGACCCGTAGCAAACTCGGCCTAACCCCGCTGAAGCGGACCGCCTCCTCGACCTCGGGCAGTTGCTCCTTGAGGGTCGGGCCCAGCGGTATTGGCAAACCTCCCGAGTACTGGGCCTCACCCCAGAAGGAGGGTCCCAGAACGCGATAAACCCGGTCTTTCTTCTCATGGAAATCGCCAACCGCGAGCTGATAGGCGGAGAACTGGACGATCAGCAGGCACAGGGCAAAGCCAATGGCCAAGCCGAA